>NZ_JAELTQ010000027.1 GCF_016428905.1 Dyella sp. ASV24 | reverse complement strand
GGGCTTATCCCATCGAAATGCTGCCGGCGTTGGCCTTACGGCCATTTTCTTTGGGTTACTTTTCTTTTGGGCCAGCAAAAGAAAAGTGACTCGAGCGTCGGCAGACGATCGAAACGCCCGCTGCGTAAGCGGCCAGGTCGCGATAAGGCATGAGGCGACAACCGACTACTACGGAACCTGGACCCTGGCCTACGCCGGGGTGACGGCTAAAGATGAAACAGTGAGGCTAGATTGACCCCTCACCCCAACCCTCTCCCCAAAGGGGAGAGGGAGCAAAGGTCAAAGGCTGGCTATAACAGCGCCAACAGCGCCGCGCGCGGCAACTTGCCC
Organism: Dyella sp. ASV24; assembly: GCF_016428905.1. GTDB lineage: Bacteria > Pseudomonadota > Gammaproteobacteria > Xanthomonadales > Rhodanobacteraceae > Dyella. Next base: position 41,653 of record NZ_JAELTQ010000027.1, on the reverse strand, counting down.
GTCTCATTACGCGGCAAACTATCCACCAACTTCAACGGCCTCGGCAAAAACACCGGATCCACCGACTCGCGAAACGCCTCGAGAATCGTGTGCTCATCCAAGCCCGGCGCTACCGCCACCGCAGCGATGCGATGCACACCCAAAGCGTCACCGCTTTCCAGCTGGAACACCACACCATCCAACACCCCAGGAATCGCCTGCAGACGCCGCGTCAGATCACCCAGCGACGCCCGCTTGCCAGCGATATCCAGCAAATCCGAATGGCGACCGCACAGACGGAAGCGACGGCCACCGTCGTGCAGCGTGACGATGTCCGCCAACGCCATCGGCTGCGCCAGCTGCGGCGCGCGCACCAGGGTACCGTCGGGCTGAGGGTGCAGCTGCACGTCGTCGTACAGCGACCAGGGTTCGTCGAGAGCGGAGCGGCGGCTGGCAAACACGCAGGTCTCGGTCGAGCCGAACACTTCCAGCAACGGTGCGCCGAAACGCGCTTCGGCCGCCTGCGCCAATTCCACCGGCATCGGGGCGGTGGCCGAGACCATCGCGTCGATCGGCGGTAGCGTCACACCGGATTCGATCAACGCACGCAGATGCACCGGCGTGGTCACCAGTACGCGAGGCTGGGGCACGTCGGCCAACGCCGCGGCCACATCCGCCGGCAGCAGCGGGCGGCCCGCATGCACGGCGACATCGCCAAGCAGAGGCATCAGCACCGACATCTCCATGCCGTACATGTGCTGCGGCGGCACCGTGGCGACTACGTGGAAGTGTTCGCCAACGGTTCCCTGCAGGGCGCGCGTGTTGCCAGTGTTGCTGGCGTGGAAACTACCCCAGGTCTTGGCATTGCCCTTGGGCACACCGGTCGAACCGGAGGTGTAACCGATGGCTACGACCTGATCGGCGGGAAGTAGCGGGATCTCCAGTGTCCCTTCGGCCTCGGGCGGCACATCCATCAGGCTGGGCAGGTGGCGGTAATGCGCGGGAGGCGCGTCCAATGCCTGCTCACCTAGCGCATAGCTGCCAGGGTGGGCGGCCATCACCTCGGCCACGGCCTTGGGTGCGCGGGACGAAGGCAGCAGGTTGGTCTGGCCACGCAGGGCGATCGCGCAGAACGCCACCAGGAACGCGTAGCGGTCCTCACACAGGTTCACGGCTGCAGGAGCAGCGGGAAGCTGCTCAGCGACCGCTTGCACATGCGCCATGAAGTGCACGGCGCTTACCGGCTGCGTCCCGCGCCACACCACTGGGCGCTCCGGCCCAGCAGCCGCCAGCAAGGGCCGACCCGGTGCGGACCGTTCGAGCTGGAGGTTTTCAGAAACGATTGCCAAGGTGTTCTCCGACAACGGCAGTCAGTCCTTCCGGTCCGGTGTATGCCGGCCCGACATGCGGACAGAAAAATAAAGAGAGCCCGCGCGGTTCCCATCCTCGCGGTAGCCACTGAATCACTCCCTACCGGGAGCCTGCGGCGTGAGGAAGCCGTTCATGCTCGTCAAGAACTAACGACGAGCCGACCGGCTTCGGTCAGGCGCGAATAATAGCGCCCGAAAGGGCGTCGCGTATGACTGTCGGTCGGTGCTGCCCACCAACTGGGGCATCGAGCACACCCTCCAGCGCCTCGCCGAAGTAGCCGATCGCCATCTCGGCGCTGCGGGCGGGCGCCTCACCGTGGGGGTTGGCGCTGGTGGAAACGAGGGCCGCGCCGTAGGCACGGCAAAGCGCAGCGGCAGGCTCGTGGGCCGTTACGCGCAAGGCAATGCCGGCATGTGCGCCAGCTACCCAGTCAGGTACGAGCGAGGATCGCGGAAAGATCCACGTGTGGGGACCAGGCCAGCTTTCGCGCACCTGGACCAACACATCCGCAGGCACGGCGGCGAGGTTGATATAAGGCTCGACCTGTTCGAAATCTGCCCCAATCAGCAGCACGCCCTGGGTAGGGGGTCGCTGCTTGAGCGCAAACAGACGCTCGAAGGCCGCACGATCATGCGGGTCACAACCCAATCCATAGACTGCTTCTGTCGGGTAGGCCAGCACGCCGCCGTCGCGTAATAGCGCGGCGGCGGCATCCAGCTCGCCCAGGGTGAAGCGCGCCGTCACTTAGGCGTCCGCCGGCTTCTTGGCGGCGGACTTCTTGGCGGCGGTCTTGGTGGTGGCTTTTTTCGCAGCCGTCTTTTTCGCAGCGGTTTTCTTGGTCGCTGCCTTCTTGGCGGTCGTTTTCTTGGCGGCCGTCTTGGTCGTGGACTTGGCAGCCGCCTTCTTCGCCGCCGGCTTCTTCTCGGCTGCAGCCTTCTTCGCTGCGGTCTTCTTGAACGCGCCGCGACCCTTCTTCACCGGTGCAGCCGCCAGCAACTCTGCGCACTGCGCTTCGGTCAGGTCCTTCGGCTCCTGATCCTTGGGAATGCGCGCGTTCTTCTCGCCGTCGGTGATGTACGGGCCAAAGCGGCCGTTGAGTACCTGCACGCCGTTGCCGAAGTCCTTGATGATGCGGTTGGCCAGCATCTCCAGCTTCTCCTGCACGATCTGCAGGGCGCGCGGCAACTCGATGGTGTACGGGTCGTCTTCCGCCTTCAGCGAGGCATAGGTGCTGCCCTGCTTCACGAACGGGCCGAAACGGCCCACGCCCACCGATACCTCATCACCGTTCTCGGCCTGACCGAGTTTGCGCGGCAGCTTGAACAGCTCCAGTGCATCCTCGAGGGTGATGGTGTGCATGCTCGTACCCGGACGCAGCGAAGCGAACTGCAGCTTCTCGTCCGTGTCTTTGTCGCCGATCTGCGCGTACGGCCCGTAGCGGCCCAAGCGCACCGACACCGGCTTGCCGGATTTCGGATCCGTGCCGAGCTCGCGCGCGCCGGTGGCTTCGCTGCGGTCGACCGTCTCGGTCTTTTCGTCCACCTGCTGTTTGAAGGGCTGCCAGAAGCGCTCCATCAGCGGCACCCACGCCTCTTCGCCACGGCTCACGGCGTCCAGCTCGTCTTCGAGTTTGGCGGTGAAGTCGTAATCGACGTAACGGGTGAAGTGCGCGGTGAGGAACTTGCTCACGGCGCGGCCCACGTCCGTCGGCTTGAAACGACGGCTGTCGAGGAACACGTACTCTCGGTTGAGCAGCACCTGGATGATGCTGGCGTAGGTCGACGGACGGCCAATGCCGTGCTCTTCCAGCGTCTTCACCAGGCTCGCTTCGGAGTAGCGCGGCGGCGGCTCGGTGAAATGCTGGTCGGCCAGGATGTCCTGCAATGCCACGCGCTCGCCCACGTCGAGCTTGGGCAGACGGCGACCTTCATCGTCGTCCTCGGCAGTCTTCTGGTCGCGGCCTTCCTCGTACACGGCCAGGAAGCCGGGGTCGACGACGGTGGTGCCAGTGGAACGGAACGACGCATCGCCGCCCTTCACGTGCGGCACGGCGAATTCCACCGACACGGTGTTGAGTGTGGCGTGGATCATCTGGCACGCGACGGTGCGCTTCCAGATCAGCTCGTAGAGCTTGCGCTGTTCGTCGTTGAGGTACGAAGCCACCTCGCGCGGCGTGCGCATGGCCGAGGTCGGGCGAATGGCTTCGTGCGCTTCCTGAGCGTTCTTCGATTTGGACTTGTAGGCCTGCGGATGGTCCGGCAACGCCTTCTTGCCGAAGTCACGCGCGATCAGTTCGCGCAGCTCGCCGAGCGCGTCCTCGGACAACGCCACGGAGTCGGTACGCATGTACGTGATCAGGCCGACATTGCCTTCGGTGCCCAGCGATACGCCTTCGTACAGGCCCTGCGCCACCTTCATCGTGCGGCTGGTGGAGAAGCCGAGCTTGCGCGCGGCCTCCTGCTGCAACGTGGATGTCGTGAACGGCGGTGCCGGACGGCGCTTGCGCTCCTTGCTGCTGACATCGCTGACGGTGAGGTGGCCGTGCGCGGCCTCTTTCAGCGCATGGCGTGCGGCCAGCGCGTCATGTTCGTTGGTGAGGTCGAACTGCTCGAACTTCTTGCCGTTGAGCTTGGTAAGGCGCGCAGTGAAGTCGCCTTCCGGATGGCGCATCGAGGCCTCGATGGTCCAGTACTCGCGGGCGATGAAAGCTTCGATCTCTTCCTCGCGCTCCACGATCATGCGCAGTGCGGGCGATTGCACGCGGCCAGCCGAAAGACCGCGCTGCACTTTGCGCCACAGCACCGGCGACAGATTGAAGCCCACCAGGTAATCCAGCGCGCGGCGCGCCTGCTGCGCATCCACCATGTCCAGCGACAGCTGGCGCGGACTGGCCACGGCAGCCTTGATGGCCTTGGGGGTGATTTCGGAGAACACCACGCGATGGAGCTGCTTGCCCTTGGTCAGGCCGCGCTCCTTGAGGATCTCGCTGATGTGCCAGGAGATCGCCTCACCCTCGCGATCCAAGTCGGTCGCGAGATAGATGTCGTCAGCCAACTTGGCCGCCTTGGCGATGGCGTCGACGTGCTTTTCGTTGCGGTCGATGACCTCGTAGGCCATGGCGAAGCCGTTGTCGGGATCTACTGCCCCTTCCTTCGGCTTCAGGTCACGGACGTGGCCGTAGGAAGCCAGGACCTGGAAGTCCTTGCCGAGGTATTTGTTGATCGTCTTCGCCTTGGCAGGCGACTCGACGATGAGCAGGTTCTTTGCCATGAAGCTCGCTATCCGCCATCTGTGACCGGCCTGTATGAGCCGGCTTCTATATTTAGTTAAAGGCATGGCGGCCTGACGCCGTCAAGCTGAACGATGTGAAAGCGCGCTCCACGTCGGCTTTCGCTACCCCGGAAGCCGCTGGTAGCGATTGCCGGGCAACGACTCGACCTTGCCCGCCAGCTCCAGCATCAGCAGCGCGGACGCAAGCTCCACGACAGTTTTGCCCGCGGAGCTGGCCAGGTCTTCCAGTGCAACCGGTCCGTGTCCAAGTGCCTTAAGCAGCGCCAGGACGGATGGATCGGCTTCGAATGCTGTCTCTTGAATGGGTGCGACGGCGGCCCGATCAAGGCGAACCGCCAACTCACGCCCCAGTGCGACAGCAGCGGGAGCAAGCACTTCCACGATCTCAGCAGCCGTTTCGACCAGCCGCGCGCCATCGCGAATAAGCCGATGGCAACCGTGAGCCAGGGGATTATGAATGGAACTGGGCAGGGCGAACACCTCACGCCCTTGTTCGGCCGCCAGTCGCGCTGTGATCAACGACCCGGATTGAAGGCTCGCCTCGACCACCAAGGTGCCCAGTGAGAGCCCGGCGATGAGCCGATTGCGCCGGGGAAAGTGATCACTGCGTGCCGGCGTACCCGGCGGAAACTCGCTGACCATCACCGCCTCGGCCACCAGCCGGCGGGCGAGCGCCCGATGCTGGGCGGGGTAAACCCGGTCCGGGCCGGTACCGATCACCGCGATGGTCGGCAGACCGGCGTCCAGCGCGGCCAGATGGGCGGCGCCGTCGATGCCATCGGCCATACCGCTGGTGATCGCAAAGCCCGCCAGCCCCAGCTCCTGCGCAAACCCGCGGGCGTGGGTACGGCCACTGAGTGTCGCCCCGCGCGCGCCGACGATGGCCACCTGGGCATGCAGCAGCAGGCTGGCATCACCCGCGACGAACAACGCAACGGGCGGCTGCGGAATCGCTTCCAGCAATGGCGGGAAGTCCTCGTCGGTAGCCAGCAGCAGGCGATGGCCGGGTTGCGCCAGCCAGGCGAGATCGTCATCCAGACGCCGTTCGTCCGGCCGTTCCAACCAGCGCCGGGTATCAGCGGGCAGGGTGGGCAGGCGTTGCCGGAGCGCGTCGAGCGCGCTCTCGACGCAGCCGTCGTTGGCGGCAAGTTGTTCACGGATGGCGCCAGGACCCAGTCGCGGCGTGCGCAACAGAGTCAACCAGGAGCGGAGCGGGATGGGTGCATTCATGGCTGCCCAGCGTACGGACAATCCAAAAAAAAACGGCGCGGGGATGGCCGCGCCGTTCTGTCGTCCTGTGCCGCTCGTGCCTTATTCCGGCAACTCGAGCTTGTCCTGCTTATGGACCGGACGCAGGCCGTCCATGATCAGGCCGTAGCTCACCCGGTCAAAGGTGCGGAACACCATGACGTGGCCCACGAACTCCTGTGGCAGCGTGACCTTCTTGCCGGTGCCGCGATCCCAGCTGTCGCTGGCGACGTCGTCCGCAATGGTCTCGCCCGGCTGGTAGATCGAGTACGTCTGGCCGTTGTCCACGCCGTCCTGCGTGCCGATGTTCAGCGCCACCACCTGATGCGGACCCACCGCGTCATAGGCATCAGTAAACGCAATGACGCGGGCGTTGTTCGGCAGCGACTTGGGCGCGTGCGGGTAGTAATAAGCGTCGTACGGCTTGTCGTCGATCGGCAGCAGACGGTCGCCCTTGTTGATCTCCATGGTGGAGTCCAGCAGGAGCAGGGTCGTCGGATCGCCAGTGCGCAGCACTTCGGCACGACCGATCACAGTGACCTCGGTGCCGATATCCTGGCCATGACCGTAGTGACCGTCGGCGCGGAAATCTTCCTTCCACGGCGTGCGGACAAGCGACACGTTGCTGTCGAGCGGATGGGCCACCAGGTCAGAACCGTTGTCGCGACCCTTCTTGGCGTCGAAGTCACGGAAGGTCTGGGTGGGACGCACGATCGCAAAACGCTGGCCGGGCTCGGCCGAGAGATTGCGTACGTAGACGTTCTTGCCCACGGTGCCGCGCAGATCCGCTTCCTCGAAGCCGACCACGTATGGCAACGACTTCACCTCATCGGAATTGAGGACGCGCATTTCCTTCAGGAACGTCTGCAGCTGTTCCAGCGGAATGGCCGGCACTGCATCGCCCTCGGCACGCACGCGCGGCTGCAGACTCAGGCGCGGACCGTTGGCAAAGGCAAGATTGAGCACGTCACCTGGGTAGATGAGATGCGGGTTCTGCACCTGCGGGTTGGCCTGCCAGATCTCTGGCCACAACCACGGCTTGGAGAGAAAACGCGCGGAAATCGCCCAGAGCGTGTCGCCCTTTTTCACCGTATAGGTATCTGGATGATCGGCACGCAATTGCGCGCCCGCAGCGTAAACGGCCACCGTGACCAGCATGCCGGCCAGCAGCCCAATGGACTTTCTGATCATAAACGGGAATCCCCCATCCCCCGACGCTCGGGCGAGTGTAACCGAACAACTTGTTCACGCAACCGTGACCAGTTGGCAAAACAGCATGCCAGACACGGGCTTGGCGGCGTACAATAAGGGCCATTCTAAGATGCGCCCGGGCTTGGTTTTCACCGATTCGCCCGCAGTTTTGGCGCCAAGGTAAAAGCTTATGTCCATCCTGACCATTCTCGAATTTCCCGATCCCCGCCTGCGCACCAAGGCCGAACCCGTGCGCGTGTTCGACGCCGAACTCAAGCAGTTCGTGGCCGACATGTTCGAGACTATGTATGACGCCAATGGTGTCGGCCTGGCCGCGACGCAGGTGAATGTGCACCAGCAGGTGCTGGTGGCCGACATGAGCGATGAGCGTAATCAGCCCATCGCGCTCATCAATGCGCAGATCATCGAGAAAGATGGTGCGCAGGTCTATCAGGAAGGTTGTCTGTCGTTCCCCGGCATCTATGCCGACGTCACCCGCGCCCTGAAGGTCAAGGTCAAGGCGAACGACGTGGATGGCAACGACATCGTGCGCGAGTTCGAAGGCCCGCTGGCCGTGTGCATCCAGCATGAAATGGATCATCTCGCCGGCAAGGTGTTCGTGGATTATCTGTCGCCGCTCAAGCGCTCCATGCTGCTCAAGCGCATGGAAAAACAGCGCAAGCAGGCGGCCAGCGCTTGAAGCTCCGCGTCGTTTTCGCGGGCACCCCCGAGTTCTCCGTTCCCTGCCTTGAAGCGTGCCGCGCCAGCGGCGCTGAGGTGGTGGCCGTCTATACACAACCGGATCGCCCGGCTGGACGCGGACGCAAGCTGACGCCCAGTCCGGTGAAGCAGGCCGCCGTCGCCGCTGGTATCCCGGTCGCACAACCCGAATCACTCAAGTCGGATGAAGCCCGCGCGGCACTGGCGGGCTACGCTCCCGACCTGATGGTGGTGGTGGCCTACGGCCTGATCCTTCCCCGCAAAGTGCTGGCGATTCCCCGCCTGGGTTGCTGGAACGTGCATGCCAGCCTGCTGCCGCGCTGGCGCGGGGCGGCGCCGATCCAACGCGCCATCCTCGCTGGCGATGCCGAAAGCGGCGTCGATCTGATGCAGATGGAAGCCGGACTGGATACCGGACCCATGCTGCTCGAACGCCGCACGCCCATCAGCCGCGACGATACGGGCGGCTCCTTGCACGACCGCCTGTCCGCGCTGGGTGCCGACGTTTTGGCCGAGGGCCTGGCCCGCGTCATGGCGGGCGAAACCCTCACACCGCAGCCGCAGCCTGACGAAGGCGTGACCTACGCGCACAAGCTGGACAAGGCGGAGGCGCGTCTCGACTTCAGCCGTCCCGCCATTGAGCTGGAGCGGCAGGTGCGCGCCTTTGATCCCTGGCCGGTCGCCGAAGGCGAGCTAGACGGGGAAACGCTGCGCATATGGGCAGCACGCGCCATCGAAGGCCATGGCGCACCGGGTACCGTGCTTGGCATGAGCCGCGATGGCATTGATATCGCCTGCGGCGAAGGTGCGCTGCGCGTGACCGCGCTGCAACGCTCCGGCGGCAAGCGGATCACTGCCGCGGATTACCTCAACGCCATGAAGACGCGCGGCGTCTGACCATGCCGTTGTTCCCGGCCTGCACCCAAGGGTGCAGGCCGGAAGACACGTAGACGTCCGCACGCCTCTACGCCACTTCGCACCTCGATCCACTACCTTCAGCCCATGACCGATACCCGCGCTCTCGCCGCCCAAGCCCTTGCCGACGTCGCTCTGCGCGGAACCTCGCTGCGCGACGCGATGGAGCGGCATGCACCGAAGCTGGCCGACTCGCGTGATCGCGCGCTGCTGATGGCCCTGCTCAGCGACGGCGCACGCTGGTGGCTTCGCTTCGACCCCGTGCTCGACCGTCTGCTCGAAAAGCCTCTGCGCCAGAAGGAGCCCGCGATCCATGCCTTGCTGGTGCTCGGTCTGGTGCAGCTGGAGATCCTGCAACTGCCCGAGTACGCCGCCGTGGCCGCGACCGTGCAGGCCACGCGCGCCATGCAGCGCCCCCGCATGGCTGGGCTGGTCAATGCCGTATTGCGCCGTTGGCAGCGCGAACGCGAGACGCTGCTGGCAACGCTTGATGCCAAGCCGCAGACGCGGCACGCACACCCGGCATGGCTGGCGAAGGCATTGGCGCGCGACTGGCCGGCGCAGTCCGATGCCGTGATGGCGGCCGACAACGTCGAACCACCCTTGATGCTGCGGGTGAATCAACGCCGCACGACGCGCGAGTCACTGATCGAACGTCTGCGTTCGGACGGCTATACGGCCGATGTGCACGACTGGCTGGCGGATGGCATCGTGCTGCCGCATAGCACCGACGTCACTCGTCTGCCCGGCTTTGCCGCGGGCGAGTTCGCCGTGCAGGACGGCGCGGCCCAGATCGCCGCCGATCTTGCCGAGCTTAGCGACGGACAACGGGTATTGGATGCCTGCGCTGCGCCGGGTGGCAAAGCCTGCCACCTGCTCGAGCGCGCCAACGTGGCGCTGACTGCCCTGGAGTTCGACGCCAGACGCGCGCAACGCATCACCCAGAACCTGGAGCGACTGGGCCTTTCGGCCAACCTGGTGATCGGCGACGCCGGTCAGCCCGCCGATTGGTGGGATGGCACGCCTTTCGACCGAATCTTGATCGACGCGCCATGCTCCGCCACCGGCGTGCTGCGCCGGCGGCCTGATGTGCGCCTGCATCGCCGCGAAAGCGACATCGCCACGCTCGCTGGGCAGCAACGCCGCATCCTGGAAGCGCTGTGGCCGTTGCTCGCGCCGGGTGGACGGCTCGTTTACATCACTTGCTCAATGCTGCGCGCGGAGAACGACGACATCGTCGGCGCATGGCTGAACACACAGGCGGATGCCCGTGCCGTTGCCTTCAACTTGCCTGTAGGCCAGGCCGCAACGGTGGGTTGGCAGGTGCTGCCGGGCGAGGGCGATCTCGACGGCATGTACTATGCCGTCCTTGAGAAGGCCTGAACCCACCCGCCGGCACACGCTGAAGCGTGACGTATGGGGCGGCGCCGTCGGCCCCGATGCTTTGCGACGCGGCCTTGCCGCCTCCCCGGAATCCACGCATGTCTGTTTTTGCTGAAGCCACATCCCTGGAACGCCGCCGCCTCTGGCTGTTGATGTTGATCGCACTCATCGTGATTGGCGCCGGCATGGGCTTGCGCGATCCCTGGCCGTCCGACGAGCCGCGCTTCGCGCTTGCGGCCAAGCAGATGGTGGAAAGCGGCGACTGGCTGTTCCCGCACCGTGGCAGCGAGCTGTACTCCGACAAGCCGCCCATGCTGTTCTGGCTGGAGGCCGCCAGCTACACGGTACTGCGCAGCTGGCGCTTCGCCTTCCTGCTGCCCTCGTTATTGGCCGCGCTTGGATGCCTGGCCCTGGTGTACGACCTGGGCCGCCGCCTGTGGAATCGACAGGTGGGCATCTACGCCGCGTCGGCGCTACTCATCACTTTCCAGTTCGTTTACCAGACCAAACGCGCGCAGATCGACCCACTGGTGATGTTCTACATCACCGCGGCGAACTGGGGCCTATTGGTGCATATGCTCAAGGGGCCGAACTGGCGAGCGTTCTGGTTCGGCTGCTTCTGCGCGGGACTGGGCGTCATCACCAAGGGCGTGGGCGTACTCGCACTGCTGCTGTTCCTGCCGTATCTGGTAGCCGCATTCGGACAGTGGAACGGTGTGTCACGCATGGGCGAGGGCGCTTGGTGGCGCTGGACGCTGGGCTTGATCGCCTTACTGCTGGCCATGTCGTTGTGGCTGGTGCCGATGCTGCTGGGCGCAAAAGCTCACGCGGGCGATCCGGCCTACGCCGCCTACGTCAACGACATCCTGTTTCACCAGACGGCAGGGCGTTACAGCAAGTCGTGGGATCACCACCACAACACGCTGTACTACGTGCCCATCGTATTGTTCACCTGGCTGCCGCTGTCGCTGACCTATCCGGGCACCTTGCCACGATGGTGGCGCGCACTGAAGGCAAAGGATGCACGCGTCCTGCTGCCGCTGGGTTGGATCCTGTTGCTGCTGGTGTTCTTCTCGATTCCCAAGGGCAAGCGCGACGTGTACATCATGCCCGCGCTGCCGATGCTCGCCTTGGTGACCGCGCCCTATCTCGGTGAGTTGCTGCAGAAGCGCTGGCTGCGTATCGCCGGTCTCGTATTCATCGGCATCATGGGCGCGGCCATGCTGGGCGTGGGCGCAGCTGCGCTTGTCGCTCATCCCAAGTTCGCTAGCGAGTTTGCCACCGCACGCGGTTTCGAAGACGGCGGCCACTCGCTGTGGTGGATGGCCATCACCATCGGCGCCATCCAACTATTGCTGATCGCCACGCTACGCGTACGCCGTGCGGTCGCCGCAGTTGCTGCAGGCATGGCCGCGATGTGGCTGGTGTGGAGCCTGTGGGCTTATCCGATCCTCAACGACTCAAGCTCCGCTGCAGGCCTGATGCAGGACGTGCGGGAACGGCTGCCGGCAGGTGATCAGCTAGGCCTGGTCGCGTGGAAAGAGCAGAACCTGTTGATGCTCGACCGTCCCGCAGCTGATTTCGGCTTCACCAAGCCTTGGCATGATCAGTACGCGGCCGCAGTGAAATGGCAGGCGGAAGATGCTGCGCATCGCTGGTTGTTCGCATTGGATGGCGTGATGGCTCATTGCGTCGATCGCAGCAAGGCGATCAGTTTGGGTCATGCCAATCGGCGCGAGTGGTGGATGTTTAAGGCGGATGCGGTTATTCCGGGGTGTTTGCCGAGTGAGGATGTGGATCGGGTGCCGGCGGCGGCGCAGGAAGAGTGAGGGGGCAATCTCACTTCACGGTTTCATCTTCAGCCGTCACCCCGGCGCACCCCGCAAAAGGGGCAAGGGCCGGGGTCCAGTAGCGGTATCGCTTGGTTATCGCGTGATCGCGATCTGGCCGCTTACGCAGCGGGCGTTCCGACCTCCTGCCGGAGGCCGGGTCACTTTCTCTTGCTTGCCCAAGAGAAAGTAACCAAAGAGAAGGGCACCCCGGAATCGGCGCCTTGCGGGCTTCGCCCTCCAGGTACGCGGTCGGGTTCCGGGCTTTTCGACGGGGCTCCTGCCCCGACGAAAAGGAATCGGCATCCCTGCCGATTCCCCTGCGGGCCTTATCTCCACCCGCCCGCCGCCTCATACGGGGGCCGGAAGATCAAAAGCTGTAAGCAGACGGCTCGTGCAGCGTTGCTGCACATCGCATCGCGGCAGGTCGCGTTGCTCCTGCTCTAAGCGCATAAAGCCAAGGCAGAAGAGAAAAGCGATGCCGTTAGGTGTCGAGCTTTCCCTAGCGGTTGGGAAGCGTAGCGTCCTCTCTCCCTAACCCCAGCGATAGGGAAGCGTAGCGAAGCCTGCTTTAAGTCCTCTTCGCCATGGCGCGTTGCGAAGCGCTTCCGCGTACCCGCTGTGTAGAGGCGAAGGTTGCCAAGCCACACGATTCCTCAGCCGTTCGGGCTTATCCCATCGAAATGCTGCCGGCGTTGGCCTTACGGCCATTTTCTTTGGGTTACTTTTCTTTTGGGCCAGCAAAAGAAAAGTGACTCGAGCGTCGGCAGACGATCGAAACGCCCGCTGCGTAAGCGGCCAGGTCGCGATAAGGCATGAGGCGACAACCGACTACTACGGAACCTGGACCCCGGCCTACGCCGGGGTGACGGCTAAAGATGAAACAGTGAGGCTAGATTGACCCCTCACCTCAACCCTCTCCCCAAAGGGGAGAGGGAGCAAAGGTCAAAGGCTGGCTACAACAGCGCCATTGCAACATCAGGCCAACCAACCGATCGGCTACCTCAACCCCAAAAGCCGCTCATAAACCTCTTCCGTCCGCCCCACGAACAACGGCAACCCAAACTCCCGCTCAGCATGCACCCGTGCCACAACACCCATCGCCGACAGTGCATCCCGCTGCTCAACCAAACGCTGGACCGCAGCGGCAATGGCCACCGGATTCCTCACCGGCACTAACCACCCATCCTTCCCTTCATCGATATTCTCAGGAAGCCCGGCATAGTTCGTCAGCAACACAGGCTTGCCCATCGCCATCATTTCGCGGCATGCAAACGAAATAGTCTCCACGTCGTACGAGAGCACAAAGCCCGCGTCGAGTGACGCCACCATCCCACGCGCGTCGGCCAACACACCGGGAAACACCACCTGCCCGGCAAGACCGAGTTGCGCCACGCGCTCCAGTTCCTCCGCTTTCGGCGGCACACCAGCGATGAGTACGCGCACACGGCCGCGTACATCGGCGGGAAGCAAGGGCAGCGCTTCCATCAGGTCCATCCAGCCTTTGTAGCTGGCGGTTCCCGCGTTGCTGCCCAGCAGGAACACGCTGTCATCACCGCCGTTCCAGCGGGCACGCTCCGCTTTCGCTGCCTCTTCGGGCCATGGCGACCAGCGCTCGATGTCTACACCGTTGTAGACCGTTTCCACCCGGCAGTGACGATAGGCGGTGTGCAGCAACTCCCGGCGTGTGTACTCGCATACGGCAATGACCAAGTCCGTGCGCCGCGCGCGTAGTGCGTTGCCGATACCGCGAACGGGTTTGGAGTTGTGCTTGGTCCAAACCAGCGCGGGACGTTTCGCCGGCATCGCCGACAGCACCAGACGGTGATCGGCGGAGCCGTTGACGTGAACGATGTCGAAGTTCTGCTGCCGCAGATAGGCGGCGAGCTGCGCACGCGCACGACGCCTCGCCTTCCATTTGTTCAAACCGTTGGGAAACGGCTGATCCAACACGAACACGCCGGGCAAGGCGTGTGCCTCGCGATTGAGACGACTGCCAGGTGGCGCCGCCACGTGTACCTCGTGACGCGACGCCAAGGCGGCCGCCAACTCGCGGATGTACGTGGTGTGGCCCCCGCCGTCGCCGCCATGGAAATTGGTGTAGAGCAGCTTCATGCAGCGTGGGCGTCGTCGAGCAGATCGACGTGCTGGTTGATGCCGCGCTCGCACCAGGTGATGCCTTGCGTACGCGTAGCGTGGAACAGGCGATTGTTCGGCAGACTCATATCATCCACGTCCGGCGGCGAGCGTGAGTTGTGCCACAGGTGCACGGCGAGCGCGGCCCATTTGAGTGGACGACGCTTCAGGCCGGCGTTCTCCAGTCGTGCTGCCAGCTCGCGGTCCTCGGCGCCATATCCTTCCATGCGCTCGTCGAAGCCGTTCACGCGCAGCAAGTCGTCGCGCCAGAAGCTCATATTGCAGCTCATCACGCGACCACCGTTGCGCGAACGCGCCTTCCAGCACGCCAACAGGGGGGCGCGGAACGCATAGAGCCGGCGCGTGCCGTCGAATTCATCGAAGTTGGCGGTGGACCACGGGGCAAAGACAGGTCCCCCGCCGTTCAACAGTCGCTGCGATTCCTCGGGCGTCGCCTTGATACGGCCGCCTTGCAGGAAGAACCCACGCTCGGCGAGCATGAGGTGATCCGCGATGAAATCCGGATGCACCAGCATGTCACCATCGAGCAGGATCACATAGTCACCGCGGCTCGCTGCGATACCGCGATTGCGCGCACGCGCGGCGCGGAAGCCATGGTCTTCCTGCCAGACGTGGCGCAACGGCACGGGATACGTAGCCGCCATGCGCTGTATCAACGCGGCGGTCTCTGCCGTCGAGCCGTCATCCGCCACCACAACCTCGTACGGCAGACAGGTTTGCGCGGCAACGCTGCGCAACATGCCTTCCAAGGCACCGGGCCAGTTGTAGGTAAGGATGATCAGCGAGACGTTCATAAGCGATCCGTCGCGTTCTTGGTTGCCTTGCGCCCAAACGACATACCCAGCGCCAGCGGCAACCAGGTGAGAAGCCAACCAGGGCGCGGACTATCGAGCAGATGCGGCAGATCGAACTGCACCATGACCGTGCCAAACACCCATATGCCGAGCACGATCAAACCCTGCGTCTCGTGCCGGTGACGCCACGCGCGCCATCCCAACACAAGCCATATGCCCGCCCACAACAACAGGCCCGGCAAGCCCAGCTCGACGGCCAATTGGCTGAACATGTTATGCGCGTGCATCAACACCAGGCCATCGGCATGCAGTTCGAATGGCGAACCTTGGCCGATGCCGCGCCATGGATGCTGCTCGAACAGATGCATCGCTGCCTGGAAAATCTCGGGGCGCGCTGACCACCCGCGCGCCATCAGGAAATGGGCTCCAATGGCTGCACAGACCGCACCCAGCGCGATGAGCAGGCCAGCATATAGCCAGGCTCGGCGGCCACCCTGGCTCAGCGCCACCACCACCAATGCCATGAATAGCGCCCCCAGCGCACTGCGCGTGAGCGTAAGCACGATGAATGCCCCAAGCGTCGCGATCGCCAGCCACTTGAGCACGCGCCAGGCCGTATGTTGTAGACGCCATGGCCACAACCACATCAGCGCCGCGCCCATGCCGCCCGCCGCGAGGTTTGCGTTGGACATCGCACCGAATCCGACCAGCCTGCCATCCAGATCGGGACTGGGTTGGTCTGCGATGATCGCGCCAAGGGCGATGACCGCCATGGCCAGACCACAGCCCACGAGCAGACGTTTGCATCGCTCCTCGTCACTGCCGATGCATTGCTGCCACGCAAACAAGAAGAACAGGATGCTGACGTTGTGGCCAGCCTCATCAAATGGACGCGTGGCGTGACTCCAGGTCAGGGACACGCAGCCCCAGACCATGAGCAATAGCACCCAAGGCACCATCGGCTGGCGCCAGAACACCAGGAAGCGGCCGGGCCGGCTTATCAGCAGGACCAGCGTCGGCAGAAAGAGCGTGAGCCCAAGTCCGTACTGGAAGACCTTGCCCGGGCTGTAGGACATGCCGGCAGGCAGTACGGCCATGCCGATGATCAGCCACACCATGCCCACGGTGACCCACGTCTTGAGCCACCTCGGCACCGGATGCGCGTCAATGGATTCGCTTGCGAGGTAGGAGTCCTGCTTGTGTTCCACCGGCCTCATTCCGCAGCCACCGCCAGCTTGCGCAGATCCTGCGGCGGCTCCGTGAAGCTGGCCAGGTGGGCATCCACACCGTACTCGGTACGAATCAACCGAGCTTCCCGGCTGGCATACAGCAACTTGTTGTTGGGCAGGTCAGGATCGCTGGGGTCGGGCGGCGCCACGCTGCGGTGCTCCAGGTGTAGTGCGAGCGCGGCAAACTTGACCTGGCGGCGACGCAGGCCGGCATTGCGCAGGCGGATGTCGATCTCCAGGTCTTCACTCCCGTAGCCCTGCATCCGCTCGTCGTAGCCATTCACGCGCAACACATCCTCGCGCCAGTAGCTCACGTTGCAACCCATGGGGTGGCCACCGGAGCGCGCCTTGATACGGGCCAGCCAAGGCAGGCGCAGGGTGTGGTGCCGACGCCCGAAATGGTAGGTGCTGCGATCGCCTTCCTCGCGAAAGTAGGCGTTCACGAACCAGCCAAAGCGCGGTTTGCCACCCGCCAACAGGCGCGCGGTTTCGGCATCCGTCGTGCGGATGCGCGTGCCCTGCAGAAAACTGCCCGGCCGCGCCAACGCGAGATGGTCAGCCACGAAATGACGATGCAGGATCATGTCCCCATCGACCTGGATCAAATAGTCACTGGAAGCGGCGGCGATACCGCAGTTGCGGCTGCGCGCCAGGCGGAATCCCTCGTCGGGCTGCCATATGTGGCGCAGCGGCACAGGAAAATCCTTGGCGATCCGATGCATCAGGTCCGCCGTATCCGGTCGTGAACCGTCATCGGTCACGATCACCTCGTCGGGGAGCCGGGTTTGCCCGATCACGCTACCCAACACCAACGCCAGCGCCTCCTTCCAGTTGTAGGTGGAGACCATCAAGGAAACGCTAGGCTGGGACATATACTTCTCTGGCATTAAATTTGGACCCGTCCCGCACGCCGCCGCGGGGCCGGCTGTATACGATCGCCCGAACGAGGCGCAAAAACAGGGCTGATCTGCCCAATTCTTGACCTGCGTTCAGGTAAAAGACGGCTCCGGAAGCCGCCCAGGTCGTGAAATACGTTTTATAAGGTTGCCGCCCCGGCTCACGCGAACGTGAGTACAGCGTCTATGATCTCGCGCGGAGAGTAGACGGAGCAAGACATGAGGGTTCTGGTGTGTGGCGGCGCGGGCTATATCGGCTCGCACATGGTGCGGCAGCTGCTCCGGCGCGGACACGAACCGGTTGTTTTCGACAATCTGTCCACCGGGCACCGCGCGGCCGTGCAGGGTGCGCCGCTCATCGTGGGTGATGTGACCGACCCAGCCGCCTTGGCCGACGTATTTTCCGACGGCCGTTTCGACGCCGTGCTGCATCTGTGTTCGCTCTCGCTGGTCGCCGAATCGACGATCAAACCCTACGCGTACTATCAGGTGAACGTCGCGGGCACGCTCAATCTGCTGGAAGCGATGCAGACGGCCGGCGTGTCGCGCATCGTGTTTTCCTCGACAGCGGCCGTCTACGGTGTGCCGCGCACACCCTTGCTCGACGAAAGCCACCCGACCGAACCCATCTCGCCTTACGGCGCCAGCAAACGCATGGTGGAGCAAATGCTTGCCGACGCTGCACACGCGTATGGCTTGCGCTCGGTAACGTTCCGCTATTTCAACGCGGCGGGCGCGGACGCCAACGGCGATATCGGCGAAGCGCACGAGCCCGAGTCGCATTTGATCCCCAATGTGCTGCGCACCGCGCTGGGGCAGGGCGACGGGCTGAAGGTGTTTGGCACCAACTACCCGACGCCCGACGGTACCTGCGTGCGCGACTATGTCCATGTCGATGATCTTGCGTCAGCGCACATCAAGGCTCTTGCATTCCTCGACGAGAACGAGGGTGCGCACATCTTCAACCTGGGCAGCGAGCACGGCTTCAGCGTGCAGGAAATCATCCACGCCGCGGAAAAGGTCACGGGCCGCAGCATTCCCCGTGACATCCTGGGCCGCCGCGCTGGCGATCCGCCTGTGCTGGTCGCCTCCAACGCAAAAGCGCGCGACCTGCTTGGCTGGCAACCCGAGCACTCGGACATCGACACCATCATCGCCTCGGCCTGGCGCTGGCATCAGCAGCGGAGTTATTGAGCCGCTGCGGCGCACAGGCGGTGGTCACGCCAGATCGCAAGACCGGACGACACCGCCTCAGCGAGAGAACCTGCCCGCAAAGGCTTCGACCAGGGCAGGGTGGCGGTCGTACTGGTGCACGATGGGCGCCACCTGACCATCCTCGTTGAGCAGCACGCCATCCGCGGTGAGCTGGAACACCGACGGATTCATCACACCCACCGTGGCGATCTGCGAGCTCAACGGCTGGCACCAGGTGGTGGCGGCCTTGAGGTCGTGGCAATACAGCATTTTGTTGTGGTGCGCCTGATCGTAATTGCGGTTCTTGGTGATGCGGAACGGCAGCCGCATGATTTCCAGCAGCATCTTGTCGATGTACTCGCGCATCGCCTGCGCATCAGCGATCACCACGCCGGCGCAGGAAATCTGCCGGTCGCCAATCTGTTGCAACATGGCTTCGCCATACGCACCGAGGATCCACTCGCGATCGTACGTCTCGGTGGCGAGGGTCAGGGCGTCGCTTTCCATGCCCACGCACAGTCCGCCCTCGAACTGAGCGAAGGGTTCCGCCTGGAACACCACGTCGCGCACGTCGGTGAGCATCACTTGGTCGAACCCGGGGTTCGCACGCAGGTAGTCGTCATAGTGGAAGTGCCGGGTCACGTGCGGCATGCCCTGGAAGCGCAGCATGCTGCGCTTGAGTGCCGGCGACATCTCCGCAGGCAGCATCGCGAACAGGCGCTTGAAGCACGATCGCCAGAACCGGGCGTAACGGCGAATGCCATCGACGACGACCAGGTCAAGATCCAACGCCGGCGCATGCTGCTGTGCCATGGCCCGGATCGAATCGACCTGTCCGCGATAGATAAACAGCCCCAGGCGGCCCTGAAAGCCGCTCATCGCCAGGCTCTGTACGAAGGGACGCAGGTCCTTGGCGGCATAGCCGGTGGCCATGCCGAGTATGAGATTGCCTTGCCCTGCCATGCTGCCCTCCAGCAGATCGCCGGTGTGCCATGCACATCCAGCGGGTCAGACTTTTTCACCTTCCGGGAACGCCGGGGAAAGCGTCCCAGAAAGGTGTTGCCCACGGCCCCGTGCCGTGCGCAGCAGCGGCATCTTACCGAAACGGGCTCTCGTTTAGCGTTACGGAGGCCTCCCCCGTCGCGCCACGCCTGAGCCGCACCCACTAGAATGGCGGGATGCAAACCTTCCCGCTCACCCTGGTCGTCATCACCTACAACGAAGCCAACAGCATCGCGCGCTGCCTCGACAGCGTGCCGTTCGCGGCCGAAAAGCTCGTGATCGACAGCGGCAGCACCGACGACACGGTGGCCATCGCGCAGGCGCACGGCGCACGAGTGGTGCATCAGGACTGGCTGGGTTTCGGGGCGCAGCGCAACTTCGCCACGACGCAGTGCAGCCATGACTGGATCCTGGCGCTGGACGCCGATGAGTACCTTTCGCCCGAACTGGCCGCCGAGCTGCAGGGTCGCCTGGCCGCACTGATGGCCAGCAACATCTGCGCCGCCTACCTGCGTCGCGCCACGATCTTCATGGGCGCCCCGATGCGCTGGTACCTGCCCGCGATGGGCGAAAAGATGGCCCGCCTGTTCCACCGTGACCGCGCGCGCTGGGCAGACGTGCGGGTACACGAATCACTGCGCTTCGACGGCCCCTCCGTGACACTGAAGGCGGCCTTCAACCACGAGAACAACCCCAGCTTGCCCCAGAAGCAGATCAAGGTGCTGCGCTACGCCGAACTGAAGTGTCGGGATTGGCTGGAGAAGGGCAAGCCAGTGCGCATGTGGCAGACACCTTTCGTGTATCTGCTGGCCTTCATCAAGGACTATGTCCTGCGGCTGGGTTTTCTGGACGGGTGGCGCGGCTTTGTGATCGCGGAAACCTCCGCCTCCTACGCTGCCTACAAGCGCATGCGCTACTACGAAATGCGGCGGAATCCCGCCTCTGTACAACACGGTGCGGACGCCCTGATCCGCCACGGCATTGATCGATGAGCAAACAGCACTACCTTCTTTACGGTTCTGAGCGTTACGCATTAGCCATTCTTCGCCCGGTGCAGGACGCGATCCGTGCACGCGGCGACGAAGCGGCGTGGTTCTTCGACGGCCCGGGTGCCGAGGACTTGGTGGACGGCGAACGCCTGCTCACCGTGGACGAAGTCCGCGCGTGGAAGCCGCGCGCGGTCATCACCTCCAGCAACGCGGTGCCGCACTTCTTCCCCGGCGTCAAAGTGGAAACCTTCCACGGTTTCGATGCCGGCAAGCCTCGGCATATCTATATTCGCGGCTTCTTCGATCTGTACTGCACCACCGGTCCGCGTGACACGGCGCAATTCAAGGCGATCGCCGAGCGCGTGGGTCATTTTTCGGTGGTGGAAACCGGCTTCCCCAAGATCGACCCCTTCATGAAGCAGATCACCGGCCCGATTCCGCCGGTGCGTCAGCCGCCTGTGATCCTCTACCACTCCACCTTCTCCCCGTCGTGGAGCGCGGCGGAGATCTTGTACGAGGAAGTGAAGCGCCTCTCGCGCGATGGTCGCTGGCGCTGGATTGTCACCTTTCACCCGAAGATGGACCCGGAAACAGTGGCCAAGTACAAGGCCCTGCAGAACGAGTACCTGACGTTCGCGGAGAACGACAACATCCTTGAGCTATTCCCGCAGGTGGACATGATGTGTTCGGACACCTCGTCCGCGCTCAACGAGTTCCTGCTGACCGGCAAGCCCGTGGTGACCTTCAAGAACCGCCGGCCCGGCCCACAGCTGATCGATATCGACGATCCCGCCCAGTTCGAGCCGGCCATCGAGCGCGCCCTGGCGCGACCGCCCGAGCTGATGCAGGCCGTCCGCGAATACGGCGACGCCATCCACCCCTATCGCGACGGCCATTCCAGCGAGCGCATCCTGCAGGCCATCGACGGCTTTATTGCGGCAGGTGGGCGCAATCGTCGCCGTAAACCGTGGAATCTGTGGCGAAAACTCAAGCTCCGCCGCCGCATCGGCTACTGGGGTCCGGCCCGCTGGTAAGGCGCCAGCGCCCCCGGTGGCGGCCGGGTCAGCGTTGAGCAGGCGTGGCTCGGGATAGAATCCGTCTCAATCCCATCAAGAAGACTGCCCGTGGCATCCAGCAGCTATAGCCGCTCCGAACACCTGCGCTCCCTCTGGCCCTGGCTGCCGCTGTGGACGCTGGTCGCCCTGCTGGCGATCTTCTCGCATGGCCCCATGCCGCTGTACTCCACACGCACCCTCGCGGTGGCGTGGGAGATGTTCAATCACCACTACTGGCTGGTGCCGCACATCAATGGCGCGCCGTACAGCGAAAAGGTGCCGCTGCTGTTCTGGCTGATCCACGCAGGCTGGTTCGTGTTCGGCGTGAACGATGTGTGGCCGCGCGTGCTCGAAGTGATCTTCGGCGGCGCCCAGCTGGTGCTGGCGTCCGTGCTTGCCCAGCGTCTGTTTCCGAACCGCCCGTGGGTGGCCAAGGGTGCGCCGTGGATGCTGTTGGCGCTGGGTTACGCGTTCCTGTTCGGCCTGCAGATCATGTACGAGGTGATGCTGGCCGTTTGGGTGCTGGCAGCGCTGCTGTGCCTGACACCCAAGCCGCAGCGCGCCGAACCGCGCTGGGTGCTGTTCGGCCTCTGCGTGGGTGCGGGCCTGCTGACCAAGGGCCCGGTCATGTTTCTGCACGTGGCCTTCCCGTTCCTGCTGGGCCCGCTGTGGAACGACTGGGCCCGAGATAACCGCGCGCGCTGGTATGCACGCGGCGTGGGCGCACTGCTGTTGGGTGGCGCAATGCTATTGGCGTGGGCGCTGCCGGCGGGCTTCAGCGGCGGCGAGGCCTATCGCCAGCGTTTGTTCTTCACCCAGACCGCCGGTCGCGTGGTGAATGCGTTCGACCACGCCCGCCCGTTCTGGTGGTACCTGCCGGTGATCCCGGCGTTGCTGTTCCCCTTCAGCGGTTGGCCGCGTGCATGGGCTGCGCTGATTACCTTGCGCCGCCCGCTCGATGCCGGACTGCGCTTTGCGCTGTGCTGGCTGGTGCCGGTAATGGTGGTGTTCTCCTTCATCAGCGGCAAGCAGCTGTACTACCCGCTGCCGGAGTACGCAGGCGCGGCGTTGCTGGTGGCCGGCGCCATTGCGGTGCTGCGCGACCAACGGCCGGCGCTCGCCAACAACGCGTGGCTGGGAACTTGGCCGCTGGGCGTGGGCGGCATTCTGTTCGGCATCTTCCTGTTCGTGCTGCCGGTGCTGGTGGCGCACAACGATCTGCACGGCGAGTGGTTCGACACCACGCAGCGCTACAGCCGTTTCTTCAGCGTGGTGTTTGTGTTGCTGGGTGCGCTGCTGCTTTTGCGCGGCCGTGGCGAGATGCGCCGCCTGGCCTTTGCTGGCCTGGTCGGCACGCTGGCGCTCAATACGCTGTTCACGCTGACCATGTGGCAGAACTTCGATCTGCAGCCATCCGCCCAGTTGCTGGGTACGGCCGACGCGGAGAACCGCACCATCGGCATCCTCGGCAACTACGAAGGGCAGTTCCACTTCGCCGGCCGCCTCACGCATTCCATTGATCGCGTGTTCGAGGGTGACTCGCTGCAGGAGTTTGCGCAGGCGCATCCGAACGGCCTGATCGTCGAGCACCCGGACAAACTGACTAACGATTCCCTGCGCTACGCGCTGCTGGTGCAGCCGTTCCGCTCGGGCTGGGTGGTGATCTGGCCGGCGACAGCCCTGGCCGACCTGCGCGCCGGCCGCGTGCCGGCAGAGCCGGCGCAACCGACCCGGGTGTACAAGGTCGACGAGTGGCGCGTCCGCGCCCTGCAATGAACGACGCACTGATCGCTAACCTGCGTGCGCAGTGTGGCGGGCCACGCGATGGCGCGTTGTTGCGCTTCTCGCTGGGCAACGCGCTGCTCAACGCGGGCGATGCGGCCGCGGCGATTCCGGAGTTCCGCCAGGCGGTGGCCTTCGATGCGGGCTATTCGGCCGCCTGGAAGCTGCTGGGAAAGGCCTGCCTCGCCGTCGACGACCCGAGCGCCGCCGCTGACGCGTGGCGCCAAGGCATCAGCGCCGCGCAGGCGCGTGGCGACAAGCAGGCCGAGAAGGAAATGACGGTCTTCCTGCGGCGCCTGGACAAGTCCTGACGCCCAGGGGGCAGGGCGTTAGCGCCAGCGAGTATCGATGGTCTGCGTGCCAACGCCGACCTGCAACCAGTCTTCGATGTAGTTGTACGCGGTGTCGTCATGGGTGTTGGTCAGCACATCGTGCACCACGCGCACTTCGTAGCCCGTGTCGTGGTGGCGAATAGCCAGATGCACATTTTCATCGCTGATCTTGATCGCACCCAGCGTGGTGCGCTTCGCCACCAGCTGACCGCTCTTCAGGTCGACCAGCGCCAGCGTCAGTTGCGGAAAGTTCGGGCGATCGTCCGTGGCCAGCCACAGCAAGATCCGTCCATCACCGGCTGGCGTGGCCACGATGCTGTCGCATCGATTGTCGGCGTTGCCGGTCAAGGTCACCGGTAGATACCAGGCCGGTGGCAGCCCAAGCTTGACCTGCTTGCCGCCAGCAAGGACCAGCATCACCTGCATGTCGTCGTTGGTGGGGTCCGGGCTATCGGTGTGGAAACGCAACCCGAATGCCTGGCCGCCCGGCAACGTGCAGTGCGCTTGCCAGTCGGTCAACGCAGGGGGTTGGTCCTGGGCTGCCGCCAATGGCAGCCAGAGCGCAAGCAAGACGAAAAGCAGCAGTCGCATGATGATCCCTATCGTAGTGACGTCCGAAAGATGGAACGCGCGCGCGCCGGAAGATCAATCGTAGGGGCTACGCCACGTATCCGATGAATAACGCTTGTAGTGCCACTGGTACTGCGAAAAGGCCAGCTCGACGCAGCGCTCTACACCCTGGTTGAGCGCCCGGCAGGCCACGGACAGATCCGTATCGGCCAGCCCCTCGGGCGCAGGCATCAGATGGATGCGGTAACCCTCGCCTCGAGGCAAGCGTTCGGCAAACGCGAACAGCACCGTCGCCCCCGTGCGTGCCGCCAGACGGGGCAGCAGCACCATGGTCAGGGCGTTCTGTCCGAAGAACGGGGCAACCTCACCCTCGCCGGCGCGTGGCTTCTGATCCGGCAGGATGCCCACCGTGCCCCCCGCCGCCAGCCGCTTGTAAAGCGTGCGCACGCCGGCACCCTCGGCACGGACCTGCTCGGGCGCCAGTGCACCGCGCACTTTGCGCAGCAGGCCTTCGATCGCGGCGATACGCGGCGGGCGATACAGGATGGCCATCGACGTCTTGCGGCATAGCCAGTAGTTGAGCAACTCCCAGCAACCCAGGTGGGGCGCAGCGATGATCACGCCTTTACCGGAAGCCAACGCGGCATCGAACAGAGCCTCGCCGCGCACCTCGCGCACCATGTCCAGCGCACGCTCGGCGTCGTTGCCCCAGATCTTGGCGATCTCGGTGGCGGAACGGCCGCTGTCTTCCATCACCTGACGGAGCAGGGCCGCGTGCGCCCGATCGTCCAGCGTTGGCCGCACCAGCTTCAGGTTGATCGAGGTCGTGTGCGCAGTACCGCTGCGCATCGCCAGCGAGAGACGGCCGATGCCGGCGCCGATCGCGTGCAGCGTGCGCAAGGGCAGCATGCCGAACAGGCGCAGGAGGAGGTAGAGGAGATAGATATCGAATCGCATGAGCGACGCAGTGTAACTAACCGCTCCGGCAGCGGGTTCACGGGTCAACGACAAGCCGCCTGTTTTCGTTTCCCGCACCTGAGGCTATCGCCGCGACCGGCCATAGCCCTAATCTTTCGCCCCCTCCTGCCGTTAGCGAATCGATGATCGCCCTGATCCAGCGCGTACTGTCCGCTCGTGTCGATGTCGAAAACACCACCGTGGGTGCCATCGGGCCTGGCCTGCTGGCGCTGGTCGCCGTGCAGCCGGGCGACGACGAGGCGCGCACCAAGCGCATGCTGGAGCGCCTGCTCGGCTACCGCGTGTTTGCCGACGAGCAAGGCCGCATGAACCGCTCCCTGGCCGATACCGGCGGTGAGCTGCTGCTGGTCAGCCAGTTCACCCTGGCGGCGGACACCCGCTCCGGCATGCGCCCCAGCTTTACCAGTGCAGCGACGCCGGAAGAAGGCCGCCGCTGGTTCGATCGACTCGTCGATTTGGCCCGAGCAGCGCATCCCAGGGTGGAAATCGGGCGCTTCGGTGCCCATATGCAGGTGCATCTGGTCAATGACGGCCCGGTCACCTTCTGGCTGGAGACCCCATGAGCGCCCACCCCTCGGCGTGCCCGGACTCTGTTCCACAAAATCACTGGAAGATGCCGATTTGGCGCGATTTTTGCGTGTCGGCCATCCTCCTGGTCTTCCTTGAAAACTGGTCAAAAAAGCATCACATAGGTATACTGATCGGTTCCTGCATACGCGGCGGTAGGTATGAATAACAAAGCTCCTGAGCAACAGTCTGAAATCAAGGCGCTCATCTCCAAGGGTCTGGAGCAGGGCTACCTGACTTACGCCGAGATCAACGACCACCTGCCCGACGACATCGTCGATCCGGAGCAGATCGAAGACATCATGGCGGTGCTCAAGGGCGTCGGCATCGAAGTGCACGACGCCGCCCCGGACTCCGACCCCCTGTCGGACAACGCCCCGGGCGCATCCACCGACGACGAAGCCGCCGCGGAAGAAGCCGTGGCGCTGCTGTCGGCCGTCGACTCCGAAGTGGGCCGCACCACCGACCCCGTCCGCATGTACATGCGTGAGATGGGCACGGTCGAGCTGCTGACCCGCGAAGGCGAAATCGCCATCGCCAAGCGCATCGAAGAAGGCCTGGGCCAGGTCCAGACCGCGCTGGCCAGCTTCCCGCTGACCATCGAGCTGCTGCTTGAGGAATACGACCAGCATCTGGACGGCAAGCGCCGCCTGAGCGAAATCCTGGCCGGCTTCGCCGACCTCGAAGAAGCCGCCGACGCAGCCCAGGCTGCCGCGGCCGATGCCGAGGTGGACGACGCCGACGCCGAATCCGATGAGGACGATGGCGTAGAGGGTGCGAGCGAAGACGAAGAAGCCGGCCCGACCGGTCCGGACCCGGAAGAGGTCAAGCGCCGCATGGAACTGCTGCGCGACTACTACGGCAAGTTCCAGAAGGCGGCCCCCAAGGCTACCGACATCAACGACAAGAAGGTCACCAAGCTGCGTGACCAGATGGCCGAAGAGTTCCTCAAGCTCAAGCTGCCGTCCGCACTGATCGACAGCTTTGTGCGCAAGCTGCGCGACGTGGTCAACGACATCCGTCACCACGAGCGCGTGCTGATGGACATCTTCGTCAAGCACGTGAAGATGCCCAAGGCTGAGTTCCTCAAGACCTTCCCGAGCAACGAGGGCAACCTCGAGTGGGCGAACGAGCTGGGTCGCAAGCGCCAGAAGTGGTCGCCCAACATCAAGCCGTTCAAGGAAGTGATCGACGCCGAGCAGGAAAAGCTCGCCTCCATCGAGCGCAAGCTGTTCCTGCCGCTGACCGACATCAAGGAAATCAACCGCACGATGTCGATCGGCGAGGCCAAGGCCCGTCGCGCGAAGAAGGAAATGGTCGAGGCCAACCTGCGTCTCGTCATCTCCATCGCCAAGAAGTACACCAACCGCGGCCTGCAGTTCCTCGACCTGATCCAGGAAGGCAACATCGGCCTGATGAAGGCCGTGGACAAGTTCGAATACCGCCGCGGCTACAAGTTCTCCACGTACGCCACGTGGTGGATCCGCCAGGCCATTACCCGCTCGATCGCCGACCAGGCGCGCACCATCCGTATCCCGGTGCACATGATCGAGACGATCAACAAGTTGAACCGCATTTCCCGCCAGATGCTTCAGCAGTTCGGCCGTGAGCCGACGCCGGAAGAGCTGGCCAAGGAAATGGACATGCCTGAGGACAAGATCCGCAAGGTGCTGAAGATCGCGAAGGAACCGATCTCGATGGAAACCCCGATCGGCGACGACGAGGATTCGCATCTGGGCGATTTCATCGAGGACTCCAACGCAGCCTCGCCGATCGAGTCGGCCACCGAAACGGGCCTGATGGAAACCGTGCGCGACGTGCTCGCCGGCCTCACCCCGCGTGAAGCCAAGGTGCTGCGTATGCGCTTCGGTATCGATATGAACACCGACCACACGTTGGAAGAGGTGGGCAAGCAGTTCGACGTGACGCGTGAACGCATCCGTCAGATCGAGGCGAAGGCGCTGCGCAAGCTGCGTCACCCGAGCCGTTCGGAGCAGCTGCGCTCGTTCCTCGACATCGACTAAGCACTACGCTGGTGCAAGTTGCATTGAGCCCCGCGAAAGCGGGGCTTTTTGTTTGTGGCGATCCGTTGCAGACAACTGCATTCCTGCACGGCCCTGCTGAGACTAACCACCCGTATCGTAGAAAAACTGTTCGCTGACGATCTTGTCGTCCTTGACGTGATAGACGCAGATCTCTGTCATGGTCACGCGACCGTATTCCTTCATCGTCACGTCCATAGTCATGACGACACTGAACCAGTTACCGGCGATCAGCGGCTCGGTGACCTCAAGGCCATGCATCTGCGTCACATTGGCCTGAAAACGCTTGCCCTTCTCCAGGATCGCGTCGAGGCCCTTCACGTTACCCATGGGCCCATTGGCCATGGACGCGGGTTCGATGCTCTCGGCATCCTTGGCGTACAACTCGTGCTGCGCTTCTTCGAACTGGCCGTGGCGGCACATGGCCACCAGGCGTTTGGCGACGGCTTCGGTGCTCATACGGAACCTCCAGCTGGCGAGGTTCGCGAGCGTAGCGCTGGCCGCGGCACGCAGGTGTGAAGGTGCACCGCCACCGGTGCACCTTCACCGCTATCGTCAATGCTTGCCGACGTTATCGGTGTCTTCAATGAAGCGCGCCACATTG
Source organism: Dyella sp. ASV24 (assembly GCF_016428905.1). Lineage (GTDB taxonomy): Bacteria > Pseudomonadota > Gammaproteobacteria > Xanthomonadales > Rhodanobacteraceae > Dyella. Next base: position 13,535 of record NZ_JAELTQ010000027.1, on the reverse strand, counting down.
TCATGCAGCTTCTTCAGTGAATCCTCGTGGGCATACACCATGTGGCCCGACGGATACCACGCGTAGGAGATGTTCTTCTCCAGGCTTGCCGGGATCGGCATGTGGTGCATCTCGTAATCGGCCGCAAAGTACGGCGTGGCGAGATCGTAGTAACCGCCGTTGAGCGAGACCCGCAGCCCCGGGTTTGTCTTCATCGCCGTGGCCAGATCCGGCATCACGTTGGTCGACTGCTGCAACGCCTCGGTTGAACCCGGCGCCTTATGCGCGAAGTCCCAGTGATCGATATCCGCAAACAGACGATACGTCTGCCCCTCGCCAAACTTCAGCTGCCGACGTACATAGTCATTAAACGCGGCGACGTAAGCGGAGCTGATCGCCGACGACTGCGGGTCGTACTCCGACGATTTGCTCAACGGATCGAGCGAGGGCCCCGAGAAGCGCGTATCCAGACGGCCGGTGGTGATATCGCCATCCGCCTGCAACTCATGCTCGAACATACCGCCGTCAACACGCAGGTTCGCCTTCAACAGATAAGCCACCGGAAGACCGGTGTACTGGTGCAGCTTCTGCGCCACGGCCTGCTTGCGCGCATCATCCAGGCGAGAACCCTGCATCAACGCCGAGGCGTACTCGCCAATGGCGTACTGCTCCACTTCGCGCAGGAAAGACTCCTGATCCGCCGGTTGCTGCGGCAGCTTGTGGTGGTAGTAGGCCGTGGCGGCAAACGTAGGCAGGCCCACCACGTACGGCAAGTCCACGCCCGGATTGTTGGCAGGGCCGTCGATGCTGGTGTCGAAGTTGAGGATCTGCGACAGCAGGATCACGCCATTGAGATCAACACTGTCCTCGTTCTCCAGAATGTTGGCCACCACTGCAGAACGCGTGGTGCCGTAGCTTTCGCCAAACAGATACTTGGGCGAATTCCAACGGTTGTACTTGGACAGGAACTGCGTGATGAACTGCGCAAAGGCATGACCGTCGCCATCGACGCTGTAGACCGTCTTCTTGCGATCCTTCATTTGCTCCTCGCGCTTGCCCTTATCGGCATCATCCGCGATCAGACGGCTAAAACCCGCCCCCGGGGCGTCGATGAACACGAGATCCGAAGCATCAAGCAGGCTGTAATCGTTGTTCACCAGACCGTAGGGTGCAGCCGGCGTGTGCGAGTCATCGCTCGTCACCACACGCTTGGGACCAAACGCACCCATGTGCAACCACACCGTGGCCGAACCAGGACCACCGTTGTAAATAAACGTGATCGGTCGCTTGCCCGGCTCCACGCCTTTCTTGAAGTACGCGGTGTAGAACATGCTGATCTGCGGCTCGCTCTCCTTGTCGCCGCTGCCGTGCAGCACCAGCGTGCCCGCCACGGCCTTGTAGTCGATGCTCTTGCCTTCCACCTTTACCGTGCCCGACGTCTCCGACGACTGCGGCTTGAGTAGCGCGGCATCTGGCTTGTCCTCGGGCTTGTCGTTCTTCTCGGGCTTGTCGGCGGCGTGCACTGAAGTGCCGAGCAGCAGCGTGGCCAATGCCAGGGCGAGGGGGAGCTTGCGCATGAAGGTAAAGCCTCGGGATGAGCGCAGGGGGCGCGATGTTGCAGCTTAGGCATCGATGGCGGCTGGTTTCATACGCCAGAAGTCATTGCTGTTCGGGGGTGGGGGGTTGCGGGCGACCGCTGAGTGAGGGCGGCGTTCTCTCCCCTTTTGGGGAGAGGGTTGGGGTGAGGGGTGGGTGCTCGCCGCATGGCTTCATCTTTAGCCGTCATCCCGGCGCAGGCCGGGATCCAGTTTCGTCAATGGTCGGCTGTCGCTTCGAGCGTTGTCGCGACCTGGCCGCTTACGCAGCGGGCGTTTCGATCGTCTGCCGACGCTCGAGTCACTTTTCTTTTGCTGGCCCAAAAGAAAAGTAACCCAAAGAAAATGGCCGTAAGGCCAACGCCCGTAGCATCACGATGGGATAAGCCCGAACGCCTGAGGAATCGTGTGGCTTGGTCACCTTCGCCTCTACACAGCGGGTACACCGGAGCGCTTCGCAACGCGCCATGGCGGCGAGGACTTAAAGCAGGCCGCGCTACGCTTCCCTACCCCTGGAGCTAGGCAAAGGGGACGCTACGCTTTCCTACCGCCGAGGCGAGGTAAAGGGAGCGCTACGCTTTCCCATCCCTGGGGCAAGGGAAAGCAAACGCTACGCTTCCCGACCGCAGGGGAGAACTCGACACCTAGCAGCGTCGCCTTTCTCTTCTGCCTTGGCTTTATGCGCTTAGAGCAGGAGCAACGCGACTGCCGCGATGCGATGTGCAGCTTCGCTGCACGAGCCGTCAGCTCTGTGCTTTTGATCTACTGGGCCCCGTATGAGGCGGCGGGCGGGTGGAGAGAAGGCCCGCAGGGGAATCGGCATGGATGCCGATTCCTTTTCGTCGGGGCAGGAGCCCCGTCGAAAAGCCCGGAACCCGACCGCGTACCTGGAGGGCGGAGCCCGGAAGGCGACTCATCCGGGGGGCCCTTTCTTTGGGTTACTTTTCTTTGGGCAAGCAAAGAAAAGTGACTCGGCCTTCGGCAGAAGGTCGAAACGCCCGCCGCGCAGGCGGCCAGGTCGCCGCAACGCTAAAACCAAATACCGAGGCTCTGGACCCCGGCCCTTGCCCCCTTTTGCGGGGTGCGCCGGGGTGACGACACAAACAGTGAGGCTAGATTGCCCCCTCACCCAATCCTCTCCCCATAGGGGAGAGGGAAAACCTCGCGTAACGCAACACCCCACACCGCCCCCATCAAGACCAAGCAATCACCCCAATCGCCCCCAACGCCAACAACACCCCCACCCCATTCACCCAACTCAAACGCTCCCGGAACGCCACCGTCCCCACCAGCGCCCCCAACGCCACCACCCCCAGATTCATGCTCGCAAACACCAGCGAAGGATGATCCGGCAAAGCGCGATGACCGCGCAGATAAAACACGATATTGCCGAAGTTCGCCGCACCCAGCAGCAGCCCCGCCACCGCATCGCGCAACGTGAAGAACGTGCGGTCATGCCAACGCCGCCACAGCAAAATCACCAACGACACGACAAAGGCCAGCGCGAACATCGCCTGCAACGACGCCTCAAAGGGCGCACCCGCCACCGCCACACGCTTGAACAGGATGTCGATGACGCCAAAGCCCACGAACACTACGCAAGGCCACAGCCAACCGCGCTCACCCTGAGCAGCACCCGCAGGCGTCGCGCGCCACACCATGCACAACAACGCGGCCAAGCCCAGCGCAATACCCATGCCCTTGCCGACACTCAAAGCCTCGCCGAACAGCAGGAAAGCCGCCAACAGGGAGATCAGCAGCGACAATCGCTGCGCCGCATCCGTACGCACAATGCCCGCGCTACTCACGGACGCAGCCAGGGCGAGGAAGATCAACGGCAACAGCAGCCCCAACCCGATAAAGCCGAGCCAGGGCGCCTGCGGGCTAGTCAGCACCGACAGCGACGGATGAAACACCATCGCGGTCAGCGCGCTGGTGGCAACGTAGTTCCAGGCAATAGCCTGTCCCACGTCCACCGACAACCGCCGGGCGAGTTTCAACAGCACCGACACCAGCACGCTGCAGATGACGCTCAGCAACACATAAACCATGAGGGATCCTTGTGGATGGCGGGCCACGCGCACCCGCCGATATACCGAAGCTTGATGTCAGCCACCCTGCCGCCGGCCGAGGGACGTCATCGCTGGTGGGTAAAACGCTCGCGATAACGTGCCGGGCTCAACTGCAGGTGCTGGCGAAAATGATGGCGTAGGGTATCCGCGCTGCCGAATCCGCACACCTGCGCTACGCGGTCCATGCCCATGCCGCTACCTTCCAGCAGTTCGCGCGCGCGGCCCAGGCGCTCGCGAATAAGCCACTGTTTCGGCGAGCAGCCGGTCGTTTCTTCGAAACGCCGCAACAATGTGCGCTCACTCATGCGTGCGCGCTCGGCAAGCACCGCGACCGGCTGTGGCTGATCGAGATGGCGGCGCATCCAGTCCAGCAGCTTGCCCAGGCCGTCTCCTTGTAGTGGCATCGGCGACTGGATGAATTGCGCTTGCCCACCATCGCGATGCGCTGGCACCACAGCGCGGCGGGCAACGGTGTTGGCTACGTCCGGGCCGTAGTCGCGACGGATCAGGTGCAGCGATAGATCCAGCGCCGCCGCGCTGCCCGCCGAGGTGAGCAGTGCGCCTTCATCGACGTAAAGCACATCGGGTTCGATGTGGATGCCCGGATAACGCTGCGCCAACGCGTCCACGTAACGCCAGTGCGTCGTGGCGCGAAGGCCGTCCAGCAATCCCGTCGCAGCAAGCACGAATACGCCGGAGCAGTACGACAGTAAGCGCGCTCCACGGGCATGCGCCGAGCGCAGAGCGTCCAGCAGTGGCTCGGGCGGCATGGCGTCCGCACCACGCCAACCCGGCACGATGATGGTGCCGGCGGTGGCGAGCCGCTCCAGCCCGCCATCCGCCATCACGCGCATGCCGCCGGCGGCGCGCATCGGTCCGCGATCGACAGCGCAGAGTTGAAAGTCGTACCAGTCGGCAAGCTCTGGCCGCGGCAGGCCGAACATCTCGACGGCGATGCCGAACTCGAATGTACACAGACCGTCGTATACCAGCGCTGCCACCTGCCGGTTGGGCGGCCCGGAGGGACGCCTGGATCGCTTTGGCGGATTTTTCATGGTGAATGGCATTCTTGCCAATGTTCGCCGCCGACACCAGTGCCGATACTGCTGCCACCCAACCAACGGAGCGAACCCATGAATAGCGTGGTGCAACGTATTCCCGCCGCCCTCAGCCCTGATGCGCTGGCGCATTTCCAGGCTCGCCTGGGCTTCGAGACCGACTGTGCGGACGTCTATTACGCGACGAACCACGAAACCAAGGATTTCGTTCTGCTCGACGTACGCACGCCCACGCTTTACGCCGCTGGACATGTGCCAGGCGCCGTCAACCTGCCCACGCGCATGATCAGCGAACAGCGGATGGCCGAGTATCCGACCGACACGCTGTTCGTCGTGTACTGCGCCGGCCCCCACTGCAACGGCGCCAACAAGGCCGCGGTGAAGTTGGCGCAATTGGGGCGGCCGGTGAAAGAGATGATCGGCGGCCTCACCGGATGGATCGACGAAGGTTTCGGTCTGGAACGCTGACATGATCGACGACCTCGTCGTTGAGCGCGCCAGCAGCGCGCAAGCAACCACGCTGCTGATGCTGGGCGCGGAACATGCAGCCTTTGAGCACCTCTCGCATAGGGCCGGTCAGCAGCCATCCGCATTGGCTGCCGCACTGGAAGGCGACGCCCCGTTGCTGCACGCATGGATAGCGCGCCTCGGCGACAGAGCCTTGGGGTACGCCAGCGCCACGCTGGACTTCTCCACGCTGGACGGCGCTCCCTATCTGCATATGGACTGCCTGTATGTTCGCGACACTTGGCGTGGGCAAGGGATTGGCCTCCGCCTCTGGCAGACCGTGCACGCGTTTGCGCAGGCACGCCGCTGTGCCGCCATCCAATGGCAAACACCATGGTGGAACCTGGACGCTGCCCGCTTCTATCGACGGCTTGGCGCGAGCGAGACGCCCAAACTACGCTACTGCCTGCCGCTGGATGCGGACTGACACCCCTGCGCTAGCGACCCCTCAATGCGATCATGCGGCCTACCTGATGGCCACCGGAAACTTGCATGCTGGAACTTCGCCCCACCTGCGAGCAATGCAACAAGGCACTGCCGCCAGCCTCGACCGAGGCCATGATCTGCTCCTTCGAATGCACGTTCTGCCGCGATTGCGTCGACGCGCTGCAGAACGTCTGCCCCAACTGCGGCGGTGGCTTCGCACCACGCCCTATCCGGCCGGCCCACGCCTGGCGGCCCGGGGTTTCGCTGATCAGTCATCCGGCCATCCGCACGATCACCCACAAGCCGGTCGATCTGACGGCGCACGCTGCCCTCATCGCGCAATTGGGCGGACGGCCACCGGAGCAGCGCTGACGCCACGACGGTGCGTTGACGCGTGCCGTCCTAAACAAGGCACTTCCCTCGGCGAAGGCTGGCGCGACGCTCCCAACCATGGCCACGAACGAATCGGCGTCAACAAACCGCGAACAATGGATGACCTGGGCCGGTGTCGCCGCAGTGTTCGCGGTGATCCTTGCCTCCGATGCCGTCTCCCTGCTGCTGGCGAAGCATGGCGGTGCCCGCGCTTCGCTGTGGACTGCCAACGGCATCGCCGCCGGTGTGTTGCTGTCAGTTCCCCGCCGCTACTGGACTGCGCTGATCGGCGCCATCGCGATGGCCCTGCTGTTAGGGCAAGCCCTCGCTTTCGGTACATGGCAAACCAGCCATATGTTGCTGGCGCTGGTGGACTTCGTTGAAATCCTCATCGTGGCAGGCATCGTCCGCCGCTACTTTCCAACCATCAGCGGGCAGACCGGCGGCTATCTGCGGCTTGGCCGAGTGGCGATCGCTGCGGCGCTGATCGGCTGCATCGTATCCACGGTGCTCGCCAGCATCGCGCAACAACTGACCACCCGCGGTGTCTTCTTCGCCACACCGGATGAATGGTTCCGCTCGCATCTGCTCGGCATGGTGATCGTCGGCATGCTCACGCTGGTCGCCTTTCGCGAACGTGGCCGCATGCTCGGTGCGCCCGGCATGCGCCTTCGCATGCTGCGCGATGTACTACTGCTCGTGGCCATCTCCGTTAGCGTATTCGTGCAGACGCGCTATCCGCTGTTGTTTGTCGTCTTCGCACCGCTGCTGTACCTGGTGTTCCGCTATCGGTTACCTGGCCTGGTGCTCGGTGTAACCATGGTGACCCTGATCACCAATGTGTCCACGGCTATCGGCGTGGGGCCCTTCGCACTCATCCCCTCAGCGAATACCGAGGAGCGCGCCCTGATCGCCCAGATCTTCCTCGGCGTGGTGTGCTTGGTCGCAGTGCCCGTGGCGCTGGCGCTCGCCGATCGACAACGCTTGGCTGGAGAAGTCGCCGTAAGCGAAAGCCTCTACCGCCTCTTGGCGGATTACGCGAGCGACCTGATTGTGCGCATCGACGACGACGGCACACGGCGCTACGTTTCGCCTTCGGTCGAGGACATGTTGGGCTGGACACCCGAGGAGTTCGCCGCCCAGCGGGGCGGCTTGATTCATCCGGACGACCGGGAGCGCGTGCGGGGCGTACTCGTACGATTACGCACCATCGGTACATCAGACCTCGTGCGCTACCGCGTACGCCATCGCGAGGGTGGATACCGGTGGCTCGAAGCGCTCGGCAGGCTCGCACCCAGCCCGGATCACCCCGGCGAGATCGAAACCGTCTACAGCGCCCGGGATATCACCGAGCGTGTATTGGCGGAGGACGCGCTGGCCGACAGCGAAAAACGTTTGCGGACGATCACCGACAACGTACCCGCCGTTATTGCGCACGTTGACACCGACCAGCGCTACACCTTCATCAATGCTTACGCATCCGAGGTGATCGGCCGCGCGGCGTCATCCAACATTGGCCACACGGTGGAAGAAATGCGCGGCCCAGCGGTCTACGCCCATCTCAAACCGCACATCGAGCAAGTCCTGCAGGGCGCAGCCACCACGTTTGAGTATGAAGCGGACGCCGGAGGGAAGACGCACTACTTCCAGGCTACCTATGTGCCAGCGATCAACGCCGATGGAACCTCCACGGGTTTCTACACGCTGACCACCGAAATCACCCGCATCAAACTGGCCGAGCAGCAATTAGATTTCCTCGCTCACCACGACGCACTTACCGGCATCGCCAATCGCCTGTCATTTCGCGAAAGCGTCGATCTGGCTGTTCAGCACGCGGCGACAACACATGAGCCGTTGCTATTGATGATGATCGACGTCGATCACTTCAAGCAGATCAATGACACCTACGGCCACGCCGCCGGCGATGCGGTTCTGTCGCAGATCGCTGCAAGACTCAGAGGGTCGATACGCAAGACTGACCGACTGGCTCGCTTGGGGGGCGATGAATTTGTCGTGCTGTGTGAAAACGTGGACGACGCCAACGTCGCCGAAACGCTTGCAGAGAAGATCACCCGAGCCATGGACGAGCCCATGGTCGCCGGTGGACACCTGCTTCGCGTCACCCTGAGTGTCGGCGTGACCTTGTGTCCCCAGGTGAGCACGGTCGACCTCTTGATGCAGCGCGCCGACGAAGCGCTCTATCTGGCCAAGTCAAAAGGCCGGGCTCGCTATCAAATCGATGATCGCGACAAGTAGTCATCCGTTTCTTTCTACCTTTCGTGGCAGAAGCAGAGGTCTCGCCGAACCCCAAACGATAAGGAGAACGCGCAAGTCGCCCCATACCTGAGATGTATGGATGCCCCAAGAAGGTTTCACGGGAAACCAACGCCTCTGACGCTCCCCCTGCCTTTTGTAATCCTTGCGTTGCCCTATGGACTGTGGCCAATCGTGATTACTGTCACACCTTTTGCGTCAGGATGACCTGTGCGAACCATTCTCGCCGACGACCACCCCGTGGTGCTGATGGGCCTAAGAACCGCATTGCGCGGTAACGGCGAACGTTATCCCGTGGTCGGTGAAGCGCAGAACGGTGTTGAGCTGATGGCATTGTTGGCGGCCGAGCCCTGCGATCTGCTTATCACCGATTTCTCCATGCCAGACGCGTCGAATTCGGAGGACGGTTTGCTGATGCTGCGCCGCTTGCGCCGTCAGTATCCGAACCTGCCGATTCTGGTGCTCACCATGCGTGACAACCCGGCACTGATCCAAAGCATGCTGAAAACAGGCGTGCGCGCCATCGTCGACAAACGAGCGCTTACCCGCGAACTGATCTCTGCCCTCCATGCCATCGAGGCGGGCCGTTCCTACCTGAGCGAGTACCTCCGCGAACAGGCAAACATCCAGACCTCGAAGACGTCCCGGGGAAATGTCCTGTCTGCTAAAGAAATCGAAGTTTTACGATTGTTTTCGCAAGGCATGACAGTCACCGATATAGCCAAGCGCATGAACCGCTCGGTGAGCACCATCAGCCAACAGAAGCGAGAGGCAAAACGCAAGCTTGGGCTGACCAGCGATCAACAGTTGCACGACTACGCCCGGACCAACGGGCTGGGTTAGCCACCCCCGGGTCACGCATGCGGACGCGGGGTCACCTAGGACCGATCCATGGAGATCCACGACGCCTGCTGCGCTGGCAAGCGCAGGGCGACAAACGGGCCCCGTATGGTCACACGACCATCGGCAGCGGGCGCTGATCTTTTTCGTCGATGGATTGTTGGTCTCCTGACACTGCTACTGAGCATCCATGCATTCGCCGCAACAGCGCCGGATGCGCTGACACTCACGCCGGAGGAAAACGCCTGGCGAGCAGCGCATCCCGTGGTGGAGGTGGGTGTGCCGGTCACGCCCAATCCGCCCTATGCGTCCTGGATCGGCGACCACCCCGAAGGAATGGCGGTCGACTATCTGCAATTGCTCATGAGCCGTGCGGGATTGCGCATCCGATATCGACCGCTGACCAATGCTGCGCTGGAGATCCGGCCAGAGTCCGGTATGGCCCGGCCGTATGACATGTTGCTGGCTGTGCCGGGCGTACTGGGCAGCGACTATGGCGTCGAACTGCTTCGACCCTTTGTCGCTGACCATCTGATCCTGATGGTTCGTGCCGACGACGCACGCTTCCACGGCGCCGACCTCCCCAACCACATGCGGCTGTTGATAAACCATCCGCCGTCGAAAATTCAGGACGGCATCAAGAAGCGCTATCCGGATGTAACCATCCTTATGGTCGATGAGGCCTTTGAGGGAATGCGCAAGGTTGCACAGGGTGATGCCGACGCGTTTGTCACCACGGAGAAACGCGCGACGGATCTTCTGGAAACCACGCCGTATCGCCTGCGTATCGCAGGCCCGCTGGACTTGCCGCCCTATGTCTCGCAGGCGCCCGCGGTAAAGAAAGAACTCCCCGTGCTCATCCAGATACTGCGCAAGGCAGAGGCAAGCATTGATCCGAAGGAGCTCTCTGCGCTCCGTCAACACTGGGGACAGGACGACACGTTTGCACCCACGTCGGGCAACCAGCCGGCTGCCGATGCGGCGTCCGCGCGTCCAACCAGAATCCGCGTGGGTTACGAGGTCAATAACTTTCCCATCAGCTTTGTGAATCACCTCGGTCAGTTCGATGGCATTGCAGCGGATTACGTCGCGCTGCTGCGTAAGAACCTCAATCTCCAGATCGAGACAGTGCCCGCATCGGGTTGGGGCGACATCCAGCGCATGGTCAAGGCGCATCAGATCGACATGATCATCGATGGTGAAAGGGGTGATTTCGCCGAGGGAGATGTGCAGTTCAGTGATCCTTACGAAACGTTTCCCTTGGTAATCGCCACGCGCTCGGGCGCTCCCCCCATGGCGGGGCCGGATGATCTCGCGGACAAGGTCGTTGCCGTTCCACAGCAACAAGCTCTCATAGAGCAAGTCACGTTTGGCGTCCCAGTACGCAAGCTCGTGCCCGTCGCCTCGGTAAACGACGGACTCGAGAAAGTCGCCCGCGGCCAGGCGGATGCCTTCATAGGTCCGCTGGTAACCGTCAGCCACACTATTCAACGCTACTACCCAGGCGAATTGCATGTCGCCGGCTCGATGCGCATGCAGCGCGGCCTCTCGATCGGCCTGGTGACTGACCGTGCAAACCTGATGCCCGCCATCGTACGCGTGCTGTCCAATGTTTCTGAGCGCGACCGGCAAGCGATACGCAACCGCTGGATAAGCGAGCATTACGAGTTCGGCGTACCGTGGATGTGGGTTATCGGCGGCATGGCGGCGGCGCTGGGCATTATTGGCCTTATCGTGGCGATCAACACCCGCCTGCGCACCGCCGCACGTGCTCAGGCCGCGGCGGAAACACGTCTGGCGGGGCAACTGGACCTGCAACAGGCCATCCTGGAAACGCTGCCCTTTCCCGTGTTCGTCAAAGATTCGCAAGGTCGCTATCAGGCCATCAATCGCGCCTATGAGGAAGTATTCCACTGCTCGCGCGAACAACTGCTGGGCCATACCATCCACACCACCCGTCACGTGCGGGGTGTGGATCCGGACGAGACGCATCGCAATGAGTTGGCGCTGCTCGCCGCCGGCAAGCCGCGACGCATCGAAGCCGTGGTGGCACCTCAGGCCGATGGCGACATCACCCGGCAAGCCATTGCGTGGCTGCATCCGTTCTTCAGCAAAGCACTGGGCGAGACAAAACTGCTTGGCTCCATGGTCGACGTCACCGAGATACGCGAAGCAGAAGCGCGTGCGCGCGTCTCAGAGGAGCGTCTGTCCAACGTCACTCAATCGATGCCATCGACGGTGTACCAAGTGCAGGCCAAGCTGGACGGATCATTCAAGATCACCTACGTCGCCGGCAATGTCGAGAAACTATTTGGCGTAACAGCCGACTTTCTCATGGCCAACGAATCCATCATGTTCGACCGCATGCATCCGGACGATCGGGCACAGTCCGCAGCACGCGTACGACTTGCCATCGATCAGCTCCAGGCTCCACCTGGCTTCGAGTTCCGCATGGAGGTCGATGGCCAATGGCGCTGGCTACGTACCGAGGGTGGTCAGCCGCAACGCCTTGCCGACGGTTCGGTAACGTGGAGCGGCTACTGGATCGATACCTCCGAGATCCATGCCAAGGAAGATGCGTTAACGGAAGCCATGGCGCAGGCTGAAGCGGCGGCCGCAGCCAAAAGTACCTTCCTCGCCACCATGAGCCACGAGATACGCACGCCCATGGCCGGCGTGCTCGGCCTGATCGAACTGCTCAACCGCACGCGACTCGACCATGATCAATCCGCCATGCTCGATACCGCGGAGGAATCGGCACGCTCGTTGTTACAGATCCTCGATGACATCCTCGATTACTCACGCATCGACGCCAATCGCCTGTTGATCGAGAGTGCGCCGTTCGATCTGAGTCTGTTGGTGGACAACGTCGCAGGACTGTTCTCCGCCAAGGCCGCGGACAAAGGACTTCGACTGTACGCGATCCAGGACACGCGTCTTGCCCGCTCGTTCAACGGCGATGCCGTGCGCATCCGGCAAATCGTCACCAATCTGATGAGTAACGCGCTGAAGTTCACGGAGAACGGTCACGTCGTGCTACGCGTGGAGTCGATGGACCCATCCGAAGGTGCGCAGCGCATTCGCTTGACCGTCCAGGATACGGGCATCGGAATTTTACCCAATGACCTTTCGCGCCTTTTCCAGGCTTTTTCCCAAGCCGAAGATTCCACCTCCCGCCGCTTTGGCGGTACGGGTCTTGGCCTGGCCATCAGTCGCCATCTCGCCGAACTCATGGGCGGCACGCTTTATCTCGAAAGTAGGCCGGGCGAGGGAACGCGCGCCATCTTGGAGCTCCCGTTATCCGTGCGCGAGGCATGGCATCCACGTGAAGAATTCAACGGAAAGCGCGCATGGGTTAGTTGCAAGGACGATACCCTGCGCGAAGAGATCGCTCACGCACTCACAGCCCTTGGCATGCAGGTCGAGCTCGCCGCCGTACCCTTTGCCTACGACCATGACCTGCCTGAAGCCGACGTGTTTTTCCTCGACGATACCGCGGTGGCTGGACAATCACTCCCGACAGGCGCGGTACGCGTGCTCATCGCCCCTCACGGTGAACGCCTCGATGGTTCAACACCGGCCCTGATCTGCTATCCGCTGCGCCAGCGTGCACTCATTGACATACTGAGCGGCGCCTTCGGAATCACCACCACGCCCTCCGCCGCCGTGCCCGAGAACACTCGGCCACGCACCGGGTTACGCATCCTTGTCGCGGAGGATCATCCCGTCAATCGAAGCGTTATGGAACGGCAGCTACGTGCACTGGGATACACCTGCACCGTCGTGGCCGATGGAGAGCAAGCGCTCGCTGCATTGGCTACGGAGCAATACGACGTACTGATCTGCGACTTTCATATGCCGGTTCTCGATGGCGTGGCGGTTGCAAAGCACATCCGTGCACATGAAGCGCCGGGCAAGCACCTGCCCATCATCTGCCTGTCTGCCAGCGTACTGCCGGAACAAGTGCAGTGTTGTATGAGCGCGGGCATGGATGACTTCCTGGCTAAGCCGGTACGACTGGGTGATCTGGCCTCCAAACTGGCTCAACTCTCAGCCTCTGGCGCCACCGCGCCATCACAGCACGATGATGACTGGCTTAGCCTGACGTCGGCACACCTGCTCGATGTCTATAAAGACCCCGACGATCTCAAGCGGGTACTGCAGGCGCTGGTGGACGCTTGTCAGCAGGATATGAGCGAGCTCGAGTTACTTGCACCCGGCACAGACGATGCGCGTGCACTGAGTCTTCTTCATCGAATGGAAGGAGCGATGGGACTCGCCGGATCCATAGCACCGCCCGCTTCAGCGACCCCGTTGTGGGAACAACGCGCTGATCAGAGGCGCCATACGTTGCTCACCCAGATCAGTCAGTTGATCGAGCTGCAAGAGCGATTGACGTCTACCCATCCCGA
>NZ_JAELTQ010000279.1 GCF_016428905.1 Dyella sp. ASV24 | reverse complement strand
CTGCGCAGCTCCTCGCCGACGGCGGAGCCCACATAGTCGCGGCTCTTGAGCTTGGCGTCCGGACGAGCGACCTGCAACGTCTTGGTGACATCGTCGGCGATCTTGTCCAGGTTCACCTTGCCGCCGTTGTCGATGCCCGAGTTCGGATCATCTTTCGGCTGCAGGCGGATGGACACTTCCTTGGTGCCACCCAGGCTCTGCACCAGCGCGTGTTCCATGCCGCCCTTTTCCAGGGCGTCGCGCACTTCGCCAACCTGCACGGGGTTGTCGTAGTCCACGACCAGCGATACACCACCGGTGAAGTCCAGGCCGTAGTTGAGGCCCTTCACCGCGATCAACGCAATGGAGGCAACCATCAGCAGAATGGCGATGCCGACGCTGATCTTCCTCATGCCGAGGAAGTTCACGTTGGCGTTGTGGTTGAAGATTTCCATGATTGATTGTTCCTCTTCAGACCGACAACGTCTTGAGCTTGCGATGACCGTGGATCAACGCAGTGATCGCGTGCGTCACGGTGACCGAGGTGAACATCGAGGTCAAAATACCGATCAGCAGCGTCACGCCGAAGCCCTTGATCGGACCCGAGCCCATCGTGGTCAGTGCGAGTGCGGCGATAAGGTGGGTGACGTTGGCATCGAGAATGGTGGCCCATGCCTTGTCGTAACCGGCACGAATGGCTGCATGTGGCGACGAACCATTGCGCAGTTCTTCGCGTATGCGTTCGCAGATCAACACGTTCGCGTCGATCGCCATACCCAACGTCAGCACGATACCGGCGATGCCCGGCATGGTGAGTGTGACGCCGATGGCCGACATCACGGCAATCAGGATCACCAGGTTGAAGAACAGCGCCACGTCGGCCACGAGGCCGAACAGCTTGTAGT
>NZ_JAELTQ010000278.1 GCF_016428905.1 Dyella sp. ASV24 | reverse complement strand
GGATACGTACAAGCGTATCGCACGTCTGCTCGATGAGCGTCGCGTTGATCGCGAGGAGTTCATTCGCGAGTCGCTGTCCACGTTGCACAGTGCGCTGGACGCGGCAGGTATTCGCGCGGACCTGGCCGGCCGCCCGAAACACATCTATTCGATCTGGAAGAAGATGCAGCGCAAGGCGCTGGAGTTCTCCGATCTCTACGACATCCGCGCTGTGCGCGTGCTGGTCGATTCCATTGGCGACTGCTATGGGGCGCTGGGCGTGGTGCACACGCTGTGGCCGCACCTGCCGGGCGAGTTCGATGACTACATCGCGCGACCCAAGGGCAACGACTATCGCTCGCTGCACACGGCGGTGATCGGTCCTCGCGGCAAGACGCTGGAAGTGCAGATCCGCACGCACGAGATGCATCGCATCAACGAGCTGGGTGTGGCCGCGCACTGGCGCTACAAGGAAGGCGGTGCTGGCGACAGCGAGTTCGAAGCAAAGATCGCCTGGATGCGCCGCCTGCTGGAGCCGCGTCCGGATAGCGAAGGCGACCTCGCCGCGGAACTGCAGACCGAGCTGCTTGAAGATCGTGTCTACGTACTCACCCCCAAGGGCGAAGTGGTGGATCTGCCGCGCGGCTCGACCGTGCTGGATTTCGCTTACCACGTGCATACCGAAGTGGGTCATCGTTGCCGAGGCGCCAAGGTCAACGGGCGCATCGTGCCGTTGACCTTCCAGCCAGCCAGCGGCGATCGCATAGAGGTGCTTACCGCGAAGGCGGCCGAACCCAGCCGGGACTGGTTGTCTGCGCATCACGGTTACCTGCATACCTCGCGCGCGAAAGAAAAGGTGCGCACTTGGTTCCGCCGCATTGCGCACGACGCCAACGTGGCCGCGGGTCGCGCGATCTTTGAAAAGGAGATCAAGCGGCTGGCGCTGGCGGCAGCC
>NZ_JAELTQ010000277.1 GCF_016428905.1 Dyella sp. ASV24 | reverse complement strand
CCCCCCCCCCCCCCCCCCCCCCCCCCCCCCCCCCCCCCCCCCCCCCCCCCCCCTTTTTAGATGTGTATAAGAGACAGAGGTTGGCCCCTCACCCCAACCCTCTCCCCGGAGGGGAGAGGGAGATAACGCAGCGGTGCGCGATTGCGCGATCAATACCAAAACAAGTGGCCCGAGGATGCAAATCCCCCGGGCACACCAAACTTACTTCCCGCGACGCGGGCCCTTGTGCCCACCTTGTCCCTGCGGACGCGGCTTGCCACCGCCGCCAGGCTTCTTGAAACCGCCCGGACGATAACCGCCGCCCGGTCGGCGCGACGGCGCTTCGTTGGCGCCGCTGTCGTCGCCATCCCATTCACGGATGCGCAACTGCTGCTGGCTCACCCACACCTTCTGCAGGTGCTGGAACACTTCCGCCGGCATGCCGGCAGGCAGGTCGATCAAGCTGTATTCGCCGCGGATGCTCAGGCGGCCGATGTGCTGGCTTTCCAGGCCGGCTTCATTGGCGATGGCGCCGATGATGTTGCCCGGCTTCACACCGTGCTCGTGGCCCACTTCGATACGGTAGGTGTTCTTGCCTTCTTCTGTGTGATGCGGGCGTACCGGACGTGGCGTGAAATCGCGCGGGCCGGCATCGCGATCGCGGTCGCGCGGACGGTGCTCGCGTTCACCACGGTGTTCATGATCACCACGTTCACGGCTGTGTTCACGCTCGCGACCCGGTTCGCGCGGCGTAAATTCGCGCTTGGGTGGCGGGGTGAGCAACAGCGGCTGGTTGCCCTGGGCAATGCGCGCCAGTGCAGCGGCGATCTCGATGGCGGGAATGTTGTGTTCCTGCTCGTATTGCTCGATCAACTGCTGGAACAGGCCCAGTTCGCCCACAGCGATGGTGTCGCTGATGCGT
>NZ_JAELTQ010000276.1 GCF_016428905.1 Dyella sp. ASV24 | reverse complement strand
GCACCAGGTAGGTGAACAACGGAAGCACGACAAACAGTTTGATCAGCGTGTAACGGCCATCGATGGCGGTGGTACGCCGCTGCTCCCAACGTTCGGCGGGCCAGACGTTTTCCAAAGGGCGCAACACCATCACGATGAGCGCGACCTGCGCGATGGTCAGCAGAAAGTAGCGCGCGATATCGGAGGCCTGGCTATCCAGCCAGGACAGATGCAGAGACAGCAACGCCGGATGGATGACATGCGCGGTTGTCCAGGCAAGCGTCGCGGTCCACGGGTAGTCCAATGCACTCATCGCACCGGAATTCCAGCACGGGGACTCGATTCTACGTCCGCACCCGCAGCACGATCTTGCCGTACGAAACTGCGCTCACGTGCGCCTAGCCACCCAAACGCGCGCATAAAAAAGCCCCTCTCATCGAGAGGGGCTTTCGAGCTCAGGTCGGGCTTAACTTAAGCCTTGACGCGCTTGACGATGGCGTCACCAAAGCTGGAGGTGGTGCCCTTGCCGCCGATATCCGGCGTGACGCTGTCGCGGTCGTTGGTCATGGTGTCGCGGATGGCGTTACGCACCTTGTCACCCTTCTCCACCATGCCGAGATGGTCGAGCATGTCGGCGGCGGCGAGCAGCAGCGCACACGGGTTGGCAATGCCCTTGCCGGCGATGTCCGGCGCCGAACCGTGCACGGCTTCGAAGATGGCCGCCTCGGTACCGATGTTGTCGCCCGGGGCGAGACCAAGGCCGCCCACCAGGCCGGCGCACAGGTCCGACAGGATGTCGCCGAACAGATTGGTGGTGACGATGACGTCGAACTGCTCCGGCTTCATCACCAACTGCATGCAGGCGTTGTCAACGATCATCTCGTTGAACTCGATCTGCGGGTATTCCTTGGCGATTTCGCGCGCCACATTGAGGAACAGGCCCGACGCGGTCTTGATGATGTTGGCCTTGTGCACGGCC
>NZ_JAELTQ010000275.1 GCF_016428905.1 Dyella sp. ASV24 | reverse complement strand
CCCCCCCCCCCCCCCCCCCCCCCCCCCCCCCCCCCCACCCCCCCCCCCCCCCCCCCCCACCCCCACACCCTTCCAGCTTCGTCGGCAGCGTCAGATGTGTATAAGAGACAGGTCAGGCGCGGCGCTACGGCCCGCTCGCTGGGCGCTTGGGGTGAACAACGCGGGCTACGTGGAGACACTAAACAGGCTCTTAGAAAAGGCGATCAGCGTGCGGCGTACTGCACAGCGAGTGCGCCGAACCAGCATAGCCATGCGGCCCATGGACTGTAGCGCCAGACCTGGCGCCAGCGGGTAATGGAGCCGTCTTCCAGAGCGGGTAGCACGGGCGACTTCAGGGCCAACTGCAGGCGCATCCAGGTGCGAAGCGCGTTGGTGGGTTTGCCGTCGCTTTCAGCGATGATCTTCCATTCGTTCGGATGCCGGCTGCGCAGTAGTGACGCGACGCGGTACTGCGCGCCGAAGTGCAGCAGGAAACAGACGGAGCCGGCCAAGAGAAGCGAGAGATAAAGCTGGATCATGCCGTGCCTGTCGTTGGTGAAAGCCCGCAGATGTGAACTCAGCCCTTGGCCGAGTCGGTCGTTGCGGGTGAGGAGTTCGTGTTGTTCGTGTTGTTCGGCGACGCGGCAGGCTTGGCTGCATTGGTCTTGTCACCCTCGCTGCCGATACCCGGCAGCGGGATCGCCTCACGCAGGGTGCTCAGCACACCGTTGCCTTGCTCGGGCTTGGCGCAGATCGCATTGTTCTGAGCGTCCTGATAGGCCTTGTCCATCATGCCGATCCACACCGTGCCGTCCGGCCCGTGCGGCACTTTGAATGTGCCGGCGGCTGCCATCTTGACCGGCGCCTCGGCCGAGAACGCGGCGGGTGATTGCTCCCAGTAGGTGCTGCCGGCCTGCTGCTTGGCTGAGCTGTACAACACCAGGTAGCGCGCGCGATTGTCGGTGACATCTACGCTGCCGAAGGCGCCGGTGGTGTCGTCCGTCCAGCCCATGTGCTCGCACAGGCTCAGGTCCTTGCTGTCGATCGGCTGAAAGGCA
>NZ_JAELTQ010000274.1 GCF_016428905.1 Dyella sp. ASV24 | reverse complement strand
GTTTCAGCTCGTCGTTGATCGTGGTGCGGCTGCCTTGCTGTATGGCGGCATAGATCAGGTCGACGGTGAGTTCGTGCGGGTGTTTACCGCTGGCCACCAGATTGGCGGCTGCTTCGCGGGTGCGTTGACGGGTGTCGCTGACGCGGCTCATAACGGCTCCAGTCGCTCACAAGCAGATTTGAACGGTGTGGTTTGCCGTATATCACAGTATTACGTTATATGTATAACGATATGACCAGGAAATTTACGATAATCGCTATAATCAAAAGTCTTTGCCCTGTACGCTGTGCGAGGTGACCGCCTGGCAGTGAGGAAAGCTCGATGGCCGACATGACCGTGACAATCGCTGCCGACGTGACGTTGCCGCCGCCGTTATCGGGCGCCCATGGAGCCAATCGCGCCCCATCCGGCGTGCCTCGCCAGATCGCCGCAGACACCGACGTCGCTGCCATAAGCGTGTGGTTGGCCGAATACATGGACTCGCCCCACACGTTCCGTAGCTACCGCAAGGAAGCCGAACGGCTGCTGGCTTGGGCGACTCAGGTGCGTGGCAAGGCGATCTCTAGCCTGGCCCGTGAGGACGTGCTGGCTTATGAGGCTTTCCTGGCCAATCCGCCCGCTGATTGGTGCGATGACGCATTGGCGCGTCGCGGCGACCACCGTCGCCTGTTTGCCGGGCCGCTATCTGATCGAAGCCGGCGCCAAGCCCTCGGCATTCTGGCTGGCCTGTTCAATTACCTGGTACGTG
Source organism: Dyella sp. ASV24 (assembly GCF_016428905.1). Taxonomy (GTDB): domain Bacteria; phylum Pseudomonadota; class Gammaproteobacteria; order Xanthomonadales; family Rhodanobacteraceae; genus Dyella. Next base: position 293 of record NZ_JAELTQ010000274.1, on the reverse strand, counting down.
CGGGCTACCTGGCAGGATCTCCATTCGCACTGCAACCGCGTCGTCGCCGTGGGCGTAAGGCATCTCCCCAGGTCGAGCGCTTTCTGGATCGCCCCCTGTGGACGGATGCCTTGGCTCAGCTGGACCGCTGGCCCTGTCTGACGTCGCGCGAGCATCAGCGCTATGAACGCTCACGCTGGGTACTTCGCTTGTTGTACGAAACTGCGCTGCGCGTGTCGGAAGCCGCGCAGGCGCAGGAAGCGGATCTGCAACTGGTCCGCGGCCGGTGGTGGCTTCGCGTCATTGGCAAAGGC
>NZ_JAELTQ010000273.1 GCF_016428905.1 Dyella sp. ASV24 | reverse complement strand
GCATTGGGGCGATGGCAAGCGCGCGGCGGCGGACGGCACAAAGTACGAGATGTACGATCAGAACACGCTGGCGTCGTATCACATTCGCTACGGCGGCTATGGCGGTATTGCCTACCACCACGTCTCTGACACATATGTGGCGCTCTTCAGTCACTTCATCCCGTGTGGCGTCTGGGAAGCGGTCTACATCATCGACGGGCTACTGAAGAACACGTCCGATATCCAGCCAGACATCGTGCATGCCGATACGCAGGGCCAGTCATTGCCCGTGTTTGGGTTGTCCCATTTGCTGGGCATCCAGCTCATGCCGCGTATTCGCAACTGGCAGGACTATCGGTTCTTCCGACCAGAAGCCGATGTGACCTATGAGCATATCGACGCGTTGTTCCGCGATAGCGTCGACTGGGACCTCATCGAAACCCATTGGAAGGATCTCATGCGGGTCGTTCTGTCGATCAAGGCAGGCAAGATCGCCGCATCAACCTTGCTGCGGCGGCTGGGCAACAACAGCCGCAAGAACCGGCTATATCACGCTTTTCGCGCGCTGGGGTCCGCGGTGCGGACATTGTTTCTGCTTCAGTACATTTCCGATCAGGACCTGCGCGAGCAGATCACCGCGTCGACCAACAAGGTTGAGGCCTACAACGGCTTCTCGAAGCACTTCTTCTTCGGCGGGGAAGGGGTTATTGCCGACAATGATCCCGTCGAGCAAGAAAAGGCCGTCAAGTACAACGACCTGGTCGCCAACGCAGTGATCTTCCATAACGTCGTGGAGCAGACCCGCATCATTAAGTCCTTGATGCGGGATGGCTGGAAAATCACGGCAGAGGATGTTGCAGCCTTGAGCCCCTACGTAACGGCGCACATCAAGCGCTTCGGTGACTATCTCATCGACATGGATGCCATCCCGGACCCGTACGAGGGCGACCTGGCTTTGGCCGCCTGACGGAAGGGCGGCGAACTCACTAAAAGACCGGCAAGTTATTGATCTATAAAATGAATTGGCATTCTACTTATCAAAATTACACGTATCTCGGCTCAATCCC
>NZ_JAELTQ010000272.1 GCF_016428905.1 Dyella sp. ASV24 | reverse complement strand
GTCGTACACCACGCGACGCTCACAGCCCATGATCAGGTCAAGGTTGCGCAGGCCGACGTCGAAATCGATCACCGCGACTTTCTTGCCGGCCATGGCAAGGCCGGTGGCAAGCGAGGCACTGGTCGTGGTTTTGCCCACGCCACCCTTGCCCGAGGTGACAACGATAATCTCAGCAGTCAAGGCTCATCTCCGCGTAATGCTTTGTTGTAGTAATGGCGATCGTCACAGCTTGGCGATCAGCAGTTTTTCCCCTTCGAGCCAGCATCGCACAGACTGGCCTTCCAGGTCCTTTGGAATTTGTTCAAACACGCGGTAGTGGCCGGCAATAGCCACCAGCTCGGCGTGGAAGTTCGAAATGTATATGCGTGCTTTCTCATCGCCCTGTGCGCCGGCCATCGCACGGCCGCGCAGGCTGCCGTAGATGTGGATGCTGCCGTCGGCAATCACTTCCGCTGCATTGGCGATGGCGCCGGTGACGACCAGGTCGCGGTCACGTGCATACACCTGTTGGCCTGAACGCACGGTGCCTTCGACGTGCTGCGCGCCGAGCACAGGCGCGGCGATGGGTGCCGGTTCCTGGTGTACCGGTTCCGCCCGGCGGACGGGTTCCGGCGCAGGTGCGGGTGGTGCTGGCGGCGCGATGCTGCCGCCGTCAGCCGGCTCATACGCAGCACGGAACTTGGCGATCAATGGCAAGCCCATGCGCTGCGCCAGTGCGTCGACCTCGCTGGTGCCGTAGGCGAGGCCCACGGGCAGCATGCCGGCGCTACGTACCGCTTCGAGCAATGCGTCGACCGTGCCGTCATCGGGCAGGGTCATCAGGTGACTCAGGTCCAGCACCACGGCAGCGCGTGCGAACAATTGAGGGGCGGTGCGTACGCGGCGCTCCAACTCTTCGCAGAGTGCAGCGGCGTCCACGCGTTTGATGCGTACGTTGGCTATGCCGACCTGGCCGAAGCGCAGGTCACAGGCGTCTTGTGTATCCATTCTTGCATTCATGGGCGCCGCTCTCCCGCGAGGCGGCGCTGGGGGCTATCGGGGTGGACG
>NZ_JAELTQ010000271.1 GCF_016428905.1 Dyella sp. ASV24 | reverse complement strand
CCTATACGGTCGTGCTTGCCATGGAAGATCACGAGCTCATCGAGCGGATGTCGCATCTCGCTCAGAACGAGCGCGTCGAGAAGGTGGAGGTAACGGTGGCCTGGCAGGGCGGAGCGCGCGCCAAGCTCATCACCGGCTCCGGCAAGTCATTCGACGTTCCCTATGAAGCGCTCAGCGCGATCGGTTTCAAGGGATAAGCCCATGCCGACATTCATCCGTCTCGTCTCACCTTTCAGAGTGCGTTTCGCCGATCACCGCACCGATGCGACGGCTGGATCACCTGGCGTTGCCAAAGTCATGGACGGCGCTTGCCTGCGCCTTTTCATTCAAGGAGTTTTGTCATGAAGCAGCCCCCTCATTGGCCGTCTCGCCTAGCGCTGGTGACGGCGCTCTTCGCCGCCCTTGTCAGTACCTCGGCCTTCGCGGTGACTAGCGGAAGCACCGGTAGTGACGGTGTGCTCAGCCCCACCGTGAACACGGAAATCGCGCTGCCCGCCTCGGGCATCCTCAACTACACGACGGTGAATATCCCCGCTGGTGTAACGGTGACCTTCAAGCGCAATGGCGCCAATACGCCGGTGTACATGCTGGCTAGCGGTGACGTCACCATTGCAGGCACGGTGGATCTTCGCGGTGGCGATGCCGCGCCGACGGGTACGGATGGCGACGGCGCGCAAGGTGATGATGGCGTGCCAGGCGATGGCGGCCCTGGCGGTTTCAGTGGTGGTCGTGGCGGTCGCGACGATGCTACGCAGCGTGCCGCGATCATTCGTGGCGGCGCAGGCCTTGGCCCGGGCGGTGGTCCGGGTGGTATCGAAGGCGGCGACGGCTGCTTGCCCACGGCTGGTTACTTCCGATACGTCGGCGTGGGTGGCGCGTACGCGAATACCACGTACAAGTACTACAGCGTCGGCTATTGCGGAGCTAACTACGGGCCTACGGGAGCCTCTTACGGATCCACGCTGCTGCAACCTCTGGTCGGCGGATCCGGCGGCGGCGGCGGTCGCGGTGGCACAAACTATCCGGGCTCGGGCGGCGGCGGTGGTGGTGGCGC
>NZ_JAELTQ010000270.1 GCF_016428905.1 Dyella sp. ASV24 | reverse complement strand
CCTGCATACCTCGCGCGCGAAAGAAAAGGTGCGCACTTGGTTCCGCCGCATTGCGCACGACGCCAACGTGGCCGCGGGTCGCGCGATCTTTGAAAAGGAGATCAAGCGGCTGGCGCTGGCGGCAGCCGACATCGGCAAGCTGCCTGCACATTTCCACCTGAAGACGCACGACGAATTGCTCGTGGCGCTGGCCCTGGGCGAAGTCGCGCCGGGCCAGATCGCTCGAGCACTGCAGGAAGCCGCAGCGCCGGCACCGGCCCCCGCTTCGTTACCCGCAAGCGCGGCGCAGGCGCGACAGGCAGTGCGCGATCAGAGCGCCCTCAGTATCGAAGGCATCGGCAACCTGCTCACCACGCTGGCGCGCTGCTGCCAGCCTTTGCCGGGTGACCCGGTACGCGGTTTTGTCACGCGCGGGCGCGGTGTGTCTGTGCATCGGGCTGATTGCGCCAGCCTGGCACGACTCGCGCGGCGTGATCCCGATCGCGTGATCGAGGTGGAATGGGGTAAGGCCGCCTCTCAGGCCTACGAGGTGGACATTGAGCTGCGCGGCTACGATCGCAAGGGCTTGCAGAAGGATGTGACCAGCCTGATCAGCAACATGGGCACGCACATCATCGCCTCATCCAGCCGGGTATTCGCGCAGACGGGCGAGGTGGAAATGCGCTTCAGCCTGCGCGTGCGCGATTTCGAACAACTCTCGGGTTTGCTGAGCCGCCTGGTGGCGCTGCCCAACGTGGTCGATGCACGACGCGTCAGCGGTGCCTGAACGTCGTGCGTTATGACCCGGGTGGCGAGCTGGCGCGATGTTAAGCTGGCGCTGGTAGACCCCACCCTCGTGAACCCATGAACGGACGCAAAGACCACAACGACCGCGGGTCGGCCGGACGCACCGAGCCCACCCTTGGCGATCTCGATAACCTGGATGGCAAGAAGCCAACGTCCAGGGAGGACGATGGTCTGCCCAAATTCTCGCTTGACCCGGATATGGTGCGGCCGGCCCCGCCGGCGCAGCCCCCGCGTCGGTCCAAGCGTCGCGGTTGGCTGGTGCCGGTGGCGTTGCTGGTGGCTATCGGCGTAGGTACGTCGTTGTGGGTCGGCCAGGACAAGC
>NZ_JAELTQ010000026.1 GCF_016428905.1 Dyella sp. ASV24 | reverse complement strand
CCCCCCCCCCCCCCCCCCCCCCCCCCCCCCCCCCCCCCCCCCCCCCCCCCCCCCCCCCCCCCCCCCCCCCCCCCCCCCCCCCCCCCCCCCCCCCCTATCACCCCCCCCCCCCCCCCCCCCCACCCCACCATTCCAGCTTCGTCGGCAGCGTCAGATGTGTATAAGAGACAGGGCCGATTCTGTGTGGCCGCAGCTGTGCGTCGCGGTGATTCGACAGACGTCCAGTCTGCCTTCATCACCGCAACACCCATCTGCGGCCACACAGAACCGGTGACGCCCTTGTGCAATAGATCAGAGCATCCCGTGGCCGCCAGATCCTATTGATCGAGGGGAAAACCCATGCGGATGGATAAACTCACGTCGCGTTTTCAGCAGGCGTTGGCAGACGCCCAATCGCTTGCCGTAGGGCGCGACAACAACATGCTTGAACCGGTGCATGTCATGGCTGCCTTGCTTGACCAGCAAGGTGGTTCGACAGCGCCGTTGCTGACGCAGGCGCACGTCAATGTGCCGGCGTTGCGCCAGCGCGTGAATGAAATGGTGGATCGCCTGCCGCGCGTCAGTGGGCAGGAGGGCAACATACACGTCGGTAATGAGCTGACGCGTTTGCTCAACCTTACCGATAAGCTGGCGCAGCAGCGTGGGGACCAGTTCATTGCCAGTGAGCTGTTCGTGCTGGCGGCGCTGGAAGACAAGGGCGAGCTGGGCTCCGCGCTCAAGACCGCTGGCGCAACCAAGGCGAACATCGAGGCGGCCATCGAGAAAATCCGCGGTGGCGAAAAGGTGCAGAGCGAGAACGCCGAAGACCAGCGTCAGGCGCTGGAGAAATACTGCGTCGACCTGACGGCGCGCGCAGAGAGCGGCAAGCTCGATCCAGTGATCGGTCGCGACGAGGAAATCCGTCGCACTATCCAGGTGCTGCAGCGTCGCACCAAGAACAACCCCGTGCTGATCGGTGAGCCGGGCGTAGGCAAGACCGCTATTGTCGAGGGCCTGGCGCAGCGCATCGTCAAGGGTGAAGTACCCGAGGGCCTGCGTGATCGTCGCGTGCTCGCACTCGACATGGGCGCACTGATCGCTGGCGCAAAGTTCCGTGGTGAATTCGAAGAGCGCCTCAAGGCGGTGCTCAACGATCTGTCCAAGAGTGAAGGCCAGATCATCCTGTTCATCGATGAGCTGCATACCATGGTCGGCGCTGGCAAGGCCGATGGCGCGATGGACGCCGGCAATATGCTCAAGCCCGCGCTTGCGCGTGGCGAACTGCATTGCATCGGCGCGACTACGCTCGACGAATACCGCAAATACATCGAGAAAGACGCTGCACTGGAGCGGCGCTTCCAGAAGGTCTACGTGGGCGAGCCCAGCGTGGAAGACACCATCGCCATTCTGCGCGGACTGAAAGAGCGCTACGCCGTGCACCACGGCGTGGAGATTACCGACCCAGCGATTGTCGCGGCAGCCACGTTGTCCAATCGTTACATCCCGGATCGCCAGCTGCCGGACAAGGCCATCGACCTGATGGACGAGGCCGCTTCGCGCATCCGCATGGAGATCGACTCCAAGCCGGAAGAGCTCGACCGCCTGGAGCGCCGACTGATCCAGCTGAAGATCCAGCGCGAGATGCTGAAGAAGGAAACCGACGAAGCGTCGAAGAAGCGCCTTGCCGACCTCGATGCAGACATCCAGAAGCTGGAGCGCGAGTTCTCCGACCTCAACGAGATCTGGAAGTCCGAAAAAGCCGCGCTGCAGGGCGCAACCAAGGTGAAGGAGCAGATTGAAGCTGCACGCGTGGAGCTGGAATCCGCGCAGCGTCATCAGGACTACGCCAAGATGAGCGAGATCCAGTACGGCAAGTTGCCGGAACTGGAGAAGCAGCTCGCTGCTGCACAAGCGGCTGAAAAGCAAGACTTCAAGCTGGTGCAGGATCGCGTCACCGAGGAAGAGATCGCCGAGGTGGTGTCGCGTTGGACGGGCATTCCCGTCAACAAGATGCTGGAAGGTGAGCGCGACAAGCTGCTGCACATGGAAGAAGCGCTGCACAAGCGCGTCGTTGGTCAGGATGAAGCGGTGCGTGCGGTATCTGATGCGATCCGCCGTGCTCGCGCGGGCCTGTCCGATCCCAATCGTCCCAACGGCTCGTTCTTGTTCCTCGGCCCCACGGGCGTGGGTAAAACCGAGCTATGCAAGGCGCTCGCCGAGTTCATGTTCGATACGCAGGATGCGATGGTGCGCATCGATATGAGCGAGTTCATGGAGAAACACTCCGTGAGCCGCCTGATCGGCGCACCTCCGGGTTACGTGGGTTACGAGGAGGGTGGTTACCTCACTGAGGCGGTGCGTCGCCGTCCGTACAGCGTGATCCTGCTGGACGAAGTGGAGAAGGCGCATCCGGATGTGTTCAACATCCTGCTGCAGGTACTCGACGACGGCCGCCTTACCGATGGGCAGGGTCGTACGGTGGATTTCCGTAACACCGTGATCGTGATGACCTCGAACCTTGGTTCGCAGATGATCCAGGAGCATGCGGGCGATTCGGAAGCGGATTACCTGCAGATGAAGGCGGCAGTGCTGGGTGTGGTGCAGGCGCACTTCCGTCCGGAGTTCATCAATCGTCTCGACGAGCTGGTGGTGTTCCGTCCGCTGGAGAAGAAGCAGATCCGCAAGATCGCCCTGATCCAGTTGACCTATCTGGAGAAGCGACTGGCCGAGCGGGAGTTGCGCATGGAGATCAGCGACAAGGCGCTGGATCTTCTGGGCAATGTGGGTTTTGACCCGGTGTATGGTGCGCGGCCCTTGAAGCGGGCGATCCAGCAGCAGTTGGAGAATCCGCTGGCGAGGGAGATTCTGGAAGGGAAGTTTGTGGCTGGTGCGACGATTGTGGTGGATGCGGAGCAGGGGCATCTGACGTTCCACAAGCAGTAACGTCGGGGTTTGGTCGTGGCGCCCGTTCTGTGGAAGCAGGGCGGGCGCTTTCTTTTTGTGGGTTGGTTTCGGGCTGGCGGGCGTTAGTTCCCTCTCCCTTCCGGGGAGAGGGTTGGGGTGAAGGGTGGGTGCTCGCCTTATCGTTTCATCTCCGCCGTCATCCCGGCGAAGGCCGGGATCCAGTAGCCGTGAGTATGGTTGTCGCCTCGTGCCTTATCGCGATCTGGCCGCCTACGCAGCGGGCGTTTCGACCTTCTGCCGAAGGCCGAGTCACTTTTCTTTGCCTGCCCACGCACGCGCAGGAGCGCGTGCGAACGGCGAAGCCGGCCCGAAGGGCGGAGGGCAGGATGCCCGGAGTAAAGAAAAGTAACCCAAAGAAAGGGCCCCCCGGAATCGGCGCCTTCCGGGCTACGCCCTCCAGGTACGCGTGCGGGTTCCGGGCTTTTCGACGGGGCTCCTGCCCCGACGAAAAGTGGCTGGCCTCCGTGCCAGCCACCCCTGCGGGGCCTTCTCTCCACCCGCCCGCCGCCTCATACGGGGCCCGGAAGATCAAAAGCAAAAGCGGACGGCTCGTGCAGCTGCGCTGCACATCGCATCGCGGCAGATCGCGTTGCTCCTGCTCTAGGTGCACAAAGTCGAGGCAGAAGAGAAAAGCGACGCCGTTAGGTGGCGAGTTCTCTCCACCGGTCGGGAAGCGCAGCGTCTGCTTTCCCTTGCCCCTGGGGTGGGAAAGCGTAGCGCTCCCTTTAACTTGCCTCGGCGGTAGGAAAGCGTAGCGTCCTCTCTCCCTAGCCTCAGCGATCGGGAAGCGTAGCGAAAGCTGCTTTAAGTCCTCTCCGCCACGGCGCGTTGCGAAGCGCTCCGGCGTACCCGCTATGTAGAGGCGAAGGTTGCCAAGCCACACGATTCCTCAGCCGTTCGGGCTTATCCCAAGGTCATACTGCGGGCGTTGGCTCTGTGGCCATTTTCTTTGGGTTACTTTTCTTTTGGGCCAGCAAAAGAAAAGTGACTCGAGCGTCGGCAGACGATCGAAACGCCCGCTGCGTAAGCGGCCAGGTCGCCGTAACGCACGAGGCGACAGCCGACCACTGACGAAACTGGACCCCGGCCTGCGCCGGGGTGACGACTAAAGATGAAACGGTGAGGCTAGATTGACCCGTCACCCCAACCCTCTCCCCAGAGGGGCAAGGGAGCAGAACTGAGGCACCATACGCGCTCAGTGCATGACCACCCTCAAGCCACAGGCGCAACACCCCCCCCACCTCCAGCACAGCCCCCACCTCCCCCCGTCTGCTACCATTCGCCCCGCCTGAGGTGACCATCGGCCAACCAGCCGATAGTTGAAACGGGAATCCGGTGCGGCGCCAACGCGCCCATTCCGGAGCTGCCCCCGCAACGGTAGGCGAGTGCGATCCAGGGGATCGACAGAGCGACAGGAAGCCACTGTGCCAAGCGCATGGGAAGGCGTCGTTCTGGAAGACGCAAGTCTTCACCCGCGAGCCCGGAGACCGGCCTCGAGGTATGACCAGACAGGCGGTGGGCCATGTTGGGGAGCCGTGCAGCCTGCACGGATGCCTAGCCTTCTTCCGCCTGTCCTTTTTTCATGCGATCCGCGCGGGCAGGCGCGGTTGAGGAGCAGTGTTTTGGCCATCCGAATTTCCACGATCCGTCGCTCCGTGCTGGCGACGGCGCTGTTGAGCATCATCTTCCCCGCGTTCGCCGACGACACGACCAACCTGGACGGTGTCGTTGTTACCGCTACGCGCACCGAGCAGACCCAGAACCAGACGCTGTCGGCGGTTACCGTGATCGATCGCGCCGATATCGAGCGTCTGCAGCCGGCGTCGCTGGCTGACCTGCTGCGCGGTACGCCGGGCATGCAGATCGCCAACAACGGTGGTCCGGGCAAGTCCACCAGTGCGTTCCTGCGCGGTACCGAAGCGGACCACGTGCTGGTGATGATCGACGGCGTCAAGATCGGCTCGGCTACGCTGGGCCAGGCTGCGCTGCAGGACATTCCTGTTGATCAGATCGAGCGCATCGAAATCGTGCGTGGCCCGTTCTCCAGCTTGTACGGCTCGGAAGCGATCGGCGGCGTGATCCAGATCTTCACCCGTCGCCCGGAAGGCGCTTTCGTGCCGTCCTTCAGCCTGGGCGTGGGCAGCTATCGTGATCTCAACGGCTCGGCGGGCTTCGCTGGCAAGAGCGGGGACGGCTGGTATTCGGTGGAGGTGTCGCACGACCAGACACATGGCATCAATGCCTGTCGCGTCGGCGCGGCCGAAGTGGGCGCGGCATGTTTTGCCGACCAGCCCGACAAGGACGGTTATCGCAACACGGCGGCCACGCTGCAGGGTGGCTACAAGTTCGACGAGCAGTGGGACGCGGACGTGCGCCTGTTCCGCAGCGAGGGCCACAACTGGTACGACGGCACGTATACCGATTCCGACAAGAGCGCTACGCAGGTGTTGGGCGGCAGCGTGCACTATCGCCCGGCGAGCAACGTCAAGCTGACGCTCAGTGCTGGCACTAGCGGCGACTTCGAGAAGGACTATCTCCAGGGCGACTACGTCAGCCGTTTCGACACGCACCGCGATGTCGGCTCGTTGCAGGCGGACATTGGCTTCTGGGGCGGCTTGCTCAGCACCGGCTTCGACTGGCAGCGCGATCACGTGGACAGCACCGCGGGCTACATCAACCCGTTCACGCAGACTCCGGTCGATAGCCGCATCAACCGCGGCGTGTTCGCGCAGTGGCAGCAGACTTTCGGCAGCCAGTCGGTGCAGGCGAGCGTGCGTCACGACGACAACAGCCAGTTCGGCAGCAAGAACACCGGCAGCCTGTTGTGGGGCTGGGACTTCACCCAGACCCTGCGCCTCACCGCCAGCTACGGCACGGCGTTCAAGGCGCCGACCTTCAATGACCTGTACTACCCATACTACGGTAACCCGGACCTCAAGCCCGAAACGGCGCACAACATCGAGCTCGGTCTGCGCGGCAGCTATGGCTGGGGTTACTGGTCGTTGAATGCGTTCCGCAACAACGTGAACAACCTCATCACTTATGACGCTGCCACTCAGGCGGCAGCCAACGTGGACAAGGCACGTATCCGTGGCGCGGAAGGCGTGGTGAGCGGTCATGTCGCCGGTTGGTTGGTGACCGGTACGGCTACCTGGCTGGATCCGCGCGATGAATCCACGGCCTACGAAGGCAACCTGCTGCCGCGCCGTGCACGCCAGACGGGCAATATCGACATCGATCGCACGTTCGGTGACTTCAGCGTGGGCGGCACCTGGTTCGTGTCGGGTCGCCGTTACGACGATCTGGCCAACCAGCACCCGCTGGGCGCCTATGCGATCACCAATCTGCGCGTTGCCTATGCCATTTCGCGTGACTTCAAGCTGCAGCTGGCGTTGAACAACGCGTTCGACAAGAACTACGAAACCGCCTGGTACTTCAACCAGCCGGGTCGTAACTACATGTTGACCTTGCGTTATCAGCCTGCGCAGTAAGCCATGACGCCCGGGCCCCACGCGGGGCCCGGTACTGTTCCACGATGCATCGATCAGGAGAGCTTCCGTGAAAGCACTGTCGGTTCCCCGTTTCAACGCGCTCTGGCTGGTGCTCATGGCGGTGATGATCGCCACGCGCTTCAAGCACTTCGGCGACGTGCTGCACCTGCCCGATGCGTCGATGGCCATATTCTTTCTCGGCGGCTTGTACCTGCGTCATCACTGGACGTTCGTCGTGATGGTGCTGCTTGCCGTCGCGCTGGACTGGGTCTCCATCAGCTTCGCGGGAGTGAGTGATTTCTGCATCACCCTCGCTTACTCGTTCCTTCCGTTGGCGTACGCCGTGCTGTGGTACGCCGGCCGCTGGTATGCGCCGCGCATGGATCGACGCGGGCTGTCGCTGCTAGGTGCATTCGGCGTGGCGCTTGTCGCCGCCGTGTTGTCGTTTGCCATCTCTAATGGCTCGTTCTATTGGCTGGGCGGTCGCTATGCGCAGCCGCACATGGCCGAGTACCTGTTGCGCCTCTGGCAGTGGGGGCCGTTGTTCGTGCGTACCACGCTCTGCTACGTGGCCGTGGCGCTGGTGCTGCATGCGTTGATCGAGCGGATCACATCGGCTTCCTCTGAACACGGGAATGTGAAGGTATGAGCGAACACCACGACGCATTGACCCCGGAAGAGCGCCACCGCGAGCGCATGCAGCGGAAGAAGGAGTTGGTGGATCGCAAGATCGCCCGCGCCACCATCGAGCGCGGCGTATTGGTGGTGAACACCGGCAACGGCAAGGGCAAGAGTTCGTCCGGCTTCGGCATGCTGGCTCGCTCGCTGGGGCACGGCTTCCGATGCGGCGTGGTGCAGTTCATCAAGGGCAGCTTTTCCACGGGCGAAGAAGCGTTCTTTCGCCGCTTCCCGGAGGACCTCGACTACCACGTGATGGGCGAGGGCTATACCTGGGAAACGCAGGACAAGGCGCGCGACATCCAGGCAGCGGAAGCGGCGTGGACGGTGGCGGCTGGCATGCTGTCCGATCCCTCGTACGATTTCGTGCTGCTCGACGAGCTCAATATCGCGCTGGTGAAGGGCTACGTTGACGTAGCCAACGTGTGTGATGTGCTGCGGGCACGGCCACCGCAGCAGCACGTGGTGATCACTGGACGCGGCGCGCCGGACGCGCTGGTTGAACTGGCTGATACAGTGACCGAAATGCGCGTGGTGAAGCATGCGTTTCAGGCTGGCATCAAGGCGCAGAAAGGCATTGAGCTCTGACGCGCCGCGCTGGCGCGTCGAGTGGGTGAAAATCAGGAGTCATCGATGAGTGGCCAAAGCGTCTCGTGTCCGGCATTGCTGGTGTCTGCACCGGCGTCGGGGCAGGGCAAGACCTCGGTGACGGCTGCCCTGGCGCGCTGGCATACGCGCAACGGCAAGCGGGTGCGTGTATTCAAGACAGGGCCGGATTTCCTCGACCCGATGGTGCTGGAACGGGCGAGCGGTGCGCCGGTGTACCAGCTCGATCTGTGGATGAACGGCGAGGATGACGTGCGCGCACGGCTGCATGAGGCGGCTGGCGCGGCGGACCTGATCCTTATCGAAGGCGTGATGGGCCTGTTCGATGGCGGCCTGTCCAGCGCCGATCTCGCGCAGCGCTTCGATGTGCCCGTGCTGGCGGTGATCGACGGATCCGCCATGGCGCAGACGTTCGGCGCGCTCGCGCTTGGGTTGGCGCGTTATCGCGAAGGCTTGCGCGTGCATGGCGTGGCCGCCAACCGGGTAGGCAGTGCCTACCACGCACAGCTGCTTGCCGGCAGTCTGCCCGGCGATTTGCATTGGCTGGGAGCGTTGCCGCGTGATGCGGCGATGGCGCTGCCGGAGCGGCACCTCGGCCTGGTGGCGGCCGCCGAGCTAGGTGATATCGATGCACGACTGGACGCGCTAGCCGACGCATGGGCGACGCATGCTTCTGCGGAATTGCCGTCGCCTGTGTCGTTTCCGCCAGCCGTACGCGCGCCTGTGCCGACCACGTTGCATGGTGTCCGCATCGCCGTTGCGCGCGATGCGGCCTTCTGTTTCCTCTATCCGGCCAATCTCGACGTGTTACGCGAGGCCGGTGCGGAGTTGCGGTTCTTCTCGCCGCTGGCCGGTGAGGCGCTGCCCGCTTGCGATGCGGCGTGGCTACCGGGCGGCTACCCCGAACTGCACCTGCTGGCGCTTTCGCAGCAGAACGCGCTGCGTCGCGATCTGCACGCACATGTGGATGCTGGGCGCCCGTTGCTGGCCGAATGTGGCGGCATGCTCTATGCGCTCGATGCGCTGGCGAGCGTGGATGGCTCTGCCTTCCCGATGGCGGGGCTGTTGCAGGGGAGTGCGCAGATGCAGTCACGCCTCAGCGGCCTTGGCATGCAATCGGTGGCGTTGCCCGAGGGCGAGTTGCGTGGGCACACCTTCCACTACGCCTTGGCGCAGGTGGACGAAACACCCCTGGTTATGGCGAGCAATCCTGACGGCGGGCCGAGCAGAGAAGGCGTGTACCGACGCCAGCGCTTCACGGCAAGCTTCATGCACCTCTACTTTCCTTCGAATCCCGAAGCCGCGGTGGCCCTTTTTCAGCCATGACGACGGCGCTCGCCATGGTGTTGGCGGTGCTGCTGGACGCGTGGCTAGGCGAGCCTCGGCGATGGCATCCGCTGGTGTGGTTTGGACGGCTGTCGCGCTTCATTGAATCTCGCTGCCATGCTGATCGGCGCGTAGCCGGTGTCCTGGCGTGGGCTTTGGCCGTGCTTCCGCTGACAGCGGTGACGTGGTGGCTGGATATCTGGTTTCTGCATGCGGTTTCGTGGCTATCGTTCGTTTTCGATGTGTTCGTGCTCTATCTGGTCATTGGCTTGCGTAGCCTCGCTGACCACGCCATGCCGGTGGCACGTGCGCTTGTCGACGGTGACCTCGTCAGTGCCCGAACCGCGGTGGGTCGCATGGTGAGCCGTGATACCGGTGTGCTCGATGATGCGCAGGTCGCAGCGGCGGCGACCGAATCCGTATTGGAGAACGGCAACGATGCGGTGTTTGGCGCGCTGTTCTGGTTTGCTGTGCTTGGCGCGCCTGGTGCCGTGCTTTACCGGTTGGCTAACACGCTGGATGCAATGTGGGGCTATCGCACCGCGCGCTACGAGCGCTTCGGCTGGGCGGCAGCGCGCATCGATGATGTACTCAACTTTTTTCCGGCACGACTCACGGCGTTGAGCTACGTGCTGCTGGGCGACGCGGCGCGCGCATGGCGTTGCTGGCGAACGCAGGCGCCGCAATGGGATAGCCCCAACGCCGGGCCGGTGATGGCGTCGGGCGCGGGCGCGCTCGGTGTGTGCCTTGGCGGTGCCGCGCCTTACGACGGGGTGTGGGAGCTGCGTCCCGCGCTGGGTGAGGGTGAGCCGCCTGACGCGCATGCCATCGTGCGCGCGTTGCGACTGGTTCGGCGCAGCGTCGCTTTATGGCTGGGCGTGATGGTGCTGTTCGGACTTGCACAATGGGGCGCTGGCCATGCTTGAGCACGGCGGACGCCTGTTGCAAGCGGCCCGTGCGTACGGCATCCCGCCGGATCGCTGGCTGGATCTTTCGACGGGCATCAGCCCGTTCACGTGGCCCGTGCCATCGATACCTGCTTCGGTGTGGCAGCGGCTGCCCGAGGATGATGACGGGCTGGTGGAGATCGCCTGCGCGTACTACGGCGCATCGCACGTGCTACCGGTCGCCGGCTCGCAGGCGGCGATCCAGACCTTGCCCGTACTGCGTACGCCCTCGCGGGTGGGCGTGATTGCGCCTGGCTATAACGAGCATGCGCATGCATGGCGTCGCGCCGGTCATGCGGTGGATACGTTGCCTGCCAGCACCTTGTTGGTCGACGTGGCGCGTTTCGATGTGCTGGTGCTGATCCATCCAAATAATCCTGGCGGCGATCGCTTCGATCCGGACACCTTGCGCGCCTGTCATCAGGCGCTGGCATCGCGTGGTGGCTGGCTGGTCGTCGATGAGGCTTTCATGGACGCGACGCCAGGCGAGAGTCTGTGCGGCGAGGCGTGGCGCGAGGGGTTGATCGTGTTGCGTTCCGCAGGCAAGTTTTTCGGGCTGGCCGGTGCGCGCGCAGGATTCGTTGCGGCGCATCCATCAGTGCTCGAAGCGCTGCGCGACCGGCTGGGTCCGTGGGCGCTCAGCGGACCGACGCGTTTCGTGTTGAAACAGGCGCTTGCTGATGTGGCCTGGCAGGGTGAGGCTCGTGAGCGGTTGTGCTCGGCTAGCGACCAGTTGGCGTCCATGTTGACGCGTCATGGGATGGTGCCGACCGCAGGTTGCGCCTTCTTTCAGTGGTGGCGGGAGGCGCGTGCGGAGGTTGTACATACGGCATTGGCGCGGCAAGGGATCCTGACCCGGTTGTTCGCCGCGCCGGCCAGTCTCCGCTTTGGCTTGCCCGCTGATGCAGCGGCGTTTCGGCGACTCGACGAGGCGCTGCAATCACTCGAATGGGAGACGTTGTCACCATGACTGCCGGTGTGCTGATGGTGCAGGGCTGCACGTCCGATGCGGGCAAGAGCACGCTGGTCGCAGGCCTGTGTCGATGGCTGAATCGGCGCGGCGTCTCGGTGGCGCCGTTCAAACCTCAGAACATGGCGCTCAATTCGGCAGTGACGGTGGATGGCGGGGAGATCGGTCGCGCGCAGGCCGTGCAGGCGCAAGCTGCCGGTTTGCTCCCGCACACGGACTTCAATCCCGTGCTGCTCAAACCCAACAGCGATGTCGGTGCGCAGGTGATCGTGCACGGGCATGCCATTGCCAATATGGACGCGCGCCACTATCACGACTACAAGCGCATCGCGATGGACGCCGTGCTGGCCTCGCATCGTCGGCTGGTGGATCGCTATCAGGCGGTGATCGTCGAGGGTGCCGGTAGTCCCGCCGAGATCAATCTACGCGATCGCGATATCGCCAATATGGGATACGCGGAAGCAGTGGATTGCCCGGTCATCCTCATCGCTGATATCGATCGCGGTGGCGTGTTTGCGCATCTGGTCGGCACGCTGGCCTTGCTCTCGGAAAGCGAGCGGGTGCGTGTGGCCGGGTTCGTGATCAATCGCTTCCGTGGTGACATCGCTTTGCTTCAGCCAGGGCTGGATTGGCTGGAGCGCGAGACCGGCAAGCCGGTGCTGGGCGTGTTGCCCTATCTGCACGGCCTGCAGTTGGAGGCCGAGGACGCTTTGCCGCGCGAGGCGGCCGTCAAGGCGAACGCACGGCTAAGGGTGGTGGTGCCGGTGTTGCCGCGCATCAGCAACCACACGGATTTCGACGCCCTGCGTGCTCACCCAAACGTGGAATTCCAGTTCGTGGGTGCTAATGATTCGCATCCGCCAGCCGACCTTATCGTGTTGCCTGGCTCCAAGAACACGCGCGCTGACCTGGCATGGCTACGTGAGCACGGTTGGGACGAAACGCTGGCGCGGCATCTGCGCTATGGCGGCAAGGTGATTGGCATCTGTGGTGGCTTCCAGATGCTGGGGCGATTCGTGCATGATCCACAAGGTATCGAGAGCACGCCGGGCTCGAGCAACGGACTGGGTTGGTTGCAGATGGAGACCACGCTGGAGGCACGCAAGCAATTGCGGCGCGTGGAGGGAAAGCTGGTCCTGGAGGGTGCAAAGGTGAGTGGCTATGAAATCCACTGCGGCGTCAGTCGCGGTGAGGCGCTGAGCCGACCGGCAAGCCTCCTGGGTTCTGGTGAACCTGACGGCACGCTGACGGATGACGGCCAGATTCTCGGCACCTATCTCCACGGATTGTTCGACGAGCCGCAAGCGCTTGCGGCTCTGCTCGGCTGGGCGGGACTGCGCGATGCCGCCCCACTCGACATGCACGGGCTGCGCGAGGCCAGCATCGACCGCGTGGCTGACGTGGTGGAGACGCATCTGGATACGGCGGCCTTGTGGCAGCTGCTGCAATCGCCGGGGAGGCACGCGCCATGCGTACGCTGATCTTGGGAGGCGCCCGTTCCGGCAAGAGTGCGCTGGCTGAGCGCCTGGCCACTGCATCGGGGCATGAGGTGGTCTATATCGCGACCGCGCAGGCGCATGACGAGGAAATGGCTGCGCGCATTGCGCACCACCGCGCGCAGCGTCCCGCCCATTGGTTGAGCGTGGAAGAACCGCTGGCGCTGGCAGCCGCACTGGAGGCGCATGCGCGCCCCGGCCGCTGTGTGCTGGTGGACTGCCTGACGCTGTGGCTCAGCAATCTGCTGGGCGCTCCCGATAGTGAACGTTTCAAACAAGAACACGATGCACTGCTGCACCTGCTGCCTTCATTGAAAGGGCAGGTGCTGATGGTCAGTAACGAAGTGGGGCTGGGCGTGATTCCCATGGGCGAGCTGACACGCCGTTTCGTCGATGAAGCCGGTCGGTTGCACCAGGCGCTTGCCGCCCAGTGCGAACGGGTGCTGTTTGTGGCCGCCGGATTGCCGTTGCCCCTCAAAGGAAGCCTTGCATGAGCCAAGACTGGCTGACCGAACCGTGCTTCGCCATCGACGAGGCGAGCCGTCAACGCGCGCTGGAACATCAGTCGCAGCTGACCAAGCCGCCGGGTTCGTTGGGCACGCTGGAAACCCTGGCTGTGCGCCTGGCCGGTATGCAGCACGTAGTCACACCTTCGGTGCAGTCGGTGTGGATCAGTGTGTTCGCGGGTGACCACGGCGTGGCCGCCGAAGGCGTGTCTGCGTTTCCCCAGGTGGTTACGGGGGAGATGATCCGCAATTTCGCCAACGGCGGTGCGGCCATCAGCGTGCTCGCGCGTAGCCTCGGCGCCATGCTTGAAGTGGTGAACCTGGGCACGGTGAATGATCCGGGTGAGCTGCCCCACGTGCGTCGTGCCGTCATTGCGTCGCAGACGCACAACTTCTGCGAGCGCCCTGCCATGAGCGCGGTGCAGTTGGAGCTGGCGTTGCGCGCTGGCGTCGAGAGTGCGCAGGCGGCGCAGGATGCCGGGGCAAAACTGTTCATTGGCGGCGAGATGGGCATCGCCAATACCACCTCTGCCGCGGCATTGGCCTGCGGTCTGCTGGGTGACTCGCCGGGCGCGCTCGCCGGCGCCGGTACCGGCCTGGACGCTAAAGGCATCCAGCACAAAGTAACGGTGATCGAGCGTGCACTAGCGCTTTATCCATCGGACGATGACGACGCGCTGGCGTGGTTGGGGCGCGTGGGCGGTTTCGAGATCGCTGCTCTCTGCGGCGCGTACATCAGCGCGGCACAGCGTGGCATTCCCGTGCTGATCGACGGCTTCATCACGACGGCGGCGGCGCTGGCGGCGGTACGCATCAATCCGTCGTGCCGCGCCTGGATGTTCTTTGCGCACCGTTCGCGTGAGCGCGGTCATGCGCGTCTGCTTTCCGTATTGGAGGCCGATCCTTTGCTCGACCTTGGCCTGCGTCTGGGTGAGGGCAGCGGCGCGGCCATGGCGGTGCCGCTGATGCGGCTGGCCTGTGATCTGCACTCCCGCATGGCGACCTTCGCACAGGCGGGGGTGAGTGGCACATGATCGGCAAACACGTCGGCATTGATTTATTGCGGCATGGCGATACGGGGCAGCGGAGTTATCGGGGCCAGCTCGACGATCCACTCAGCCCGCTCGGCTGGAGCCAACTGCGCGCTGCCATCTTCGGGCGTAGTTGGGATGCCATCGTGACCTCACCGCTGCGTCGTTGCGCGGAGTTTGCGCAGGATCTGGCCCGTGCGCGCCGCGTACCGTTGCGCGTCGATCCGCGCCTGGCGGAGTACCACTTCGGTGACTGGCAGGGCGTACCTATCGAGACCCTGGCGAAAGAGCAGGGGGATGCGTTGGGTCGCTTCTGGAGCGATCCGGTAGCGCATCCGCCGCCGGGTGGCGAAGTGTTCGCGGATTTTCGCGACCGCCTGTGCGCGGGCGTGAATGATGTGGCGGAAGCAGCACAGACGCAGCGCGTACTGGTGGTGACGCATGGCGGGGTGATCCGCCTGCTGCGTTGCGAAGCGGAAGGCCGCGATTTTGGTGAGATGGCCAACATCGACGTGCCGCACGCATCGCTGCATTCGCTGCACTGGGTCGCGCCATCCGGGGCGCAGGCCAGCGCCTGATGCGAGGGTTGTTTGCCGCCATCGGCTTTCTCACGCGGGTACCGGTGCCGGCGCGCGTGTTCGATGGTACGGCTTCGCCGTCGGCGCAACTGGCGTGGTACCCGGTCGTCGGGTTGTTGATCGGCGGTGTGCTCTGGTGCCTGGGTTGGTTGTTGTCCGGGGCTCCGCCATTGCTGGCGGCGGGCCTGCTGTTGGCTGTCTGGGTGGTGCTTACCGGCGCATTGCATCTGGATGGCTTGGCCGACAGTGCGGATGCATGGGTGGGTGGGTTGGGCGACCGCGAACGCACGCTGACGATCATGAAGGATCCGCGGAGCGGCCCCATCGGCGTCACGGCTGTCGTGTTGGTTCTGCTATTGAAGTTCGCCGCGCTGGCGAGTCTCCCGCATCCCTCGGCGGCCTTGTGGCTGGCACCGCTGCTGGGACGCGCCGCGCTGACGCTGGCCTTTATGACCACACCCTATGTACGCAGCGGCGGATTGGGCAGCGGCCTCGTCGATGAATCGCGGAGCGCTTGCACGCTGGCTTTGCTGCTGACGGTGTTGTGCTGTCTGTTGATGGGCTGGCATGGCGTGCGTGCGCTCGTCGTCGCCGCGCTGGTTTTTGCCTGGTGGCGATGGAGCTGCAGGCGCCGGCTCGGCGGCATGACTGGAGATACCTGTGGGGCGCTCACCGAACTCAGCGAAATGGCCGTGCTGGTGGCTTTGGCGCTGTAGGCGACCCAGGTCGTATCGTTGAATTCGCGCCAATCGCCTTGATAATGGTGAGCTGTCGCCAAGGGATGCCGGGAGATGATCCTGGTGTACGGCGACCGAGCTTCCGGAGTTTCCATGCCTATTTACGAATTCGAATGCAGCAGCTGCGGCCACCGTTTCGACCGCCTGCAGAAGATGTCCGATCCTGATCCGTCGGTTTGCCCAGCCTGCGATGTGGCTGAGGTGAAGCGACGCCTGAGTGCGCCCGGGTTCCGCCTGGCCGGCAGCGGCTGGTACGAGACCGATTTCAAGAAAGATGGCGACAAGAAGCGCAATCTGGCTGGCGACGGCGGGGCGGCATCGTCGTCGGGATCGGCCAGTCCGTCCAGCTCATCAACAACGTCTTCCGGCTCTTCCGGCTCATCCAGCGAGAGCTGATCGGACCGCCTGCCTGAACGCCGGATAGCCGCCCGGCATTTTTTTGCGAAAGAGTCGCAAGATATTCAAATCCGGTTGAAGATCCGCCCACTAGCGTGATGCCCAATCACAGCAAGGAGTGGGTGGATGTTCCGGAAAAGAACGGGCTTGGTGGGTGTGGCGGCGGGCCTGTTGGCCGGCCTGATGTGGGTATCCGCGCCGGCCGTGCACGCACAGGGGCGGGACTCGATACGTTGTGGCAGCAACGATGGGCGTTTTCAGCGTTGCCCGGTACCTTGGCGCGACGCGGAGATCATCCGGCAGGAATCGAACAGCCCGTGCACGCGTGGCCAGACCTGGGGCGTCGATCGTGGCGGCCTGTGGGTGGATCGCGGTTGCCGCGGCCAGTTCGTCGAAATGGGGCGGGGCGGTGGTTATCGCCCACCGGACGGTGGCTACTACCCGCCGCCAGGCTATCCGCCGCCGGGATACCGTCCGCCAGATGACGGCGGCTGGCGGCCAGGCCCCGACTGGGATCGTGAGATCCGCTTCCAGTGCGAGAGCAACGACAATCGCTACCAGTTCTGCCAGGTGGACGTAGGCGGGCGTGGCGACGTGCGCATGGTGAGGCAGCTTTCCGGTACCAGCTGCCAGGAGGGCTACAACTGGGGCTGGAATCGCGCCGGCGTATGGGTTTCCAAGGGCTGCCGGGGTGTGTTCTCGGTCAATCGCCGCTGGTAAGCAGCTAAAACCGGGCATCGGACGCGGTTTCGCGCCGCGTTCGACGCCCGTCCCCGGGCATGCCGGTGTTAACATTCCGGGTCTTCTTGTCCACGCATCACGCCGTCCAGACGGCCCGGAGTTCCAAGCGCATGCGCACGCATTTTTGCGGCCTCATCGATGAGGCCCTGGTCGGTCAGACCGTCACCCTGTGTGGCTGGGTCAATACGATTCGCAAGCAGAGTCACGTGGCTTTTATCGACCTGCGCGACCACGAGGGTCTGGCCCAGGTGGTGATCGAGCGCGAGAACGAAGAAGCATTTGCCCTGGCTGACGGCATCGGCAACGAATACTGCCTGCGTGTGACCGGCACCATCCGCAAGCGCCTGTCGGTGAACGACAAGCTGCGCACCGGCACGGTCGAGCTGCTGGCTGACAAGGTCGAGATTCTCAACGTTGCGAAGGACATGCCGTTCGCGCTGCATGAGAACCCCAACGAGGACATGCGGATGACCTACCGCTACCTCGACCTGCGTCGCCCCGAAATGCAGAAAATGATGCGCACGCGCATCAAGTTGGTGCAGGCCCTGCGCCGCTACCTCGACGCACGCGGTTTCCAGGACATCGAAACGCCCATTCTCACCAAGGCCACGCCGGAAGGCGCGCGTGACTACCTGGTGCCGAGCCGCGTGCATCCGGGCCAGTTCTACGCGCTGCCGCAATCGCCGCAGCTGTTCAAGCAGATCCTGATGATGGCCGGCTTCGATCGCTACTATCAGATCGCGCGCTGCTTCCGCGACGAAGACCTGCGCGCCGACCGCCAGCCGGAATTCACCCAGCTCGACCTTGAGTTCGCCTTCGTCGAAGAAAAAGACGTGCAGGATTTCGTGGAGGCGCTGATCCGCCACGTGTTCAAGGAAGTGGTGAACGTCGAGCTGGACGAAGCGTTCCCGCGCATGACCTGGGCTGAAGCCATGCGTCGTTTCGGCTCGGACAAGCCGGACCTGCGCATTGCGCTGGAACTGGTGGACGTGGCCGATGCGCTGAAGCATGTCGAGTTCAAGGTATTCGCCGAGCCGGCCAACGCCCCGAATGGCCGCGTCGCC
Organism: Dyella sp. ASV24; assembly: GCF_016428905.1. Lineage (GTDB taxonomy): Bacteria > Pseudomonadota > Gammaproteobacteria > Xanthomonadales > Rhodanobacteraceae > Dyella. The sequence goes on along the minus strand of NZ_JAELTQ010000026.1, from coordinate 25,517 downwards.
GCACTGCGCGTGCCGGACGGCGCCAACCTGAGCCGCAAGGACATCGACGGCCTGACCGAGTACGTCGCCAAGTACGGCGCGAAGGGTCTGGCCTGGATCAAGGTGGACGACCTCGCGAAGGGCCGCGAGGGTATCAATTCGCCGGTGGCGAAGTTCCTCGACGACAAGGCGCTGGATGCCGTGCTCAAGGCCACGGGCGCGCAGTCGGGCGACATCGTGTTCGTGGGCGCTGGTACGTGGAAGGTGGTTACCGATTTCATGGGCGCGTTGCGTCTGAAGGTCGGCAAGGACCGCGGCTTCGTCGAAAACACCTGGAAGCCGCTGTGGGTTACCGACTTCCCGATGTTCGAATACGACGAGGAAGAGAAGCGCTTCGTCGCCCTGCATCACCCCTTCACCGCACCAAAGGTCGACGACATCGCTGACTTGCGCGCCAATGCCGCCATCGCCGTGAGCCGCGGTTACGACATGGTGCTCAACGGCAACGAGATCGGTGGCGGCTCTATCCGTATTCACCGCCCGGAAATGCAGAGCACGGTGTTCGACTTGCTGGGTATTGGCCCGGAAGAGGCTGAAGCCAAGTTCGGCTTCCTGCTCAAGGCGCTGAAGTTCGGCGCGCCGCCGCACGGTGGCCTGGCCTTCGGTATTGATCGCATTGCAGCGCTGATGGCAGGTACGGAATCGATTCGTGACGTGATCGCCTTCCCCAAGACCACCAGTGCGCAGGACCTGATGACGGATGCGCCGTCGACGGTCAGCGACGCGCAGCTGAAGGAGTTGCACGTGAAGGTGGCGGCGGAATCCAAGCCGGTTTGATCTTCCGAGTCGTCATTCCGGCGCACCCCGCAAAAAGGGGTAGGGGCCGGAATGACGAGCCTAGGCGTCGGGTTGCAGGAATAAAGGCGCAGATGCCCACTCCGCTGTTCACGGCACTGCGTCGCGGCTCCATCGCAACTTTTCTTGCAGAATGGACTCTGCAGAATGACCGGGTTTTCAAGCCCGGTCATTTCTTCCTCCATAGATAGACGCCCCGCATACCCCATGACCGATCACGTCATTCTCCTGCACGGCCTGTGGATGCGCGGCTTTGCGCTCCTCATGCTGCACCGGCGGATGATGGAGGCCGGCTTTCGCGTTCATCGTTACGACTACATGAGTGTGGCGGCTACCCAGCCGCGCATCCTGGGCAGCCTCCAGTCGCGCGTCCAGGAGCTGGGGCAGGATGGACACACCGTGCATCTGGTGGGTCACAGCCTTGGCGGCTTGTTGGCCCTGCGTGCCTGCGCGGAGGGCGAACTGCCTCCCGGGCGCGTGGTCTGCCTCGGCTCGCCGCTCAAGGGCAGCGCGGCTGCGCGCCGTTTTGCCGGTATGGGTCGCGGTGGCGAGGTGTTGCTTGGTCACAATCGCGAATTGCTGGAATACGGCTTCGATCGCTGGGACGGCGAGCGCGAAGTCGGGGTGATCGCTGGCCGGGTGCCCTTGGGCCTGGGGGCGATGATCGGTCAGTTCGACAGCGACAATGACGGTTGCGTGACGGTAGATGAGACGTGTCTGCCGGGCATCGCCGATCACTGCGCCATCGAGACCAACCATACGGGCCTCCTGTTTTCACAGGAAGCGGCGCGTCAGGTCACGCAGTTCCTCCATTTGGGTCATTTTGACCACGCTGAGGTCTGAAAAGCCGCCATCTGGCTGGCTTTGCGAATGGCGCTTGCCCGTCTGACACCCTGAAGCGATAGAATTCGCCGCTTGTCCGTCCACCAGCTTTGCAGGAAGTGTCATGGGTAGAGGCCCGTCCATCGAAGGTCGCAAGAACGCCGAAGACGCCAAGCGCGCCAAGGTGTTCACCAAGCTGATCCGCGAAATCACTGTCGCCACTCGCGCCGGTGTGCCCGACCCATCGCTCAATCCGCGCCTGCGTTCGGCGGTGGACAAGGCGCTGTCGGCCAACATGCCCAAGGACACCATCGAGCGCGCGATCAAGCGCGGTTCGGGTGCCGATGGCGGCGCGGCGATGGAAGAATTGCGCTACGAAGGCTACGGCCCCGGCGGTATTGCGCTGATCATCGACTGCTTTACCGACAACCCGACCCGTACCGTTGCCGATGTGCGTCACGCGCTGACCAAGCACGGCGGCAACCTGGGCACCTCGGGTTCGGTGGCGTTCCAGTTCGCCCGCCTGGGTGAGCTGGTGTTCGCCACCAACGGCGACGAAGCTGCCGAGGAAAAGGTGCTGGAAGCGGCACTCGAAGCCGGCGCCGACGACGTGGTGAATGAAAACGGTGAAAGCACCGTGTTGTGCGCGCCGGAAAACTTCGAAGCCGTACAGCAGGCGCTGACGGCTGCAGGTCTGAATGCGCAGCATGCCGGTGTCGCCATGCGTCCGAGCAACCGCGTACCGGTGCCGGAAGAAGCGCTGGAGCCGCTGCTCGACCTGCTGGAAAAGCTCGACGGCCTGGATGACGTCAGCGACGTCTCTCACAATGCATTGCTGCCGGCTGAGGCCGCCAGCTAAATCGCCGAGCCGTCCAGGCCCGGCGATACTTCGCCCATGACCCGCATCATCGGCATTGACCCGGGCAGCCAGCGCACCGGTGTCGGCATCATCGATGTCGACGCCAGTGGCAAGCTGTCCTACGTTTTCCATGGCGCGCTGGCGGTAGCTGGCGAGGCCACTTTTCCGCTGCGCCTGAAACGCATATTTGACGAGCTGTGTGACATCATCGCCGCCCATCGGCCGGACGAGTGCGGCGTGGAGCGCGTGTTCATGGCGCGCAATCCGGACTCGGCGTTGAAGCTGGGGCAGGCGAGGGGTGCCGCGATCTGCGCGGTAGTCAGCCAGGGGATCGCGGTGCACGAGTACGCAGCGACGGAAGTCAAACAGGCGGTGGTCGGTAGTGGCCGCGGCGACAAGACCCAGGTGCAGCACATGATTGGCGTCCTGCTCGGACTCAAGGGCCCCTTGCAGGCCGACGCGGCGGATGCGCTCGCCATCGCGGTGACTCACGCCCATACCCGCGCAAGCTTGGCGCGCGTGGGCATTCCCCGTACCGCCTGGAGGCGTCGATGATCGGTCGTTTGCGTGGCACCCTCATTTCCAAGCAGCCGCCTTGGCTGATGGTGGAAGTGGGTGGGGTGGGCTATGAGCTCGAGGCGCCCATGTCCACCATCTACGACCTGCCGGCCACGGGCAAGGAAGTCATCCTGCTTACGCATTACGCTGTAAAGGAAGACAGCGTGGCTTTGTACGGCTTCATGCATGAAGCCGAGCGCAGCTTGTTCCGCAACCTGCAGAAGGTCAGCGGCATCGGCGCGAAGATCGCGCTGGCCGTGCTGTCGGGCGTATCCACCAACGATTTCGCGCGGCTGGTGCAGACTGGCGACGTGGTGGCGCTGACCAAGATTCCGGGCATCGGCAAGAAGACAGCCGAACGCATGGTGGTGGAGCTGCGCGATCGCGTGGACGGGCTCGTCACCAGCTTGCCCGGCGCACGCCCTGCAACGAATGGTGCGCCGCTTGACCCGGCGGGCGAAGCTACCGTGGCATTGCAGCAGTTGGGCTACAAGCCGGCGGAAGTGACCCGTCTGGTGCAAAAAGTCGCCGCTGAAGGCGACACCGCCGAAGCTATCATCCGCAAGGCGCTGCGCGCCGCACTAGGGAATTAAGACGTGACCCCGGATTCCGCACAAGGCATGCCCGACGCTGAAACCAAACGGCGCCTGGCCGCGCTCGCGCTCGGCGCGATCGGCGTGGTGTACGGCGACATCGGTACCAGCCCGCTGTACACCCTGCAGACCACACTCAGCCACGACGGCATGAAGCCGACGCCGGAGAGCATTTACGGCGTGCTGTCGCTCATTTTCTGGGCGCAGATCATCGTGGTGTCGCTGAAGTACGTGGTCTTCATCATGCGTGCGGACAACAAGGGCGAGGGCGGCATCATGGCGCTGCTCGCGCTGGCTTTGCGCAGCGTGCGCGGTGATGCGCGGAGTCGCTGGGCGCTTGCCATCATCGGCATCTTCGGCGCGTCGCTGTTCTATGGTGACGGCGTCATCACACCAGCTATCTCCGTGTTGTCAGCGGTGGAAGGCGTCAAGGTCGCTGCGCCCAACCTGGAGCACTGGGTGGTGCCGATCACGGCGGTCATCCTGTTCTTCCTGTTTGCGCTGCAACGCCATGGCACGGAGCGGGTGGGCAAATTGTTCGGCCCGGTGATGGTAGTGTGGTTCATCGTCATCGCGCTGCTCGGCGCCAACATGGTGGTGCGCAACCCGCACGTGCTGTGGGCGCTCAACCCCTACTACGGCGTGAAGTTCTTCTTTACCCATGGCCTGCAGGCATTTATCGCGCTGGGTGGCGTGGTACTGGCGCTGACCGGTGCGGAGGCGCTGTATGCGGACATGGGGCACTTCGGCAAGCGCCCGATCCGCCTTGCCTGGTTCAGCTTCGTGCTGCCCGCCCTGGTGCTCAACTACTTCGGTCAGGGCGCGCTGTTGCTCGATCACCCGGAAGCGATCGATAGCCCGTTCTTCAAGCTGACGCCGGCGCCGCTGCTGCTCCCGATGATTGGTCTGGCGACCATCGCTACGGTGATCGCTTCACAGGCGGTGATTTCCGGCGCGTTCTCCATGACCCGCGAGGCGATGTCGCTGGGCTATTCGATGCGCATGCCGGTGGTGCACACCTCGCGCGAGATGTCTGGCCAGATCTTCGTGCCGTGGGTGAACAACTTCCTGTTGATCATGGTGCTGGCCGCCGTGCTGGGCTTCCGCAGTTCGGACAACCTGAGCGCGGCCTACGGCATCGCGGTGACGGGCACCATGACCATCACCACCATCCTTGCGTTGATCGTGGCTCGTCGCCAGTGGCACTGGAACCGCCTCACCGTCATCGTCGCGGGCGTGTTGCTGCTCACCATCGACCTGTCGTTCCTGGGCGCCAACCTGATCAAGATCGAGTACGGCGGTTGGTTCCCGTTGGTGCTCGGCGTGGGCATCTTCATCGTGATGACCACCTGGCGTCGCGGTCGCGAGCTGGTGGTGCGCGAGATCAAGCAATCCGGCCTGGCGCTGGAGCCCTTCATCGAGAACATCGCCGAGCATCCGCCGCTGCGCGTGCCGGGTACGGCGGTGTTCCTTACCGCCAACCAACACGCTGTGCCACACGCATTGCTGCACAACCTCAAACACAACAAGGTGCTGCACGAGCGCAATGTGTTGCTGACCGTGGAAATGCTGGAGACGCCGACGGCCGACCCGGGCGAGCGCATCGAGATCACCGAACTCGGCGGCGATTTCTACGGTCTGGCGCTGCGCTTCGGCTTTGCGGAGGACCCGAACATCCCGCGCGCGCTGACCAAGTGCTCCAAGATGGGTTTGCCGTTCGACATGATGGATACCACCTTCTTCCTGTCGCGCGAAAACATCATCGCGGATGCCAAGCGACCGGGCATGGCGTTGTGGCGTGACAAGCTGTTCGCCTTCATGGCTCGCAATGCACTGCCTGCCACGGCGTTCTTCCAGATACCGGGTAATCGTCTGATCGAGTTGGGCGCCCAGGTCGAAATCTAAGCCGGGAATCGGGAATAGGGAGTGGGGAATAGGTAGAATGGCCGTGTTTGGCCCATTCCCTATTCTCCATTCACTATTCCCTGCCGCCAGGCTATGACCGAACACCGCATCGTCACCGCCGCCGCCCAGATGGATGATGAGGCCCTCGAAGCCTCGATCCGTCCCAAGCGGCTGACCGAGTACCTGGGCCAGCAAGCGGTGCGCGAACAGCTGTCGATTTATATCGAAGCGGCAAAGAAGCGCGGCGGCGCATTGGACCATGTGCTGATCTTCGGTCCTCCGGGCTTGGGCAAGACCACACTTAGCCATGTGATCGCCAACGAGCTGGGCGTCAATCTGCGCTCCACGTCTGGCCCGGTGTTAGAGCGGGCAGGGGACTTGGCGGCGTTGCTGACCAACCTTGAGCCGCACGATGTGTTGTTCGTGGACGAGATCCATCGTCTTTCGCCCGTGGTGGAGGAAGTGCTCTACCCGGCGATGGAAGATTTCCAGATCGACATCATGATTGGCGAAGGCCCCGCGGCCCGCTCGATCAAGCTGGATCTGCCGCCTTTCACCCTGATCGGGGCCACCACGCGCGCAGGCCTGCTCACGGCGCCGCTGCGTGACCGCTTCGGCATTGTGCAGCGTCTGGAGTTCTATACGCCCGACGAGCTCACGGCCATTGTGCGTCGCTCGGCGCGGATCATGGGCATCCCCTGCGAGCTGGAAGGCGCGCAGGAGATCGCCCGCCGTTCGCGTGGCACGCCGCGCATTGCCAACCGGCTGCTGCGCCGCGTGCGCGATTACGCCGAAGTGCGCGCGAATGGCCAGATCACCCATGACGCCGCACGCGCGGCGACGGACATGCTCAAGGTCGACGCCGAAGGATTCGACGAGCTGGATCGTCGTCTGCTGTCCATCATCATCGAGAACTTCGACGGTGGCCCGGTCGGTGTCGAATCGCTGGCGGCTGCCCTTAGCGAAGACCGCGGCACGCTCGAGGACGTGGTCGAGCCCTACCTGATCCAACAGGGTTTCCTGGTGCGCACGGCACGCGGTCGCATGGCCAGCGCCAAGGCCTGGCGCCACCTGGGCCTGACCCCGCCGCCGCGGCAGCCTGTAGCCGCCGACCTCTTTACTGCCGACAACTCCGATGTCTGACGCGATGCAAGCCAGCGCTACCGACCCGTTCCAGTGGCCGGTGCGGGTTTATTGGGAAGATACCGACGCGGGCGGGGTGGTCTACCACGCCAGCTACCTGCGTTTCATGGAGCGCGCCCGCAGCGAATGGCTGCGCGCCCTGGGTATCAACCAGTCCCTGGTCAAGGAAAACACGGGTTTGGCCTTCCTGGTCCGGGAAATGCAGATCGATTTCCTCAGGGCGGCCCTGCTGGATGATGAACTGTCGGTAAGCGTGGAAGTCAAAGAACGGCGGGCAGCCAGTATCCTTTTCGCCCAGACGATCCGCCGGGCGGACGGCGCGGAGCTGATCCGCGCGAAAGTACGCGTGGCGTGCGTCGATATCCGCCGCATGCGTCCGGTGCAGATTCCGGCCGACCTTATCCCCGGCCTTCCCCCTCAAAATTAAGCACGTGCGCTGGAGAACCTTCAAGCAATGAACGGTGGACTGAACATTTTCAAGCTGATCGCGGAAGCGAGCGTTCTGGTACAGGCCGTCATGCTGGTCTTGCTGGTGTTCTCCTTCCTCTCCTGGGTGATCATCATCCGCAAGCACCAGCAGCTGAAAAAAGCGATGGAAGAGGCCGAGGGCTTCGAGGAGCGCTTCTGGTCCGGCGCCGACCTTGCCCAGCTGTTCCGCGAGGTCAGCAACCGCGGTGCGGAAAACGGCGGCATGGAGAATGTGTTCGAGTCGGGCTTCCGCGAATTCGTGCGTCAGCGCCAGCGCCGCGTGCATGACATGCGCATCGTCATCGAGGGTTCCGAGCGCGCCATGCGCGTGGCCGGCACCCGCGAGATCGGCCGCCTGGAGCGCAATCTGGAATTCCTCGCCAACGTCGGCTCGATCAGCCCGTACGTCGGCCTGTTCGGCACCGTCATCGGCATCATGGGCGCCTTCCAGGGCCTGGGCGAGATGAAGGACGTGACCATTGCTGTGGTCGCCCCGCACATTTCCGAAGCGTTGATCGCCACCGCCATGGGTCTGTTCGCCGCCATCCCGGCGGTGTGGGCATACAACCGTTTCGCCAATAAGGTTGAACGCGTGGCCTCGCGCTACGAGGTGTTCCAGGAAGAGTTCTCCTCGGTGCTGCAGCGTCAGATCCAGACCGACGAAGCGGCCTGAGCAGAGGAGCTAAGCGATGCGTAGCTCTATGCGCCACAAGCGCTTCAAGCTGAAATCCGAGATCAACGTCGTTCCGTACATCGACGTGATGCTGGTGCTGTTGATCATCTTCATGGTCACCGCGCCCATGATCAACAAGAACGTCGACGTGAATCTGCCACAAGCGAACGCGAAGTCGCTGCAGGACAAGAAAGATCCAGTGATCGTCGTGGTCGATCAGACCGGCCAACTGTTCCTGACTCTGGGCACGGAAAAGCGTCAGCCCGTCGATGTCGCCACCATGCAGGCCAAGGTCGGCGCGTTCGTGAAGGCCAACCCGGAGGTCAGCGTGCTCGTGGCTGGCGATCGTGATGGCAAGTACGAAGGCGTGTATCAGGTGCTGGCCCAGTTGCAGCAGGCCGGCGTGGCCAAGGTCGGTCTGATGAGCGCGCCGGAGTCGGGCACCAAGAAATGAGGGCCGACTCCCGCCCCAAGGGCACGTCCAAGGCGGTTGTCCTTTCCGCCGTTCTCCATCTAGGCATCGTGGGCTTCCTGGCCCTCGCGGTGGTGCCGTGCTCGTTCTACGAAAGCTTGTTCGAGACGCTGCACCTGCCGGCCGAGTGGAACCCGATCACCTGCACCAAGCCGGTGTCGCTGCAAGGCGAAATCATCGAGGCCGAGCTGGTCGGTGTCACCGGCGCGCCGCCGCCGAAGGTCTCGAACACCAAGGCCAAGCCGACGCCGGAGACCGTGCCGCCTCCGCCCAGCGTGCCACCGCCGCCGTCGGAAGAAACGCCCAAGATCAAGACGCTGCCGCCTCCGCCTGAGCATCCGGATACCAAGGATCAGGAGAAGGTGGTGGCCGAGGGCATCCAGAAGGCTGAGGACGCCAAGAAGGAACAGGAAGAGAAGCAGCGCCAACGCGCCGCCGAATTGGACGCCCAGGCGGCCAAGCACAAGGAAGAAGAGCAGAAGAAGATCGACGAGCTGTTCGCCAAGATGGATGCCGCCGACAAGTCGACCAAGGCGGCGCAGAGCAAGGCCAACCAGGCCAAGCAGCAGCTTGCCGACCTGAAGGCTAACGCTCAGGAGAATGGCGTCGACAACGTGCCGTATGCACCGCAGAAGCAAACCGGCAGTAACGGTCCTGACGCAGGGTTGCGGGCGCAATATCTCGCGGCGATTCAGAATACGCTCAAACAGAACTGGGTCGGCCCGGATAACATGCCGACCAATCAACAATGCCTGCTGCATATCGTGCAGTTGCCGGGCGGTCAGGTCGTCAGTGCCAAGGTCGATTCAAGCTGCCCGTTCGATGATGCAGGCCGCAAATCCGTCGAAGACGCGGCCATGAGGGCCAACGAATTGCCATACAAGGGATTTGAAAGTGTCTTTAGCCGCACTGTTGACATGTACTTCAAGCCATAGGTGATGACCTGATGAAAAAGACTCCCCGTTATCTGGTCCTATTGCTTGGCATCCTGGGCCTGCTGTTTGCAGGCCTGGCTACCGCGCAGACCTCCACCCTCACCGGTACTGTGGAAGGCGTGACCAAGTCGGCAACGCCGATTGTCGTCGTGCCGTTCGCGCAGGCGGGTGGGGCGCCGCTGCCCACCGACATCGCCGATGTCATGCGCAACGACTTCAACCGCTCCGGCAAATTCCGCTCGCTCGCCAAGAGCGAAATCGTGGAGACGCCTTCGAAGGGTGCGGACATCAACTTCGCCACCTGGCGTCTGCTCAAGCAGGACTACATCACCGTCGGCCGCATCAGTGATGCTGGCGGCGGCATGATGCGCATCGAGTACGAGCTGTGGGACGTCAACCGTCAGCAGAGCTTGCTTGCCCAGGCGTACACCGCGCCGGCCGGTGACCTGCGCGGCGTGGCCCATCAGATCGCCGACGCGATCTACGAAAAGATCACGGGTGTGCGCGGTGCGTTCTGGACCCGTATCGCCTATATCACCGCCGTGGGCCTGGGTAACAACACGACCTACTCGCTGATCGTGGCCGACTCGGATGGTTACAACCCGCAGGTCGTGGCCCGTTCGCGCGAGTCGCTGTTGTCGCCGTCCTGGTCGCCGGATGGCCGCAAGATCGCCTACGTGTCGTTCGAAAGCGGCAACTCGGCTATCTACGTGCAGGACATCACCACCGGTTCGCGTCAGCTGGTTTCGGCGCGTGCCAAGGGCATCAACGGTGCGCCTAACTTCTCCCCGGACGGCTCGAAGCTTGCGCTGGCCTTGTCCTATCAGGGCAACCCCGAGATCTATGTGATGGATCTGGGTTCCCGTTCGGAGACCCGTCTGACCAACAACCTGGCCATCGACACCGAGCCGCGTTGGACCCCGGACGGCCAGAGCATCATCTTTACCTCGGACCGTGGCGGTAAGCCCCAGCTCTACCAGATGTCGGCGGGTGGTGGCGGTGCCGAGCGCATCACCTTCCAGGGCCAGTTCAACGCCAACGCCTCGATCAGCTACGACGGCAAGCAGATCGCGATGGTGCAGGGCAACGGGAACGTGTATCGTATTGCTATCATGGATCGCAGTCTGGGTGGGCAGGTGCGCTTCATCTCGCCGGGTCCGATCGACGAAACACCGAGTTTCGCGCCGAACGCGAGCATGTTGCTGTACGCCGCCTCCGAAGGAAGGCGTGGCGTGCTGTACGCAGTGTCCGCCGATGGTCTCGTCCGTCAGCGCTTGGTACTGGCCGACGGTGACGTTCGCGAACCGGCTTGGGGTCCCTATCGTCAGCGATAAGCAGTTCATGCCGGGGCGCGTAAGCGTCATGGCCATGTGATCCAGGCGTGAAGGCTCAGGCCGCACGCCGGATCAAACAGCTTGCCCGCCGCGGCAATCCGTCGCGGCAGGCGGGCCAGGCGGTTGCGAGACAGCGCACCGCCGGCAGCAAAATGTCAAAATAACAGCCGGTTCACCGGCGAACACTGTCCCGAAACCGCAATCATCATTGACTGTCGGAACTCAAACCTGTTTGAAGGAACGTCCACCATGAATAAGACCGTTCGCGTCGCCCTGGTCGCCCTGCTCTGCGTTGGCGCGGCCGCATGCTCGAAGAAGCAGGAAGTCAAGCCGCAGCCGCAGCCGGAAGCGCCGATGACCACCCCGGCTCCGTCGACCGCTGGCAAGTACACCCCGGCTGATCTCGATACCGATGCCTGCCTGCGTCAGCGCGTTGTGTACTTCGATTTCGACAAGGACGAAATCAAGCCGGAGTTCCAGCAGATCATGGCGTGCCACGCCAAGTACCTGCAGGACCGCCCGATGGCCCAGATCCGTCTGGAAGGCAATGCTGACGAGCGCGGCACCCGCGAGTACAACCTCGGCCTCGGCGAGCGTCGCGGCAACGCCGTGTCCAGCGCCCTGCAGTCGAACGGCGGCTCGGCCAGCCAGATCAACGTGATCTCGTATGGCAAAGAAAAGCCGGTGTGCCGTGAGCACAACGAAGACTGCTGGAGCAAGAACCGTCGCGTCGAGATCGTCTACACGGCGAAGTAATGAAGAAGCGACTGGCTAATAGCTTCACGGCCAGGATGGGCATGGCGGGCGCAATCGCGTCCGCCATGCTTTTTAGTATCCCGGTCCACGCACAGGATTCCCGCCTCAGCCTCGCCGACCGTGTGTCGCGGCTAGAGCAGCAGGCGCAGAATCAGAACGGCACCACGCTGGTCAACCAAGTGCAGGCGCTGCAGTCACAAGTGCAGCAGATGCAGGGCCAGATCGAGGAACTGCAGCATCAACTGCAGGAAGCCACCGACAAGAACAAAGCACAAGCCACGGATTTCGATTCGCGCCTGGGCCGCCTTGAAAGCGGTGCCGGTGCTGCGGGCGCTAATCCGGGGAATGCTGCCGCGCCGAACACCCCGGCACCCGCCGCGAATGCCGCGCCGGTTGTGCCGCCGGTTGCCGCGCCGCCAGCGGCAGGCACAGGCAAGGCTGCTGCGGGTGCGCCGCCTGCCGCGGCGGGCAAGGGTGCAGCCGCCGCCAACAATGCGACGGCACAGGCCGCCTACGACGATGCCTTCAAGTCGCTGCGTGCTGGCGACTACGTAAAGTCCTCGCGTGATTTCCGCAACTTCATCCAGCAGTATCCGGACAGCTCGCTGTTGCCGAATGCGTTCTACTGGCTGGGTGAATCGTATTACGCCACCAGCAATTACCAGGTGGCGATGGAAGCGTTCCAGCATCTGGTCAGCCAATTCCCGCAGAGCGAGAAGGTGCCCGACGCGCTGCTCAAGGTGGGCTATAGCCAGATCGAACTCAAACAGCTCGATGCCGGCAAGGCCACGCTGAAGAACGTCACCGCGAAGTACCCCGGTTCCCGGGCAGCAGGTCTGGCGCAGGAGCGCTTGCGCCGCCTGCAGGCCCAGCCGGCCAACTGAGGTTGTTGTCGTGACTGGCAGTAGTACGAACGTGGCTCCCACCACGTCGACGCAGGCGCCCGCTGAGCGCCTGCGCATTACCGAGATCTTCCACTCGATTCAGGGCGAGGCCGACGCCATTGGTTGGCGCACCGTCTTTGTGCGTTTGACGGGTTGCCCGTTGCGCTGCGTGTGGTGCGATACCGAGTACTCCTTCTACGGTGGCGACTGGCGCGCGATCGACGACATCGTGGCCGAGGTGGCTTCGCATGGCGCCAAGCACGTGTGCGTGACCGGCGGCGAGCCGCTGGCGCAGAAGCGCTGCCTGATCCTGTTGAAGCGGTTGTGCGATGCCGGCCATGACGTATCGCTGGAAACCTCCGGCGCGCTGGACGTGGCGGACGTGGATCCGCGCGTTCGCAAGGTGATGGACCTCAAGGCTCCGGATTCGGGCGAGGCCGCGCGCAACCTGTGGTCGAACCTCGAGCATCTGTTGCCGCACGATCAGGTAAAGATCGTCATCGCCAGTCGCACGGATTACGAATGGGCGCGCGACGTTGTCGCCGAACACCGGATCATCGAGCGCTGCATGGTGTTGTTCTCGCCTGTGCACGGCGCCATCCAACCCCGTGAGCTGGCGGAATGGATCATCGAGGATAAGCTCGACGTGCGTTTCCAACTGCAGCTCCACAAGCTGCTATGGAACGACGAACCGGGGCACTGACGCGCATCGGCGCGCAGCGCGGGGCTGTTTCGCCCTGTCGCTGATGGCCCCTGGAATTTCCGCGCGTCGGCCTGTGTTGCCGGTGGCGCTTGTCGGTCGGATCACCGGCCTGAACCCTTGAGTGGAAGTCATCCCATGTCTGAAACCTCTCCCCGCAAGGCCGTCGTGCTCGTGTCCGGCGGCATGGACTCGGCGGTCACCATCGCCATCGCCCGCGAACAGGGCTACCAGGTGCACGCGCTCAGCGTGGCCTACGGTCAGCGCCACAACGCCGAGCTGGCGGCTTCTGAGCGGGTGTCCCGCCTGCTGGGCGCCGTCGAGCACAAGACCGTGTTCGTGGACCTGCGCACCATTGGTGGTTCCGCGCTCACCGCGGATATCGATGTGCCGCTCGACCAGACGGGCGAGCAGGGCATCCCGGTGACCTACGTGCCGGCTCGGAACACCATCATGCTGTCCATCGCCCTCGGCTGGGCCGAAGTGCTCGGTTCGGCCGATATCTGGTGCGGCGTGAATGCCGTGGACTACTCGGGCTATCCCGATTGCCGTCCCGCCTTTATCGAGGCCTTCGAGCAGCTGGCGAACGTGGCGACCAAGGCCGGCGTGGAGGGGGCGGGCATCCGCATCCATGCGCCGCTGATGCGCATGAGCAAGGCCGACATTGCCCGCGAAGGCCAGCGCCTGGGCGTGGACTTCTCCGAGACGGTCAGCTGCTATCAGGCCGATGCCGAGGGGCGTGCCTGTGGTCACTGCGATGCCTGTCATCTCAGGGCCCAGGGCTTCAGCGCTGCCGGCCTGCCGGACCCCACGCGCTATGCCTGAACGGGGCTTGCTTGTGCCACGAGCCTCCAGCCCATAAAATATCGGGCTAGCTTTTGAAGTGTGGGCCGTTAGCTCAGTCGGTAGAGCAGTAGACTTTTAATCTATTGGTCGATGGTTCGAATCCATCACGGCCCACCAAATAAACGAAAAGACCCGCGGAAACGCGGGTCTTTTTTTGTTTCTGGGATGGCGTGGCCGTGGCTCAGCTTGCCTGCCGCCACGTAGCAGTGGCCTGCTTTTGCGGGCTGGAGTGGCGCTCCATCACCGGCATGCGTGGCAGATCGAACCAGAAGGTGCTGCCGCTGCCGGGCTCCGAGCGTAGGCCGATGCGCGTACCCAGCAATCGGGCGAGGCGTTCGGCGATTGCAAGGCCAAGCCCGTAACCGCCGCGCCGCTCGCTTTCACCCGCCTGCAATTGCACGAACTCTTCGAAGATGCGCTGCTGGTGGATTACGGCGATGCCCGGGCCGTTGTCGCGCACTTCGATACGGATGGACTGGCCACGGCGGCGCGCGGCGATCAGTACGCGTCCTGCGGGCGCGTTGGCAATGGCGTTGCTGGCCAGTTGATAGAGCAGGCTGGCGGCGACGTCGGCGTCGCCATGCAATTGATGATGACTGCCCCGCCAGGTGAGTGTGACCTGATGCTGCACGGCTTCGTGATTGAGCGAAGTGCGATCGCGCATAAAGAGTTCGGCGGCGGTAAAGCCGACGGGTTTCACGGCGATCACGCCAGCGTCGAGGCGGGAGATTTCCAGCAGCGCATCAAGCAGGCGCGTCATCGACGCAATGCTGTTGCGCATCTGCTGGAACAGGGACTGCTGCTCCTGGCTGGCATTCTGATCGAGACCGGCGGCGAACAGTTCCAGTGCTTGCAACGGCTGCCGGAAATGATGGCTGACCAGGGCGATGAACTGCGATTTGCTGCGTGTGGCCGCCTGACTCTGGCGCAGGCGGTCCAGCGCCTCCACCGCGTTGTCGTGCTGCATCGCGCTCCAGTCACGGCGTTGTTCGTCTTGTAGCTCGGAAAGACGCTGCAGGCTTTTGCGCAATTCAATGAATTCGGTGGCGGCCGGTGTGTTGTCGAGCTGCGGGTGTCGTGCATTCACCAGCTCGTGTACCGCGTAGCGCACCTGCGACAGCGGCTCGAGCACGCGATGGCGAATGGACACGCGCGCCAGCCATGCCAGCACCAGCACGCCGGTCGCACAGAGCGCGCCTAGCAGCCAGACCATGGCCTGTGCCTGGTGCAGCGGGCGCGTATCTACCTGCATGCTCACCCACGACGAGGCGCTGCCGTGGGGCTGTACCTCACTGCGGTAGGTGGCGCCGTTGCCGGCGGTGCCACTGCTCCACAGGGTGCCGTCCGGGCTGTGCCACTCCACTCGCACGACTCGATCTTCCTTGCCCTCCAGCAAGGTGCGGTCGAGCGTGGCCTGGGATGGAGCGCCGTTGGTGGCATCCAATTCACCCGCAAGCCGTGCCAGCCGCAGGCTGGCTGTGGCATCCACGCGTTCGGCCAGGTTGTGAGTCTGCTGCACGCACAGCGCCAGAATCAGCGCCAGGGCGGCGATGGTGCTGGGCAAAACCACATCAATGAACAGCCGGGGCAACACATGTGCGCGTGGTTCCATGCGTCACCCCTCCCCGGCACAGCCGCACGCGCACCGCAGGGGCGTACATCGCTCCCGGGGCGTTCGGTGCTGGCAAGCGCAGATAGAAGACATGATGGCGCGGAATCCCGGTAGTCAGGGGATGAAATAAACCGTGAGGCGCGCCGCAGCGCGGAATCGCCCTGATTGGCACTGTAAAGAAAGGCTGCGAACCCTTCGATACCCACTTCGTTCTAGCGCGAGGCGCCATAGTGCGAATGGTCTATGGGGCATGTAGGGAAGGGACGTGTTGCGTTGCAGAATCCGCTGGCATGACGCCGGACGCATTTGGCGCTACCTTGCCATCCGCACGCCCACCCCCGGGCGAATTGGAGAACCCCATGTCCTCACGTTGTCGTTGGTTGGTCGCGGTTTCCTTGCTGGGTATGGCCAGTGTCGCGCTGGCGCAGGATATCCCCGCCAACATGCCCAAGCGCAAGCCGGGTCTGTGGGAAATGCAGACCACCGGCATGGGCAACCAGCCCCAGACCGCCAAGTTCTGTCTCGACGCTGAAACCGACACGGCGATGTACAAGATGGGCACGCACATGAGCGGCCAGATGTGCAGCAAGTTCAAGATCGACGTGCAGGGTGGCAACAAGGTTGTGACGGACGCCATCTGCAAGATCGACACGCCGAATGGTGCGGTCAACATGACCAGCCACAGCGAAACCACCTACCAGGGCGACAGCGCCTATTCGACGCAGGGTCACATCACGTACAACCCCGCCATCATGGGTCACGCCGACATGGCCATGACCAGCACCGGTCGTTGGGTGGGGCAGTGCGCAGCGGGCCAGAAGCCGGGCGACATGATCATGGGCAACGGCCAGACCTTCAATATCAAGGACATGCCGGGCCATTAAGAGGCTGTTTACGGTCTCCCCGTAGCCCGCGTTGTTCTTGAGTGGTCGCCCGATGGCGGCGCGTGGCGCTGCGCCTGCCTGGTGGGCAGGTCAAGCCGCGTGCTGTCGTTGGGTGGCCACTCAAGAACAACCCTTCCTCGCTCCTCAGAGCCGGCGCCATCCATGGCGCCTCCCCGCGTGCGGGCCGGGTCTGTTTGCCCACAGGCCTGCGTCATCACTCAGTCGTGTACGGACGTACACTCCTCGCTCCTCAAAACCGTGGCCATCCATGGCCACTCCCCGCGTGCCTTCGCTCTTCCTTGTCCTGCGCGTAAACAGCCTCCGGCGCGGGCCACGGGGAGGCCGTAAACAGGCTCTAAGGCTTGCAGCGATTACGGAGAGCTGGGCGCCATCAACTGGCGCACCAGCGCCTCATGCTCGGCATCGATCTTCTTGAGGCGAGCCTGCATGGCGGCGTCGCTTACCCATTGCGCGCTATAGGCGCGCCGCCGGTCCAGGTTGAACTCGATATCGGCGAAAGGCACCAGTGTCTCGTTGCCAGCGGGCGCGAAGCCGCTGATATCGTGGATAAGATGCAGCTTTGCCAACTCGGCCTGTGCGTTCTTGCCCTTGGCGTACGAGGTAAGCGCCGCGGCGACACGCTGGCGAAGGTCGGCGGGAAGGTCCGTACGGATCACCACCACGGCATGGGGAATCAGGCTGGACGTCCATAGCACGCGCAGGCGCGCGTACTGGTCGGGAAACCGTTCCGCAAATCGCTCGAGGTCAGCGGTGTTGTTGGTGGCGACATCGGCCTCGTTATTGGCGACGGCGAGTGCATTGTTCTGGTGATTGTCGACGGTGACGTTGGCGAAGAAAGTGTCCGAATCCAGCCGGCGATTGGCGAATACCTGAGTTTCGGGGACCAGATAGCCGGAGACTGACAACACCTCGCCGCGTGCATAGCGCAGCTTGCCCGGCTGCTTGAAGAGATCGTCCAGACTGTGCAGGGGCGATTCCCGGGGTACGAGCAGCACCGAGTAGTAGCCGCGCGAACCGTTGCTGCGCGTGAGCTGGCCGATGACCTGCATGCGATCGTGGATCACCGCATCCAACGCCAATCGCCCGGAGACGAAGGCGAAGTCCACGCGCTCCTCGGCCATGGCCTCGCCCAGTCCTTCATACGTGCTTACCGACAGGCTGCGGATGGGTAGATGCAGCGTGTGGCTGAGGTCGTCGAGCATCGGCCGCCAGGCGGCCAGCGACTCGGAGGGGCCGCCGATGGGCAGGATGCCAAAGGTCAGTGCGTTGATGTGCCCGGTGGCTTGCGCCGGATCGGCGCTGGCGGCCGCACCGCCAAGCAGGGTTAGCAGGAACAGCACGGTCAACCGTGCGCAGGCCAAGCCCACCCGGCGGGCGTTTTTGCGATAGCTTGCGATCCTTTCCTGCGGCACGGCGTGATCCCCGAATAGATCAGAGCATCCCGGCGAACATGGGCTGGCGCTAGCGATAATCGATAAGGTGGGAGTACTCGGTCAGATGCCGCTGATACGCCGCGAAGCGACCACGGCTTCGACCCGGTTGCGTACATTGAGTGCCCGGAAAATGGCAGCAAGGTGAATCTTCACTGTGCCCTCGCTGATGCCGAGATCCCGAGCGATGAGCTTGTTTGGCTTGCCTTGCGAGAGCAGGCGCAGCACATCGATTTGCCGCTCGGTGAGCAACTTGCGCAGCCGCTCCTCCAGTGAGTCGATGGCGCTGGACGGTGTCTGCGTGGCCATGGAGGGAGCGGGTGCGGAGACCGGTCCATCCGCACGCTCCTGCAGCAGCAGCGGAGGCACATAGATGCCACCCGAAAGCACCAGGCGTACAGCAGACAGCATCACATCCGGCGAATAGGCCTTGGGAATAAAGCCTTGTACGCCCATCGCCAGCAGGCTTTTCATCAGCGCGCCGTCTTCGGAGCCGGAGAGCACCATCACGGGCACCTGCGGAAGATGCTCGATCACTTCGGTCAGATGCTCGCTGCCCTGCACGCCGGGCATAGCCAGGTCGATGAGCGCGAGAGATAGCGAAGATGCCTCCGGCGCATGGATCGCCGCGCGGAGTTCAGCCATGTCCATGGCAGTGACAAAGGACGTATCGGGCCCAAGCTCGGCCAGCTTGAGCTTGACACCCTCGACGATCAGTCGATGGTCGTCTGCGATCAATATGCGCATGTCAGTCCCCATGGCGCCAGCGGCTCTCCCATCGCCGCACATCCGGCCTGCGCAACATAGCCCCACCGTGTGTGCGCGGCAACCTCAAAGAGCGTACGAACGACATAGCCACAACGAGATATGGCCGGCCTGATGGTCGATCGCGAGAATTTACCCACCGCGATGGGGGCGTTGCTCCATGGGGATCGTGCTTCGGTGAAGGCGGAAAACGGGTGGGAGCGTGCTGGCTGACGTATCCCTTACCAAACACCGACGATTCCGACGCGACATGCGCGTTGCGCTAGTTGCGCTCAACCGGCCAGCACAGGCGGTGTACCGCATTCAGCCCCCTTCAAACGTTTTGGAGCCTCTGGCATGCCGGGCATGATGCTCGTGCCGGTCGGCGGTATTGCCACGGATGGCCTCTTCTTCCCCGCATGGAGCGGGTTCCTTACTTCCATGCGGGTTGAAGCCCGCGTGCCCCCGGGGCGGCACGGCGAGGCATATCGTCGTAGACTTCGGCGGGCATCCCCGATCGGCACAGGGTGTTCCGTTCGGGGCCATGGAGCAACATGCAACAGGCTTTGACGGCTATCGACGCCATGCGGCTGCTGGAATGTTTCGCACCTTTGTTCGCCTATGGCTTACTGATCGACGAGCAGGCGGCAAGCCAGAATCTCCCCGACGACGAATGGCCGTCCGTACACGCTCGCGCACTCGCGCTGGTCGATCAGGGGCGTGGCGCTGCCTTCGCACGTGGCAAGCCATTGGCGGAAGTGGAGCTGGCGGCGTTCGCGGCCGTGGCCTGGCTGGACGAGGTTGCGACGCGTCGCGGCGGATGGGGCAGCGGGGTTGGCCCGCTGCAGCAGGTGCTGTTCCGCACGGGAAGTGCCGCCACGGAATTCTTCGATCAGCTCGGCCGGCTGGGCAGCGGCGAGGACGAAGTGCGCGAAGTCTTCAGCATGGCGCTGCTGCTCGGGTTCGCTGGGCAGTACTACTACGAACAAGGTGACGGCGGTGAACTGGGCCGCATCAAGGCGCTGTACTGCCCGGCGGGCACGAGTGCGTCGGCCGTGTTGCAATCGCTGCAGCGCGAGTCGGTCACACCACAGCCCTACATGACGCCAGGGTCGCCGGTGCTGCGCCTACCCGGAACCTGGATGGGACGACGGCTGGCGCAACTGGTGGCCACACTGGTCGTGCTGCTGGTGTTTGTCGCTTTCGTGGCGCCTGTCTTCAGTCAGGGCGTATCGGAACAGGCATGGTTCATGGGTGGCATCATCGTGGCCGTGCTGGGTGTGGTCGGCTGGATAGGTACGCTTGCCTGGCAATCGCTGGTGATGATGCGCGCGCATACGCGTGTGGCGGACAGCACCGACTCCGGCTATGGCATCGGTAGTTTTTCCGCCGCGGTGAAGGATGCCGCGCGCCGTCTTCGCGGAGCGATTCTCCATCCGTTCCGTCGCCGCGGCCGGTGGCGTCAGTTGTCTCGCCATCCTTGGCTGCTGTTCGTTGGCGACAGTGCCGCCGACGTTCGCTCCTTGTTGCAGGCCGCTGCTGCCTCGCCTCATGCACGCGAACTGTCACGCGCTAATGAAACGCGACCGTGGCATTGGTGGGTGTTTCGCTCGCTGGTGGCGATCGAACCCGGGCCGCGTCTGTCCTCTCCGCACGCGGCCATCGGCGACGGCGATGCACCTTGGTCGAAGGCGCTGTCGCTGCTGGCGAGGGAGCGCCGCAAATTGCCGTTGGATGGGCTGGTTATCTGCATGGCCGCGCAGAGCCTGCGCGAGTCGGAAGGCGCGGTCGTTACCTATGCCGACCGTCTGCATCGACTGGCGGACGAGGCCACGCGGCGTCTCCAATTACAGCTACCGGTTTATGTGGTGGTGACCGGCCTTGAGGCATTGCCTGGTCATGCTGCCTTCCGCTCCATGCTGCCAGCTTCGGTATTCCGTCGCGTGCTTGGGTGGCGGCATGCCAGCCCCATGCGCGATGGCGTGCTGGATGGGCGCCTGGAGGTGCAGGCAGACGCAGTGACGGAGCGCCTGGTAGCCACAGCACTCGCGGTGCTGGCGACAGAGAGCGACCCACACAAGCGGCGTGAGGCGTTTGCTTTCCTGCAGTCATTGCAAGGCGTGCAACGCGGGCTACGTACCTTCGTCGAACGTTTGCAGGCCAATGAAGCCGGCGGCGAACGCCGCCTGCACTGGCAAGGTCTGTACGTTACTGGCGGCTCGCGCAACGACGCACCGGGCGGCGATTTCGTCGACGATCTCTTCAATCGCTTCCTGCCAGCCGACCGCGTGCTTGCCCGGCGCGTCGCTCCGAAAAGCTGAGCGGCTCAGGCCGTGGCGCGTGATCCACTCCAGGCATCCATCAGCGCTTCGCGCAACTGTTCTGGCGACACGGGCTTGTAAAGCACGGGAATGCGTGCGGCCATGATCTCGCGTAGCCGGTCGCTACGGGTTTCGCCGGTGATGAGCAGGCGCGGGAAGGGTGGATTGCCATCGATCTGGTAATGCGCATCCAGGGCGGCGAGCACATCAAGACCGCTTTCGCCGTCACGCAGGCGCAAGTCGGAAATCACGATATCCGGCGGCTCACTCCATTCTTCCGCTGCCTGCAGCGCCTGTATGCGATCTTCCGCCACCGCCACTTTGCATCCCCAACTGGCGAGCAGATAGCGGATGCCGGAAAGGATGGCCGGTTCGTCGTCGATCACCAGCACGCGCATGCCGGAGACATCGGGTGACGATGGGGTGCCAGTAGCCGCCACGATCTGCTGCGCCGGAATTTCGGGTAGATGAAAACTGAACACGCTGCCATGCCCGGTTTTCGACTTCAGCTGCACCCGCGTGTCGAGCAGTTCGGCCAAGCGTTGTACGGTGGCCAGGCCCAGGCCCAGGCCGCGGCGCCGGCTGGCATCGTGTTCGTTGCCGTGGCATTCCACGCGGTAGAACTCGTCGAACACGCGTGCCTGGTGCTCCGGTGCAATACCGGTGCCGGTGTCCCATACGTCCACGCGTACGGTGCCGTCGTCACGACGGCGTGCTACCACCAGCACGCCGCCGCGGTTGGTATAGCGCAAGGCGTTGCTGACCAGATTGTTGAGGATGCGCGAGAGCATCGTGCGGTCACTGCGCACCCATAGGTCGGTGGTGCGCATGATCAGGCGCAGGCCATGCTGTTCCGCGATCATGCGGAAATTGCGGCTTACTTCCTGGAAGACGTGATCCAGCGGGAACTCGGCGATCTCGATCTGCATGGCGCCGGTTTCCAGGCGCGACAGGTCGAGCAATTCGCTGAACAGGTGATCCAGCGCTTCCACACATTCCTGGATGTGTGCGATGCGATCCAGGCGTATCGGGTCGCGCTCATCCTCGGCCAACGCCGAGGAGAACAGCGTCAACGCATAAAGTGGTTGGCGAAGGTCGTGCGATGCGGCAGCGAGAAAACGCGCTTTGGCAACGCTGGCGGCCTCGAGCGCGGCATTCTTGCGTGCCAGTTCGACGGTGGCATGTTCGATCTCGCGCTCCATGCCGCGCTGCACGTCGAACAAGGCCATCGCCGCGCTGTTGAAGCCCCGCTGCAGTTCGCCAATCTCGGTGAGGTCCGTGACCTCCACTTCGACGTGGCGGTCGCCGCGGCCGAGCTGGTGCACGGCGTGTACGAGCCGACGTAGCGGCGCGCTGATCCAGCGCGCGGCCTGCCACGCGATGATCGCCGCCAGGAGCAGGCTGATCACCAGCGCCACCATGGCGTGTCGCAGGCTGGCCTGTTGCATGGCGATGGCGTCGCGCAGGCTGACGTCAACGACGACCGAGCCCAGCACGGGTTGGCCCGGGCGATCCGTGTCGACCACGTCGCGCACCACGGTCAGGCTTTCGCTGTTGTCGGCGCCGCTGCGTCCCAGGCTGTCGGCCAGGATCTCGCCGTCGGCGGCGCGGATCTGCACGCGGGCGACGTGAGGCAGGTCACCGATGGATTCGGCGATGCGTACGAGTTCGCGGCGTTGCATGTCGCGCAATGGCGCGGCGGTGACGGAAGCCGCCTGGGTCGCGATGGCATCGGCGGTGTTTTGCGCCATGCCGCGAAGGGTCATCAACTGCTGCGGCGCGAGCATCGCGACCAACAGGGTTGCCGTTACCAGAGTGGGTACAAGGGCGACCAACGCAAGCCGCTGCATCAGCGAGGTGCGACGCCACCATTGCACTGTCCGGGAATTGGCCCCTGTACCCATTGGATCCCCTAGGGATGCTCTGATCTATTCAACGTGGGTGTCACCGGTTCTGTTTGCCTGCCGCTGCGCGCCGCGTTGGTGAAGGCAGGCTGGTGGCCTGTTGAGACAGCGCGGCGCGCAGCGGCAGGCAAACAGAACCGGCCCTGCGGGTGATGTCCAGAAAGCCCCCATGCCGCAGTGCGCCACTTGCCCAGGCAACCAGCCTGGGCTGCGTCACGCCCTGCACCTTGCGGGCTTTCTGGACATCATGCCACCCGCGTTGAATAGATCAGAGCACCCCTTACACCCATCAAGCGTCAGGCGCGGCCAGACTAGCGCGAATCATCGAGCGAGGCAGCAGGCCGACCGGTGTAGCCCGTCGGCTAGGGCAGGGCTCAATCCTGCGAATGAGCCGGTGTGTTGTCCAAAGCATTCTGGCGGCGGCGCACCAGGCGCTCTACCAGTAACGGGAGCAGGGCCAGCACCGCGATAGCGGAGATCGGCATCCATACCCGGGGTTGCATCAGCAGGCCCAGTCCGAAGTGCCCATGGCTTTGCGCCAGTGCTTCCCCAAGGCCCGCACCGATCGATGTCTCGAAGATCAGGGAGACCGTGCCGCCCAGCCAGCTGGCGCCTAGGAACAGCCATAGCGGACAACGTAGCCAGGCCAGTGCCACCGTGACGAGGCCGAACGGCGCCACCGGTACAAAGCGCAGGAACATGGTGTAGGCCACTGGATGCCGCTCGAAGCCGTGGTGCAGTTTGTCCACCAGGGCAGGAGGGTGTTTGCTGCCCGCACCGAAGGCGTAGCGGCTGGCCAGGAACAGGATCAGCGTGCCCAGGGTCAACCCGATGGACGAGTAAATGCTGCCTTCCACCACCCCAAAGGCAAAGCCGCCCGCCATGATGATGATGACGGTACCCGGCACGCCGGTGGACATGGCCAGCGTCAGCAGGCCGATAAAGGTGATCCGGCTAAGCCAAGGGGCCGTGGCGATGTCGGCGCGTATCTGGGCCTGATGCTGCACCAGTTGTTCGGGGTGCAGGCGGTCCATCACGCCGGAGCTGAACAAGGCAATGCCGGCGATGACCAGCAGGATCAGCGGCAGGGCGGCGCGCAGGCGGCTCAATAGTGCTGTCCGCTCTGGCCATAGGCTGCGAGTACGCCGCGCGCCTGCTCACGCAGGATGTCGCGCCGCACAGCGATACCGCGCTTTTCGAGCTCGCCGATCCAGTCCGCGGGCAGCGGGCCTTCGTCGAACTCGGTGAGCTCTTCCACATCTTCGGCGCGTGCGCCGATCAGCAGCTCATCCACGCCGGCCCATACGGTGGCGCCGTAGCACTGGCAGCAGGGCTGTGCGCTGGTGGCCAGGGTGTAGCGGCCACCATCCGCATTGAGGCGGAAGGCCGCTAGACGCTGTTGTGCACTCATGTAGGCCATCATTTCCGCGTGCGCGACGGAACACGTCTGCGGCACCACGCGGTTAACGCCCACAGACACGACGCGCCCCTGTCCATCGAACACCGCCGCACCGAACGGGCCGCCATGGCTCCGCTCGACATTCAGGCGCGAGAGTTCGATGGCGAGAGCCACGCGTTCCTCGTCAGTGATGTAGCGCTTGTTGGTGTCGACCACATCGCCGATCCACGGCGGCAGGGTCAGGTGAATCTGTTGAGGCAGCATGAAACGTTCCTTGTGATGCGAATGTCAGCCTTGCTTCGTCGACCACGCGTCACGCAGCGTGACGGTGCGGTTGAAGACAGGCTTGCCAGCGGTGTGATCGATACGATCGGCGACGAAATAACCCAGGCGCTCGAACTGGAAGCGCTGCTCCGGGTCGACGTTCGCGGCTGCCGGCTCCAGCCATGCCGTGACAATGCGCTTGGCTTCCGGGTTGATGTGTTCGATCCAGGTCTTGCCGTCGGTTTCGTCGTCCGGATCCGGCACGTTGAACAGGCGGTCGTACACGCGTACTTCGGTGGACACGCCATGTTTGGCGCTGACCCAGTGGATCGTGCCCTTCACCTTGCGGTCGGCTCCCGGCATGCCCTGGCGCGATTCGAGATCCAGCGAGCAGCGCAGCTCGACGACGTTACCGTCGGCGTCCTTCACCATCTCCTCGCACTTCACGATGCCCACGCCACGCAGGCGCACTTCGCCTTCGGGCTTGAGGCGATGGAAGCCCTTCGGCGGCACTTCGGCGAAATCCTCGCGCTCGATCCACAGCTCGCGCGAGAACGGCACGCTGCGCGTACCGAAGCTTTCATCCTTCGGATGGTTGGAGAACGTGAGCTGTTCTTCATGGCCATCCGGCAGGTTGGTAATGACGAGCTTGAGCGGATCAAGCACCGCCATGCGACGTGCTGCGATGGCGTCCAGATCTTCACGCACGCAGTTCTCGAGAATCGAGTAATCAATGATGCTGTTCTGCTTGCTCACACCGAGGCGTTCAATAAGCAGGCGCAGGCCACCCGGCGTGAAGCCGCGGCGACGCAGGCCGCGCAGCGTGTTCATGCGCGGATCGTCCCAGCCGTCCACCAGATTCTCGTTCACCAACTGCGCGAGCTTGCGCTTGCTGGTAATCGAGTAGGAGAGGTTGAGGCGCGAGAATTCGATCTGTCGCGGCTTGGCTGGTTCCGTGCGGAAACCGCCTTCGCGCAGGTGCTGCCACAGCTCCGGATGATTGACCAGGTCGACCTTGTCGACGAACCAGTCATACAGCGGGCGATGGTCTTCGAACTCCAGCGTGCACAGCGAATGCGTGATGCCTTCCAGCGCGTCGGAAAGACAATGCGCGTAGTCGTACATCGGATAGATCGGCCACGCATCGCCGGTGTTC
>NZ_JAELTQ010000269.1 GCF_016428905.1 Dyella sp. ASV24 | reverse complement strand
TTTCTCTTCTGCCTCGACTTTGTGCACCTAGAGCAGGAGCAACGCGACCTGCCGCGATGCGATGTGCAGCAACGCTGCACGAGCCGTCCGCTTTCGCTTTTGATCTTCCGGGCCCCGTATGAGGCGGTGGGCGGGTGGAGAAAAGGCCCGCAGGGGAATCGGCAGGGATGCCGATTCCTTTTCGTCGGGGCAGGAGCCCCGTCGAAAAGCCCGGAACCCGACCGCGCACCTGGAGGGCGTAGCCCGGAAGGCGCCTCATCCGGGGGGCCCTTTCTTTGGGTTACTTTTCTTTGGGCAAGCAAAGAAAAGTGACTCGGCCTTCGGCAGAAGGTCGAAACGCCCGCCGCGTAGGCGGCCAGATCGCCGCCACGTGACAACCAAGCGATATCGCTACTGGACCCCGGCCTGCGCCGGGGTGACGGTTTCATCGAAACCATAAGGCGAGCACCCAACCTTTACCCACTTTTCGGGGCTCACCCCAACCCTCTCTCCCAAAAAGGGGACTACCTTCGGGTCGCCCGAAGGGAGAGGGAGTAGAGCCGAGGCTTCGAGGACTCGTAACAGCACCCTTCAACTACGACAAATGCTCACTCGCGAGATACTCCTCGCTCTGCATCTCAATCAACCGCGACTCCGTACGACCGAACTCCGCGCGCAAGCGCTCACCGTCGTACAACTCCGTAATCGGCGCAGCCGCAGAAAGAATCAACTTCACCTTGCGGTCGTAAAACTCATCCACCAACAACACGAAGCGCCGCGCCGCATCGTCGGTGTACACGGTGAACTGTGGAACATTCGAAACAATCACCGCAGGGCCAGCCTTGGCCAGTTCGATGTAGTCGGACACCGCGCGGGGGCCTTCGCACAGCGCGGCAAAGTCGAACCACAGGATATTGCGCGCACGCTTGCGCACGGGGATGGGGCGATCGTTGACGATGATCTCGCCACCGTCCTGCACCGTGCCTTCGGCTTGCGTGGTGAAGATGCGGGAGAGGGCGCGCTCGGCTTCCGGGCCCGGTGGGGTCTGGTAGACCGCCGCTTGCGTGAGCGCGCGCAGGCGCCAGTCGTGCGACGAGATCATCTGCACCACGCGGCAGTGCTTTTCGATCAGTGCGATGGCCGGCAGGAAGCGGGCGCGTTGCAGGCCG
>NZ_JAELTQ010000268.1 GCF_016428905.1 Dyella sp. ASV24 | reverse complement strand
GGCGCTACTACCCGCGCCCACCGCTGTGCCGTTGTTGCCGGAGGCCACCGCACCGTTGCCGACCGCCGAACTGTTGTCACCGGACGCGACCGCGCCGTTGCCCACGGCTGCGCTATTGCCGCCCGAGGCGTTGGCGCCCTCGCCCACCACCAGACTGTTGTCGCCCGTGCCCGGGCCGCCGATGACGCCACCGTTACCCGGCCCGCCAATACTGCCGTCAGCCAGACCCTGCTCGATCACCACGACGCGATCGTTCAACTGCCCCACCTGACCGGTGAGTGCATCGAACTGACCTTGGAAGTTCTGCTGCAGGTCGTACAGCTGACCGCCGTTGATGGCCTGCAAGCTGCCAGCCGCGATACGGCCCGCACCCACATTGTCGATCACGGTGCCGTTCAGACCACCCAGGCGGGCGGATGCCAGCGACAGATCGTCGTAGCGGATCACCGTGTCCGTACCGTCGACTGGATCGACACCCGAGGCCTTGATCTGCGCCACGTTTGCTGCATCGGTATCCGCACGGCCGCTCGCCACGCCCGTCAGCGTGCGTGCGCCATCGGCGCCGCTCACATCGACACGACTTCCATCCTTCTGCGCGGCCACTGTGAGATTGCCGTCCACACCCTGTTGCACCAGACCTACCGTGCCGTTCGCCAGCCCGTTCTGCAGCTCGGTCAGCGTGGTTGTGCTGGTCGTGACGCGAGTATCCAGGTTTGTCACCGTCGTGGTGATCGCGTCGAGCGCCGTGGTGTTCTTCGTTACTTGCGTGTCGGTGTCGTTCACCTGTGTGCCGTTGACCAATTCGGCGCTGGTATCGGACAGCGTACCGTTGGCCACGCCGCTAAGCCGGCGCGCACCATCGGCGCCAGCCAGGTTAACGGTGTTGCCAGACGTCGCCGAGGCGACGGTGATGGCACCGTTTGCGTCTTGCTGCACAAGGCCGACCGTACCTTCATCCATCTGTTGCTGCAGCGTGCTGATGTTGCGGGTGTTGGTGGTGACACGGCCATCCAGGCTGGTCACGCTGTTATCGAGTGCGACAAGGTCGCCGGTATTGGTCGTGACTTGTGTGTTGGTCGCGTTGAGTTGCTTGCCGGTCACCGCGTCGGTGCTGGTGGTCGACATATCGCCATCGGCCACGCCGGCGAGGGTGCGTGCGCCCGCT
>NZ_JAELTQ010000267.1 GCF_016428905.1 Dyella sp. ASV24 | reverse complement strand
ATCCTACGGTCCATGTGCAACTCTGGAAGCAGCCGCTGGACGCGCGCAATGTTCTTGACGTGTTCCGCCAGTTTGATCTGGTGGTGGAATGCACGGACGACATGCGCAGCCGCTACCTCAGCAGCGATGCGGCAGTACTTACGGGTACACCGGTGATCCTCGCCAGCATCTACCAATACGAAGGGCAGCTGCAGTTCGTATCGGGTAAGCCAGGTTCACCGTGTCTGCGTTGCCTGTGGCCACAGGAACCAGCACCGGAAACGGTCGGCAACTGCACGCTTGCCGGCGTGCTCGGCCCAGTACCCGGCGTGTTGGGCGCCATGCAGGCAACCGAGGCCTTGAAGGTTCTACTCGGTATGGCGCAGCCCAGCGCGGGCTCCTTATCGCTGGTGAACCTGATCGACCTGACCATCCAGCACTTGGCGGTCGATGCTGCACAAGGTTGCGCCAAACACGGTGGATGCGCGGATGTGGCGCGTAGCTCGCTCGAACGTGCTGTCGAGGAGGACGATATCGATCTCGTGTTCGATCGCCTGGACGATGCCGTGAACGCCGGATTCCTGTTGGTGGATGTGCGTGATCCGGAGGAGTGGGCCAGCGATCCGATGCCGGCCGTCGCGCTACGTGTTCCCTCGGCGCAAGTCGCTGAGCGGGCCAGTGAGTTCGCGGATGGTCGCTATCTGCTGGTCTGCGCCAGCGGTCGTCGCAGCGGGCATGCCGCGCGGTTGTTGCGCGGTGAGGGCGTGCGTAGTGCGTACTCGCTGGCGGGAGGGCTCAACGCGCTGCGCATCGTGGGCTGACGATGCGTGGCGTGGATATGTAAACGCCGGATACGAAAAAGCCCGCATCGCTGCGGGCTTCTTCTATAATTGGTGCCCAGGAGAGGACTCGAACCTCCACGGTTTTACCCGCTAGTACCTGAAACTAGTGCGTCTACCAATTCCGCCACCTGGGCAGGTGTCACGCTTCGCTAAGTGGTCTGCGTGAGCCGCGTAGATTAGGCATGTGTTGGCAGGTTGTCAACTATTCTTCACTTAATTTTTGCCGGGTCGCGCCTCGCGCGGTCCGGAACCCTGATAAAACCAATAAAAGGCAAGGATGTGACCAAAAAGAAAGAACCGCGCAGCAGCAAGCAGGACGCCAAACGGGGCCCGAAACCGCCGAAGTCGGGCAGTGCCCGACCGAAGCG
>NZ_JAELTQ010000266.1 GCF_016428905.1 Dyella sp. ASV24 | reverse complement strand
GGCCAAAACCACGCTCGAGCGGCTCCACCACCACCTTGGCGCGGTTGGCTCCGAGCTGCTCGACGCTGAGGCCGCGAGGGCGCAGCACGCTAGTTGACGAAACTGCCATGCAGGGCTCCGGTTGATTACTTCGAGTAAAGCTCGACGATCAAGCTCTCGTTGATATCGGACGGCAGATCACCGCGGTCCGGCATCGCCTTGAACGTACCTTCGAACTTCTTGCTGTCGACTTCGACCCACTGCGGACGCAGGTCCATGGTGTCGAACACGGTCGACGCTTCCTGCACGCGCAGCTGAGTGCGAGCGCGCTCGGTCAGGGCAACCACGTCGCCCGAACGGACCTGGTACGACGGGATGTTCACCTTCTTGCCGTTGACCAGTACAGCCTTGTGGCTGACCAGCTGACGGGCCTGGGCGCGGGTAACCGCGAAACCCATGCGGTAAACAACGTTGTCCAGACGGCTTTCGAGCAGGCGCAGCAGGTTCTCGCCGGTGTTGCCCTTGAGGGTCGACGCCTTGGAGTAGTAGTTGCTGAACTGACGCTCAAGCACACCGTAGATGCGCTTGACCTTCTGCTTCTCACGCAGCTGCAACGCGTAGTCCGACATACGCATGCGCTTGTTGGCGCCATGCTGGCCGGGCTTGTTTTCCAGCTTGCACTTGGAGTCGATGGCGCGGGCCGGACTCTTCAAACTGAGATCTGCACCCTCGCGGCGGGCGAGCTTGCAGGTAGCTCCACGATAACGTGCCATGGGTATGCTCCTTTAGACTCGACGCTTCTTGGGGGGACGGCAGCCGTTATGCGGAATCGGCGTGACGTCGATGATGTTCAGAACCTTGTAACCGAGGGCGTTCAGCGAACGCACGGCCGATTCACGACCCGGACCCGGGCCCTTGATACGGACTTCCACGGTCTTCACGCCGTAGTCGCCTGCAGCACGGCCAGCCTTTTCAGCGGCAACCTGAGCTGCGAACGGGGTCGACTTGCGCGAACCGCGGAAACCCGCGCCGCCGGCAGTCGCCCACGACAGAGCGTTGCCCTGGCGATCGGTGATCGTGACGATGGTGTTGTTGAAGGAGGCTTGCACGTGGGCCACGGCATCCGTGACAACGCGCTTGATCTTCTTCTTGGTCTTGACAGGCTTAGCCATGTTCGGAATCCGTTACTTCTTGATGGCGCGACGCGGGCCCTTACGGG
>NZ_JAELTQ010000265.1 GCF_016428905.1 Dyella sp. ASV24 | reverse complement strand
ATCCAATCCCACATCAAGCTGCTGCCCGCACCCGGTGACGCGCTGGACAACGTCAACACGCCCGAGGAAAGGGAAGCCATGCAACAACGCCTGGAGTCACCGGCATGACGGTCGTCAACCTTCAGTACTACGCACAACTGCGTGAGCAGGCGGGCAGGAGCGGTGAACAAGTCGTCACTTCGGCCGTGTCGTTGCGTGACCTCTACGAGGAGTTGCGTGCTTCGCACGGGTTCTCGCTAGCGGCGGACGTGCTCAAGGTGGCGGTGAACACCGAGTTCAGCGCCTGGGATCGTTCCTTGCGCGATGGCGACACGGTCGTCTTCATTCCACCGGTGGCGGGCGGATGAGCCATTTCAAACTTTTTGATTCGACCGTTGACGCGGCAAGCCAGCGAGACCGGCTTCGCCATCCGTCCAGCGGCGGCTTTTGTTCCTTCGAAGGCTGGGTACGCAACAGCAACGAAGGGCGCGAAGTCGATGGCCTTTCCTATGAAGCCTATGCGGAGCTGGCGATCGCCGAGGGCGAACGTATCGTGGCCGAGGCCATCGCGCGCTATGGCGTCACCGATGCACGCTGCGTGCATCGCACGGGTGATCTGAAGATCGGCGATATGGCCGTGTGGGTGGGGGCATCCGCGCCGCATCGCGATGAGGCATTTCGCGCATGCCGCTACATCATTGATGAAATAAAGCACAGGCTGCCGATCTGGAAGAAAGAACACTACGTCACCGGCGAATCCGATTGGGTGGCATGCACGCACGTGTATCGCGAGCACGAGCACGAAGAACATCACGGGCATCATCACCACCATCACGCGCATGCGAAGCCCTTCGTTCCCGACTACTCGCGCCAGATCAGGTTGCGTGAAGTGGGCGAAGCGGGGCAGGCCAATCTGGCGGCATCGCGTGTGCTGATCATCGGTGCGGGTGGACTGGGCTGCCCGGTCATCAGCTATCTCGCCGGCGCAGGCATAGGCACGCTGGGTATTGTCGATGGCGACCGACTGGACGCCAGCAACCTGCATCGGCAAACGATGTACGACGCGCGCGATGTGGGCGAATACAAGGCCGATCTGGCGGCGCGGCGCGTGGCTGCACTCAATCCTACGGTCCATGTGCAACTCTGGAAGCAGCCGCTGGACGCGCGCAATGTTCTTGACGTGTTCCGCCAGTTTGATCTGGTGGTGGAATGCACGGACGACATGCGCAGCCGCTACCTCAGCAGCGA
>NZ_JAELTQ010000264.1 GCF_016428905.1 Dyella sp. ASV24 | reverse complement strand
GCTACTACGGCTCGGGCCGTTCCGCGATGGGCACCATCGTGGAAAACCTCGACGGCAGCGCGGCGGTGGAAGACGACGTGGAGCACCTGCGCGACCTCGCCTCCGAAGCGCCGGTGATCCGCCTGGTCAACCTCATTCTGCAGCGCGCGGTGGAACAGCGCGCCTCCGACGTGCATATCGAGCCGTTCGAAAACCGCCTCAAGGTGCGTTACCGCATCGACGGCGTGCTGCACGAAGTGGAAGCGCCACCGTCCAGTTCCACGGCCGCGGTGATCTCCCGCGTGAAGATCATGGCCAAGCTCAACATTGCCGAGCGCCGCCTGCCGCAGGACGGCCGCATCCAGTTGCGCGTGCAAGGCAAGGAGCTGGATCTGCGCGTGTCCACCGTACCGACCAGCTTTGGTGAATCGGTGGTGATGCGTATTCTGGATCGCGAGTCGGTGGTGTTCGACTTTGCGTCCTTAGGCTTCACCGACAACTTCCAACAGCGCTTTGTCGATGTGCTGGATCGCCCGCACGGCATTCTGTTGGTCACCGGCCCCACCGGTTCCGGTAAGACCACCACGCTCTACACCGCGCTGTCGCAGATCAACACGCCGGACGTGAAGATCATCACCGTCGAAGACCCAGTCGAGTACCAGATCGAAGGTATCAACCAGATCCAGGTCAAGCCGCAGATCGGGCTGGATTTTGCTGGCGCGCTGCGCTCCATCGTGCGCCAGGATCCGGACGTGATCATGATCGGCGAAATGCGCGACCTGGAAACCTGCCGCATCGCCATCCAGTCCGCGCTTACCGGTCACTTGGTGCTGTCCACCTTGCATACCAACAGCGCCGCCGGTGGCATCACGCGTCTGCTCGACATGGGCGTGGAAGATTACCTGCTCGGCTCCACCGTCAACGGCATCCTGGCGCAGCGCCTGGTGCGCCGCCTCGATCCGGAGACGGCGACACCGTATGAAGCCTTGCCGGAAGTGATCGAGCAGTTCGAGCTGCACAAATACACCGACGAGCGCCCGATTCGCCTGTGGAAACCCGGGAGCAGCGCGGCCAACCCCACCGGCTACCGCGGCCGCCGCGCCATCATGGAATTTCTGGTGATGAGCGACCCGCTGCGCCGCATGGTGATGCAGCGCGCCGATGCGGGCGAGATCGAGCGCGTGGCGCGCAGTGAAGGCATGCGCACCATGTACGAGGATGGCATCGCCAAGGCGGTGGCGGGCGTCACCACCCTGGAGGAGGTGTTGCGTGTCACGCAGGAA
>NZ_JAELTQ010000263.1 GCF_016428905.1 Dyella sp. ASV24 | reverse complement strand
ACTCATAGCTGATCGGCAGATGGTTACGCGCAATGCTATCCAGGCACCGAGCGCGGATAGCGTGCGGCTCAGATAGCAGTGCCTTGGGCGCGCCGCAGTCGAACCATTCGCCGACGAAGTGGATCTTCTTCATAGGGGTTATCTCGCTCTTCTGGCCGCCTGCCAGGCGGCAACATCGACGGGATGCCCCGGTGCGCGCGCGCACCGGGGCGCAACGATCAGCGTGGGTCTGCGTGACTGTGTCGCTGGCTGATATCGCGACACCAGCGCACCGACGCGTGCAACAGCGTCATCACCAGACCCGGCGACGACGGCCGAGCGGTACGGCAAGCGAGATAAGCGTTGAGCAATCGGTCCGGTGTATGCATCGGCCGACGTGCGTACAGGCGAGGGAGTTGCATGGCTCTGTCCTCGTGAATCGCCGCAGGGCGACACGAGCACGAGCCGGCTCAGGTCGTAACGACGTGAGCGGGACGTAGCACGTGTGCGTCCAGGCGGACGGGATGTAGGAACGGGCTGTTGCCCGCAGGGGGAGGTCGCATGGGACTAACCGTGGACGTAGAAACGCGACGGAGGGCGCAGGCCTGCGCTACGGGAGCGCCGATGCATGCGTACCTTGAGGATGCGACGCACCGCTTTCATGCACGGGTGCGGTTCGGTGGAAACATCGGAAGCCCAGTGGCATTCCAGCCGGCCGGTCACGGCGTTGCGCGACCACCGAGCACTCAGTGGTGCCGTGGCGTGCTGGTTGGACACGGCCGCAGACGGACGCGCGCGGTTCCGGCGGCCGTTCGGTGCATTGAAAGGATAAAAAGCGCCTGCCGCGCGACGACGGCCCGCACATAGATGGAGCTTGCTGTTCATGACTCACCTCGTGAAGCGCCGTAGGGCGGCGCATGAGGTGAGCCGGACTTTCCTAGTCGTGGAAAGTACCGGCCAACCGGCTGCGGTCGCCGATGGCGCTTACGTTGTTCAACTGGCACGCCAACACCGGATGAGTGCATCCGCGGTTGGCGCATCGACTAGGAGGGTTACTGTCCATTTCTCGCTGTTGGGTTATCAGACAAGTGCCTGGGGGTGTCCCCGCAGGCCGCGGCAGCTTACTTACGCGGCTATGCGAGTGTCAACGCGATGTGGCCGCGACATGGCGAGCCTTTTTGAAGCCGTGTGTCACCTACCCTTCGCCGAACTTGCACGTACCTGAACACGCCACGCCCGCCGGTGACTTGTATTTATCTGACTAGTCAGATAATGTGCCGACCACCATGGCGGAACACCCCGTGGGCGCATCGTTGATATCCCAAGACGCATGCGACCTTGGCC
>NZ_JAELTQ010000262.1 GCF_016428905.1 Dyella sp. ASV24 | reverse complement strand
CGCCGATGCGGGCGAGATCGAGCGCGTGGCGCGCAGTGAAGGCATGCGCACCATGTACGAGGATGGCATCGCCAAGGCGGTGGCGGGCGTCACCACCCTGGAGGAGGTGTTGCGTGTCACGCAGGAAAGCTGAGGGCTACGCAGGGAATCGGAAGTCGGGAATAGGGAATAGGAAAGGCGGGTCTCTGCAGGCTTGCGGGTGCCTGCTCTTCCTATTCCCCATTCCCCATTCCCTATTCCCGGCTAAAGCGGAGCGTCGCCCATGACCCAATTCCGCTACCGCGCGGTCAGCGCCACCGGCGACGTCCTGCAGGGCCAGATGGACGCGGCCAGCGTCGAGGAAGTGGTCAGCCGTCTGCAGGACCAGGGTCACACGCCGCTCGATGCCCGCGCCGCCGACAGCGATGCCGGCGGCAGCGGCATGGCCGGCTGGTTCAAGCGTGGCCCCTTCACCGGCGACCAGCTCGCGCAGTTCACCCACCAACTCGCCACCTTGCTCGGTGCGGGCCAACCGCTGGATCGCGCGCTGGGCATCCTGATGGACCTGCCCGAAGGCGCCAGCGCGAAACAACTGATCGAGCGCGTGCGTGATCGCGTGCGCGGTGGCACGCCGCTGTCGCAAGCGCTGGACGACGAGCACAGCGTGTTCCCCAAGCTCTACATCAGCCTGGTGCGTGCCGGTGAAGCGGGCGGTTCGCTGGAAGACACCCTGCGTCGCCTCGCCGATTACCTGGAGCGCTCCCAGCAACTGCGCGGCAGCATCATCAACGCGCTGATCTACCCCGCCTTCCTGATGGTCGGCGTGCTCGGCTCGCTGTTGCTGTTGCTGGCTTACGTGGTGCCGCAATTTGTGCCGATCTTCGAAGACATGCAGGTGCCGATTCCGCTGATCACCCAGATCGTGCTGGCGGTGGGCGGCACCTTGCAGACCTGGTGGTGGGCGATCGCCTTGCTGATCGGCATGGGTGTGTTTATTGCCCGTGCACGTCTGCGCGATCCCGCCGCCTTGCTGGCCTGGCACGGTCGCCTGCTGACCATGCGCCTGGTCGGCCCGCTGCTGCTCAAAGTGCAGACCGCACGCATCGCACGCACGCTCGGCACCTTGCTCAAGAACGGCGTGCCCTTGCTCACCTCGCTCAGCATCGCGCGCCAGGTCACCGCCAATAAAGCGTTGGACCAAGCGCTGGCGCAGGCCTCCGAACAGGTGAAGGAAGGCGCGGGCCTGTCCTTCGCGCTGGCCCAATCCCAGCGCTTCCCGCGGCTGGCCCTGCAGATGGTGCAGGTGGGCGAAGAAGCCGGCCAGCTCGACACCATGCTGCTCAAGGTGGCCGACACCTTCGAGCTGGAAAGCCGCCGTGCCATCGACCGCCTGCTGGCGGCGCTGGTGCCGGCGCTCACCATCGTGATGACGGTGC
>NZ_JAELTQ010000261.1 GCF_016428905.1 Dyella sp. ASV24 | reverse complement strand
TTTTTGACCATCACACCTTCGCCGTTGTCGCCGGAGCAGCCCAGGGCTCCACCAACAGCACGCGTCACTGATCCAACCCTTGCCTGCGCTGACTTTCCATCAATCTTCTATCGGAGCACCTATGAACAACGTCGCCATCGCTGCCGACTCCAAGGAACTGCGCAACCTCGGTCTGCGCGAGGAGGATCTGCCCGCCGTGCAGCAGCTGAAAGCTTCCATCGATGCCTCCTCTCCGGCAACGATCTCTGCCTTTGGTCTCGAGATCGGCAAACACACCAGCAGCTTCACGGACAACATCCTCGCTCAGGTCCGATCTAAGGACCTCGACAACGCCGGCGAACTGCTTAACGACCTCGCGGCGGCAGCCGGAAAGGCGAACCTGACCGCGCTGAACGGGAACCGCTCGGGCGTTCCGGTGATCGGCCCCTTGATTGACCGCATCACGAATGCCAAGGAAAAGGCGATCGCGCGCTTCAACACCGTCGAAGAGCAGGTCAGCAAGCTCGCGGCGCAGGTCGAAACAACAGAGCGGACGCTGAGCCTCCGCATCAGGGACATGGACGCGATGGCCATCTCCGTGCGCGACGAGTATCGCCTGATCGGCCAACACATCCTGGCGGGCAAGCAGAAGCTCGCCGAGCTGCAGAGCGAATACGACGCAATGCCCGACGCCGCAAACCCGGAAGAGGCGATGGCGCAGAGCGAGAAGAAGACCGTCATTCAGGTGCTCGATAAGCGCATCGCCGACATGATCGTTCTGCAGCACTCGAACCTTCAGCAGCTACCCATGATCCGCATGCTGCAGGACAACGACACGCAGTTGCTGGATAAATTCAGCAGCGCGAAGACCATCACGATTCCAAACTTCAAGCGTCAGTTCGTCCTGCGAGTTGCCCTCGAAGACCAGAAGCGCGCCGTTGATTTCGCGGAACGCATCGACGCGACCAACAACCAGCTCCTTCGCGAGAACGCGAAGCTTCTCCAGAAGAACACGGTGCGTGCGGCCGAGGCGAACCAGCGGCTCGCCATCGACGTGGACACCCTGCAGGCGGTGCAAGAAGACTTGGTCAAGACCTACGACGACGTGCGCCGCATCCAGGATGAGGGCCAACGCACACGCGCGCAGGTTGAGGAAAAGGTGCGCCTCCTCAAGCAGAACGTGCAGGCCCAGCTCGCGCGACCGTTGGACGCCGCTGCGTCCCACCGCATCGGTAGCGATCGCGCCGGCGCGGCGTGACAGCCTCCATTTCTATCCATTTTGAGCAGGCATTACGCATAAGGAAGTGGTGAGATCATGACGGTTATGGGGTTGAGCCGAGATACGTGTAATTTTGATAAGTAGGAAGCCGATTCACTCCTACTTTCAATGCGTTACAAGGAAATCAAGGTGCCGAGGCTCTCCGCCTGCCCGGGCGCGAATGAGCGGTCC
>NZ_JAELTQ010000260.1 GCF_016428905.1 Dyella sp. ASV24 | reverse complement strand
CTTCTTCACCGTGCAGAAACAGTGTTTTTCCGATCTCTGTGGCGCCCCGTGCGGCAGCGCCAGCAGATACTTCCTTGACCAATCGGTGATCGAATGGATCGTAGGCATAGCTTGCCAGCACCGTATCCGCGCCATCCCGCACCTCCACCATGCGGTTGTAGCCGTCATAACGGAAGCGCGTGGTACGCAAGGGCTCGGAAAGACGTGCATCGACCTTGCGGGTCATGTTGCCCGCCTCGTCGTACTCGTAGCTTACATTGCCGCGCGCCTGGAGGCGGTTCGCGTCATCGTAGGACCACGTTCCGGATATCGCGCTGTGTTTCTCGCGATTGCCCGCCTTATCGATCGTGTACGTTTCGCTGGTGCCGGCCATGAAATCCGGCTGGCTCTTCACCAACTGCACGGCCTCGTCATACTCGAACCGCGTGGTGTTGCCGTCGACTTTACGACTGGAGAGTTCGCGCAGTTTTCCGTAACGATTTTCCAGCTCGAACAGGGAAACCTGGCTTGGACTCTTCACGCGCAGGCGAAGCAGACCACCCAGGCCATCCCTGTCCATCTCCTGGCTGGTGCCGCCGGGGAACACCACCTTTTTCGGTATCGTCCAGCTCCAGTCGGTAACGCTGATGCTGCCCTCACCGGGAATGGCGAGCCCGCTCAGTTCGCCACTCTTATTGTAGGTATAGGTCAGCGTGACGCCATCCGGACCGGTATAGGTCTTGACCTTGTTGTTCGGGTAGTAGGTATAGGCGCGATTGAGTGTCACGCCATCGATCGTTACCGCCTCACTCAATAGTCGGTCGGCGTCGTCATAAGCCAGCGTTGCATGGGCGCGATCGGTCCGCCACCCTGTCAGGTTGTCGGACACGTCCCATTCAAAACCATCGGTGCTCTCCAAGCTGCCATCGCCACGACGCGACTGACGCTCCTTCAAGCGACCCGCATCGTCGTAGGCATAGGACAAGCGGAAGCCATTGGGTCGCAGTACCTCGACCAGATCACCAGCGTCGCTGTACGTATAACGCGTCGTCTGGCCCCCGGCGTTCGTTTCGCTGATCAGCAGGTCGCGGCGGTCGTAAGCCATGCGCGAGACCTTGCCTCGCCCATCGGTCAAGCTCACCAGGTTGTTTCGGTGGTCGTAGCCAAACTTGACGGCCGTGCCCAACTCGTCGACAGCGGTAACGACGCGTCCGATGCCATCGTGCTCGAACGTCTGGGAGTGGCCGTTGGAGTCGGTGAGGCGTGCCAGACGTCCACGCGGGTCGAACGCCGCACCGGACGTCAGCGTGTCATCCGCAAGCAATTCGGTCTGCTGAGTGGGACGGCGGCGGTTGTCGTAGCGGAACTGACGCTGGAACGTCGGATAGGAAATCTTGCCGACGGTGCGGGCCCCCTGGTCGACGCCATCCGGACCGGCGTAGTCCAGCAGC
>NZ_JAELTQ010000025.1 GCF_016428905.1 Dyella sp. ASV24 | reverse complement strand
ATGCCCCCGGAAAAGAGCCGAAAAGCCGTCCAAATGGCTGAATCGGCATGAAATCGTCATGTGCGCGCCCCATGCTGAGGCTGCAAACCCGGGGGAGGCCGTGTATCATGCGGCACCCTCTTTCATCTCTTCATCCGTAAGGAAGGATATAACCCGCGATGAGCAACTTCCTCTTCACCTCCGAGTCGGTCTCCGAAGGCCATCCGGACAAAGTCGCCGACCAGATCTCCGATGCCGTCCTCGATGCGATCATCGCGCAGGATCCGCGTGCGCGCGTGGCCTGCGAAACGATGGTGAAGACGGGCGTCGCGATCGTCGCCGGCGAGATCACCACCAGCGCCTGGATCGACCTGGAAGCGCTGACCCGCAAGGTCATCACCGACATCGGTTATGACTCCTCCGACGTCGGTTTCGACGGCGAGACCTGCGGCGTGCTGAACCTGATCGGCAAGCAGTCGCCGGACATCAACCAGGGCGTGGACCGCAAGAAGCCGGAAGAACAGGGCGCTGGCGACCAGGGCCTGATGTTTGGCTACGCGACCAACGAAACCAAGGACTACATGCCGGCGGCGATCTACTACTCGCATCGCCTCGTCGAGCAGCAGGCCAAGGTCCGCAAGAAGAAGAACTCGCCGCTGCCGTGGCTGCGTCCGGACGCCAAGAGCCAGGTCACCCTGCGTTACGAGAACGGTGAAGCCACCGCCATCGACGCCGTGGTGCTGTCGACCCAGCACGATCCGAGCGTGAAGCAGAAGGACCTTATCGAGGCCGTGCGCGAGCACATCCTCAAGCCCGTGCTGCCGGCCAAGCTGCTGCACAAGGCCACCAAGTTCCACATCAACCCGACCGGCAAGTTCGTGATCGGCGGCCCGGTGGGCGATTGCGGCCTGACCGGTCGCAAGATCATCGTCGACACCTACGGCGGCTGGGCCCGTCACGGTGGTGGCGCGTTCTCGGGCAAGGATCCGTCGAAGGTTGACCGTTCGGCCGCCTACGCCGCGCGCTACGTCGCCAAGAACATCGTGGCTGCCGGCATCGCCGACCGTTGCGAAGTGCAGGTGAGCTACGCCATCGGCGTGGCCGAGCCGACCTCCATCTCGGTCACCACCTTCGGCACCGGCAAGATCGCCGACGAGAAGATCGAGAAGCTGATCCGCAAGCACTTCGACCTGCGCCCGTACGGCATCATCAAGATGCTCGACCTGGTGCACCCGATGTACCAGCAGACCGCCAGCTACGGTCACTTCGGCCGCACCCCGCAGGAAGTGAAGGGTCCGGACGGCAAGACCTACACCACGTTCTCGTGGGAGAAGACGGACAAGGCCGAGGCGCTGCGCGCCGATGCCAAGCTGAAGTAAGCCACGCTTGCTTCGACACGAAACGGGCCGCGCAAGCGGCCCGTTTCTTTTGTGGGGCATGAGGGGCCTGCAGCTCCCTCTCCCCTCCAGGGAGAGGGAGTGAAACAAAACAGGGCCGCTTGCGCGGCCCTGTTTTTATCCATCCTGCAGCACAACCACCCGACTCACTTGTCCGGCGAAGCACCTGCGGAAGCCACCTTCTGACCCGCCGCAGCCTTGGTGTTGCGCGCGGTAGATGCCGGACAGGTAGCGCCCTTCTTTTTCTTCGAGCATGTCGCCGCACTGGCGACCGCTTCCGTCTTGGAGCCGCGGCGATGGTGGCGGCGCGACGTCGACGAAGCGTCCGCCACAGCCGTGGCCTTGACCGCGACGCCACCCTTGGTGGTGCGGCGAGCCTTGGTGCTGGCAACCGCGGAAGCGGCAGGCCTCTCGCCGGCCTGGGCCACCAGCTCCGCCGGTGTTTCCTGATTCTCGAAACCGTCGTCGAGCAGGCGCGCCATCAGCTTGTCGCGCGAACCTGCAGTGCGTCCGCCCATCACCACGGAGAACAGGCGATGGCCATCCTTCACGGCGGTGGAGGCCAGATTGAAGCCCGAGGCGTTGGTGAAGCCGGTCTTCAGACCGTCCATGCCCGGGTACTTGTCCATCAGATTGTTGTGACCGCGCACCAGGCGACCGCGGAACATGAAGTCCTTGGTCGAGAAGTAGTGCGAGTACTGCGGAAAGTCGTGATACAGCGCCATGGCCAGCCTGCTCATGTCGCGGGCGGTGGTGCTGTCTTCCGGGTCAGGCAGGCCCGACGCGTTGGCGAAGTGGGTGTTGCTCATGCCCAGCAACTGGGCCTGGGCGTTCATCATCTCGACGAAGTGGCCTTCGGAACCACCAAGCCCCTCGGCGACGACGGTGGCGGCGTCGTTGGCGGACTTGGTGATCATGCCGAGCACGCAATCTTCGACCGTGATGGTCTGGCCATTGCGCAGATCAAGCTTGGTCGGCGCCTTGGCTGCGGCCCACGAGGACACAGGCAGTTCCTGGTCCATCTTGAGCGTGCCGTTCTGCATCGCCTGGAAGGTGAGGTACAGCGTCATCATCTTGGCCAGCGACGCCGGATGGTTCGGCTCGTCCGCATTGACCGCAGTGATCACCTGGCCGTCGGCATCATTGATGACGATGGCGGCATAGCCGGCATGGGCCACGCTCGCAAAACTGCCTGCGACGCTCACGAGCAGTGCAAGCAGGCCTTGGCGCCAGGTCGCTCCCCTGGCCGGCGTGTTGGACTTGATAGCCACCCCGATTCCTCGCTTCGCCGCCGTTTTATCCGACGTTACAAACCCTGAACTGCAACGTCATCGCCACAGGCCCAGACAATACTTGAATTAGATCACATAAGTCCATGTTTCCATGGACGATAAAACGATGACGGCGCCGCTGGCGCCGTCGTAACGCAAATTTCACCGTGAAGGCTTTGTCTACGTGTCAAGGCAGTGTGCCCTCAAACGACGTAGGGGAAAAGCTCTTTTTTCCGAAAATCGCCTCATTTTTGCCAGAAAAAGCAAAGGCCTCGCCATCCCCTTCCTGGCACGCAAGGGTGACAACCTCCCCCGCCTCATCTGCCTATCGGCCACATCTGCCCGAGATTGAATTCGATCCCATGGATAAGCCACGGCGTCACATCGCCTAAAATGGTCGGATGTCTCTTATCCAACTCCAGCGCGTCGA
The DNA here is from genome assembly GCF_016428905.1 of Dyella sp. ASV24. Classification (GTDB taxonomy): domain Bacteria; phylum Pseudomonadota; class Gammaproteobacteria; order Xanthomonadales; family Rhodanobacteraceae; genus Dyella. The sequence continues at coordinate 41,270 of NZ_JAELTQ010000025.1, read as the reverse complement.
CTTCAGTATCGGCGGCCCTCTCCTGCTCGAACATGTCGACCTCTCCATCGAGGCGAACGAGCGCGTGTGCATCGTCGGTCGCAACGGCGAAGGCAAATCCACCTTGATGAAACTCATCGCGGGTGATCTAAAACCCGACGATGGCGAAATACGTTTGCAAACGGGCGTCGTCGTTGCACGCATGGCGCAGGAGGTCCCGCAGGACACCGCCGGCAGCGTGTTCGATGTCGTTGCGCAAGGCCTTGGTGATCTCGGCCAGTTGCTTGCGCGCTATCACCATGCGCTCGCCGAAGGCGACATGGATGCGCTTGGCGAAGCACAAACACAGATCGAAGCGCAGCACGGCTGGGATCTCGACCGCCGTGTCACCGATGTGCTCACGCGCCTGGAGCTCCCGGGTGACACCGATTTCGCTGCACTGTCCGGCGGCATGAAGCGACGCGTGCTGTTGGCGCAGGCCTTGGTTCGCAAACCCGATGTGCTGCTGCTCGACGAGCCCACCAACCATCTCGATATCGAAGCCATCGGCTGGCTCGAAGCGTTCCTTCGCCAGTTCGAAGGCAGCATCATCTTCATCACGCATGATCGAAGCTTTCTGCGCGCACTCGCTACACGCATCGTGGAAATCGATCGCGGCCAGCTCACCGATTGGCCGGGCGACTACGACAACTACCTGCGTCGCCGCGAAGAACGCCTGCACGCCGAAGCACAGGCCAACGCGCACTTCGACAAGAAGCTCGCGCAGGAGGAAGTGTGGATTCGCCAGGGCATCAAGGCGCGCCGTACACGTAACGAAGGGCGCGTGCGTGCATTGAAAGCTCTGCGCGTGGAGCGATCGCAGCGACGCGACCTCTCCGGCAACGTGAAGATGACGCTTGCCAACGCCCAAGCGTCCGGCAAGAAAGTGATCGATCTGGAACACGTGCATCAGGCCTACGGCGGCCGTGTGCTGATCGAGAACCTGAGCACCACCATCATGCGCGGCGATCGTGTCGGCATCATCGGCCCGAACGGCGCCGGCAAGAGCACGCTCTTGAAGATCATGCTGGGCGAACTCAAACCCGATCGCGGCCACGCCACGCTCGGCACCGGCATCCAGATCGCCTACTTCGACCAACATCGCGTGCAGCTCAACGACCAGCTCAATGCGCTGGACAACGTGGCCGAGGGTCGCGAATACATCGAGCTCAACGGCACACGCAAGCACATCATCGGCTACCTGCAGGATTTCCTGTTTTCGCCGGAGCGCGCGCGTGCGCCGATCACACGACTATCCGGCGGCGAACGCAATCGCCTGCTGCTGGCCAAGCTGTTCGCGCAGCCGTCCAACCTGCTGGTGATGGACGAACCGACCAACGATCTCGACGTGGAAACCCTGGAATTGCTCGAGGAACTGCTTACGGAATACCAGGGCACGTTGCTGCTGGTATCGCATGACCGTGAGTTTCTCGACAACGTGGTATCGAGCACGCTGGTGCTCGAGGGCCACGGCAGGATCGGCGAGTACGTGGGTGGTTACAGTGACTGGCTCCGCCAGCGCCCTACTCCAACGGCCGCCACATCCAAGTCGGCGGGAACCAAGGGTAGTGCCGCACAGGCGGCAGCGCCTGCACCGGTGGTCGAAGCGAAGCGCAAGCTGAGCTACAAGGATGCGCGCGAACTTGAGCAGCTTCCCGGTCGCATCGAAGTACTGGAAGCGGATATCGCCAAACGCACCGAGGCGATGAACGATCCCGAGTTCTTCCGCCAGGACAACGCCACGGTGACCAAGGCGAACGAGGCGCTGGCGAAACTGCAAGCCGAACTGGACACCGCGTACGCCCGCTGGGCGGAACTTGACGCCTGACGCGGGTCGCCGCGCAGCCAAGGACGCGTCTCTAAGGATAGAGCGCGTCCCAAGGGCCAGACCCGCCGGACGTCAATGGAACGGCGCCGCCGGCTCTTAACCCCTTTTCACCGGTCGCTCCGTTTCATCCGACATGCCCCTTCGGCTGTCACCCTCGGAGTTGATCATGCAGACATGGAAGCTGTTCGTCCTCGGTACCCTGTTGGCCTGCTCTGCGCAGGCCAACGCGCAGGACCTCACCACCCGCCGCCCCATCCCTCCACGACCACCCCAGATCTGGCTCGACCCGAGTCAGGGCAAACTGCAGCCCATCCAGTTGCAGGATGTGGCTATCGACGTGAAGGTCCATGGCTTCATGGCCAGCACCACCATGGAGCTGAGCTTCTTCAACCCGAACGGACGCGTGCTGGAAGGCGAGCTGGTGTTCCCACTGGCGGACGGACAGAGCGTGAGCGGCTACGCACTGGAAGTGAACGGCGCACTGCGCCAGGGCGTGGTGGTGGAAAAGGAAACCGCACGCGTGGCCTACGAGGCCACCACCCGTCGCGGTATCGATCCGGGGCTTGCCGAACTGACCCAGGGCAACGTGTTCCGTACGCGGCTGTATCCGATTCCCGCACACGGCACCAAGCGCGTGTCCGTGTCGTTCGATCAGCCCCTGCTCGATGTGGCGAACCAGTGGCGCTATGTACTGCCCTTGCAGTTCGCGCAGAACATTCGCGATTTTCGAGTGAATGCGCAGGTGTTACGCGGTGATATGCCAGCTAGTAGCGATGCGGCGCCTGGCGCGCTGGATTTCACCCAATGGCAGAACAACTATGTCGCCAAGCTGGCACGCCACGACTATCGGCCGGAGCGCGAGCTGAGCTTTGCTATTCCCAAGCCCGCCCAGGCCGGCACGATATTCGCCGTGCAGGACGTGCTCGATCCCTCATGGCGCACCTTTACCGCACAGGTGCCTGCCACGCAGCCATCCAGGCCGGCCCCCGCCGCTCCGCATCGGATTGCGCTCTACTACGATGCGTCCGGCAGCGCACAAGGACGCGATAGAACGCGTGAGCTGGACGCGCTGACGGCGTGGCTCAGTCAGCTTGGCAACGTGCAAGTGGACCTTATCGCCTTCCGTAACGATGCGGACCCGGCACGCAGCTTCCCTATCCGCAACGGTGACACGCGCGCACTGCGCCAAGCCATCGAGGCTTTGCCGCTGGATGGTGGCAGTTCCTATGGAGCGATCCGCCTTGACACGAACACCCGCCCCGACCTTGTGTTGGTGATGGGCGATGGCCTCAGCAACTTCGGCGCCAGCGAACCTCAACTTGGCCAGGCGAGCGGAACCTCTCCACGCGTGATGGTGCTGCATGCGGCACAGATGGCTGACAACGCTGCATTGTCTCGCCTCGCACTCGCCCACGGTGGTCAGGTCGTGAATCTCCTGAAGAACACGCAGGAAGATGCGCTACGTGAGCTCAACCACCTTCCCTGGCTGCTGCAGCAGGTGCAGGTCGTCTCCGGCGAGTGCCGGGATCTCACACCTTCGCTGCCAGCATCCGCCGAAGGCGCGATCGTGGTCTCTGGCCGTTGTCATGGACAGGCGACTCTGGACCTGACCTTCGGCGACGCGGCCGGTACCACTGCACACCAACAACTGCGCATGGACGACACCAGCCTGCTCGATCCGGCGGAGGGCGACTTCGTGCAGCGCGCTTGGGCGAACGCTCGTATCGCCGATCTGCAGGCCACGGCGCATCCTGACGATGCGGCTATCACTGCGCTCGCCAAGCGCTACGGCATCGTTACCACCAACACGTCGATGCTCGTGCTGGATCGCATCGAAGACTATGTGCGCTACGGCGTTGAACCACGCGAGCCGGACTTGTTGGCGCAATACCGCCAATGGCAGGTCACGCACCCCAAAGCCAACGTCACGCAGAACACGGAACAGGCACACCGCGAACAGGTCGCGAGGCAATGGGCAGATTTCCGCCAATGGCACGATGAACAACACCCCTGGCTGGAAACCGTGCTCGTACCCACGGCGGCTGCCGAGATTACACGCTGGGGCGCGCTCGATTCACACAAGGAAACGCAGGCAGCTTTGCTTGAAGCCAAGAGCATTTCTACCCAGGCGCATGCCTTGCAACAGCGCTGGTTGAAGGATGGCGCCAGCGATGCCACGCGTAGATCGTGGGAACACTCGGCGTCGTTGCTGATGCTGAAGCTCGATGCCTTGCGCATGCGGCGACTCGCCTTGGCGCCTGATTCGGACAACGTCAATGCGCGCGTAACTCCGAACGGAATCACCCGCCGGCAAGTCATGCCTGCACCAAGCCCGGTGGAGAACATGACTACGCCCATGCCCGCACCGCCGGCTCCGCCTGCACCACCCTCCATGCCCGCACCCGCCCCCATGATGAGCACCGTGGCCCAACCAATGGCCGGCGCGCCAGCGGCAAACATGGCAGCCGACAAGGCAGCCATCAGTCGGCCTGCTGACGCTGGAATGGGCACCGCGTCGATTCAGCTGCAAGCGGCCACCTCCGACAAACCCTATATGGCTCGCTTGCGTGCAGCGGCTGATCCATACGCCGCGTATCTGAGCGAGCGCGAGGCCTACGCCAAGTCACCTTCGTTCTATCTCGACTGTGCGGACTACCTGCGCGACAAGGCCAAACAACCGCGGCTGGCGCTCCGTGTGCTGTCCAATCTGGCGGAGATCGACATAGACAACGCACCGCTCTTGCGCATCCTGGCCTATCGCCTGGAGCAGTGGGACCGCTTTGAACTGGCGGTGCCGTTGTTCGAACAGGCGCTGCACCTGCGCGGTGAAGAGCCGCAGAGCTATCGTGATCTGGGCCTGGCACTGTCACGCCAGCCAACACCGGACTATGCGCGCGCCTCGCAATTGTTGTGGTACGTCGTCGACCACGACTGGGATGCACGCTTCCCCGAGGTGGAAACGATTGCACTACATGAACTCAACGATGTGCTCATGCGCGCCCCGGCTAGCGAACGAACCACACTGGCGAATCAGCTGACCCGCGATGGTGCCAGTGAGGACATGCTCACGCCATTGCCGGTGCAACTGCGTGTCGCCCTGACCTGGGATGCCGACAACACCGATGTGGATCTATGGGTGATCGATCCCACCGGTGAAGTAGCCATCTACAGCCACAACCGCACGCAGATCGGTGGTCACCTGAGCCGCGACTTCACCCAGGGCTACGGCCCGGAGGTCTACACGATTCGCCGCCCTATCCCCGGCACCTATATCGTCAAGGCTCACTACTTCGGCAACCACCAGCAGAAGCTCGCCGGTGACGTTACCGTGCAAGCCGAGTTCCTCACGCAGTTCGATACCGGCGAGAGCAAGCGCATGGCGACCACTCGACGCCTGGAAGATCAGAAGGAATTGATCGAGATTGGTCGCTTCCAGGTCGGGGCACCGTAAGCCACGACGGGAAACGCGCCGACGACGAGTCACACCGTCGTCGGCGCACAACCCCAACCAAGCTATGCTTCGAGATAGGGTGCTGGCGAATAAGCCCGCTTGCCGACGCCACTGAACCAACGCAGTTTCAGATACCCTGGCCAAGCCTGGAACAAGCTGAGCCCACTCACCGAATGCTGGTCATTGGCTGCCACTACCCGTAGGCCATCCGCATCTGTCACCGCGACGGCGGGCGCTTCCATCCAGCTCACACCTGCCCGCATCACGCCGCTGCGTTGCCGCTGCGCCTCGATCATGGTTTCGTACGGATAGGCGGCGTCCCGATTGTGGCTGCGAAAAAGGCGTTGCTGCCATGCAAACAGCTCTTGCAAGCGGGGATGGTGGCTGAAGTGAGGAACAATCCGCAGCGGCCGCAACAGCGAAGCCAAGGTGATGTCCACGGCGCTCAACCTTTCGCCCATCACATAGGCATGCCGCCCGAGCCTTCCAGCGAGTGGAAGCAACAAACTCTCCAAACGTTCATAGATCCGGTCTTGCTGGTTGCGATCGAAGCGAAAGCGCTTGGTCAACATCATGCCGAGCACCGGTGCAGCCAGCGAGCGCCATCCGCGACGTGCGAACAAGCCACCGAATGGCCGGGTCATGAACAATCGCGGCAGTGCGTCCGGACACTCCATGATGATCTGCGTATAGCCCAGCCGGCGTGCATGCAAGCCTAGCGTGGAGTCGAGACGCAGCATCCATTGCCAGGCTTCTTCGCGCGCCACCGGGTCGGCGGGCAACAGCGGCGGCTCGGGATAGGCCTCATCCAGATAGCGCAGGATCGGCGATGAATCGCTCAGCGCCACGCCTGTCGATGCATCATGAATCAGTGGCACCGTCTGCGCGCAGGGGAAACGACTCATCTCCTGCTTCTTGTACGCCACGATATCAATAGCCCGCCACGCGAGCCCCTTGAAGTCCAGCGCCCAGCGCACCTTTTCCACATAGTGCGACCACCGCAACTGATATAGCTCGATCATCGATGCCCCCTTCCACTGGAAGTGGATGACATGGAGCGGTTGCGTGCTCTTCACAAGGGGTGCCGACTTCACCCGGGATGACTCGCTTGATAGCTTCCGGCCTTCGGCACCAGGACGCCTGCCATGGCGACCATCAGCCTGTGTTCTGCAGCCCTTGCGACACGCCATTGACGCACGCCACCAAGGCCGTGAGCAGCGCATCATCACTTTCACCGCCCGCGCGCCAGCGCTTGAGCAGATCCACTTGCAGAAGACTCATCGGATCGACGTACGGATTGCGCAGGTCGATCGATGTCGACAGCCGCGGCGCATTCTGCAACAAAGCATCGTTCTGCTTGAGCCGCATCAGCCAGTAACGGGTGCGCTCGAACTCCTCGCGGATAAGCGTGAAGAACGGTTCGTGCAGCGGACCGGCAAGCGCCGAGAATGCCTCGGCAATGCCAAGATCACACTTGGCCAGCACCATCGAGACATCGTCGAGCATGTTGGCGAAGAAGGGCCAGTCATGGGCCATTTCCGACATCGCTGCCTCGCCATACTCACTCGCACCAGCCTCCAGCGCCGTGCCAAGACCGTACCAGCCAGGCAAAATGGACCGGCACTGCGTCCACGCAAACACCCAGGGGATTGCGCGCAAGTCCTGCACGCCACGCATGCTGCGTCGACGTGAGGGACGCGAGCCGAGCGTCATGCGTTCGATCACGTCGATGGGCGTAGCGGAACGGAAATAGTCGACGAAGCCCTCGCGATCGACAAACGCGCGGTAATGCTCACGACTGCGCGCAGCAAGGCGACTCATGCGCTCACGCCATAGATCTTCGCGCGACTCCTGCGTACGCGGTCTCAAGGACGCACGCAGCACCGCACCCACCGTTTGCTCAAGGTTGCGTAGAGCCAGCGCGCGGATGCCGTACTTGCGATGGATCACCTCGCCCTGCTCGGTGACGCGCAGCACCCCGGCGACGGAACCACGGGGCGAAGACATCAAAGCCGGCGTCATGCGCGCGCCACCGCGGCTAGCCGATCCACCACGACCATGAAAGAACGACAGCCGAATACCCGCCTCTGCTGCGATATCCAGCAACTCCACCTGCGCGCGCTGCAACCCCCAGCGCGATGCCAGCGTGCCGCCGTCCTTGCCGCTATCGGAGTAGCCGAGCATCACCCATTGGCGATCACCACGCGAGGCGAGATGATCACGATAAACCGGATCGTCCAGTAAAGCACGCAACGTCGCCGGTGCGTTGGTCAGGTCATCCACAGTCTCGAACAGCGGCGCCACGTCGAGCGGAACGCGGCCTTCCTGGATGAGCCCGCCATGACGCGCGAGGGCCAGTACCGCAAGCACATCCGCTGCTGAACGAGCCATGCTGATGATGTACAGCCCCAGTGATTCCACGCCGTAGCGCCCACGTGCTTCGCGCATCGTGGCAAACACGTCGTGCAACGCAACGGCGGTGGGGTCATCACTAGGCGACAGCTTTTCCTCACCGCCGGCATAAGCTCGCAAACGCTCCGCGCGATCGGAAGGATTGCGCGTGGACCATTCGGTATCACGCAGCAACTGTGATAGCGCATCGTCGTGCACGCGCGAATCCTGTCGCACATCAAGGCGTGCAAGATGAAAGCCGAACGTACGCACGCGCCAGATCAATCGGCGCACCGCATAAGCGCCCGCATGCAAGCCACGATGATCGATCAGGCTGATTGCAATCAGATGCAGGTCATCCAGGAGTTCGCCAACCGAGGTATAGCCTTCGGGATGGTCATCATCATGCGTTGCCTCCAGGCGCGCACCGATGATGGTGAGCAAACTGCGATAGGGCATGTCCGCATGGCGCGGGCGCACCTTGGCCGCGGCCTCGGGAAAGCGCACCCGGTAGTCGAACAGGCGATTCGCCAGATCGCTGCCGACGTGAACGCGATCCTCCGTCTGGCTGAGCAAGCGCGAGAGGCCGGCAATATCCTCGATGTAATGCTCGAGCACATGGGCGCGTTGCGTGGACAGACTGCTGGCAATGGTCGCCGCACCCACGTTGGGGTTACCGTCCATATCGCCGCCCACCCAGGTGGCGAAGCTCAACAGGCGCGGGATGGGTACGGCCACGCCATATACCGCCTGCAGCGCATCGGCGAGCGATTCGTACAACGCCGGTACGATGCGATAAATGGGATTAGCCAGATAGAAGCCGACGTGATGGTGCTCGTCCTGCACGGTGGGACTGACGGCGGATGCTTCAGCCGTCTGCCAGCCGGCGCTGAGCGCCATGAAGATGCGATCGTCGTCTTCCTTGCGTTCCTGCGGCGTGCGCGTGGGGTCGAAGTTGTCGACCAGCGCCCGCACGATGGCTTGTTCTTTCTCCAGCAGCGAGCGACGCACCGCTTCGGTCGGGTGAGCCGTGAAAACTGGTTCCACCTGTAACCGTTCGAGCCACTCGATCAGCTCGCCCGCTTCCACACCTTGCGCCTTCAGGCGCGTGAGCACGTCGAGCAGGGATTCCGGCTGCGGCGCGCCACCTTCGCGCTGGTAATCGCGGCGACGGCGGATGCGATGGATACGTTCGGCGATATTCACCGCCTGGAAGTACGTGGCGAAGGCGCGCGCCAGCGACTCGGCCTTGTCCGTGTCCAGGCCAGTGAGCAGGCTGCTGAGTGTATTCAGCGGTGCGTCTTCCACCCGGCGTTCGATGGCCGCGGTGCGGATGCGCTCGACTTCGTCGAGGAAGGCGGGGGAAATCTGTTCGGCCAGCATATGGCCGACCAGGGTGCCGAGGCGGCGGACGTCTTCGCGCAGGGGCGCGTCGTGCGGGGCGAACTCAGGACTGCGGTGCTGGTTCATCGATGCCACGTTGCAGATGTCTGGACGTCCAAGACTACCCCAAGCGAAGCAGATTTGTGCGGCGCGACAAAAAAAGGTCGACGTCCGCTTCCCTACCCAACGAGGGTCACCCCTCGGCACGTGCGACGGCCTCTTCTATGGCCGTCATTCCGGCGCAGGCCGGAATCCAGAGCACCGGTGCTTGGTTGTGTTCGCGAAAACCAAGCCTTGCGGCTCTGGATTCCGGCCTGCGCCGGAATGACGAGCGTGGGCGCTGCGCAAGATTGCACAGCACCGCTCGATGCCTCGTCAGTGCATTGAGGCTTGCTTCTCTACCTTTTCTGGCTTCGCCTGCTTCACATACGTCTCCAGCCAGTTATTCATCTCGGCCAGCATCTGCATGATCGATTCACGCGCGCGATACGCGTGCGCCTCATTCGGCAACAGCACCAACCTCGCAGTGCCGCCCAAGCCCTTGACAGCCGCGTACATGCGCTCGCTCTGGATCGGGAAGGTGCCGGAGTTGTTGTCCTGCTCGCCGTGGATCATCAGCAATGCGTCCTTGATGTGATCCGCGTAGTTGAACGGCGACATGGCGTTGTAGACGTCGGGTGCCTGCCAGTAATTACGCTCCTCCGCCTGAAAGCCGAATGGCGTCAGCGTGCGGTTGTAAGCACCGCTGCGCGCGATACCCGCCTTGAACAGACGCGTATGCGCGAGCAGGTTGGCCGTCATGAACGCGCCGTAGGAATGACCGCCAACCGCGATGCGGTTGCGATCGGCCACGCCACGCCGGACCACCTCATCCACGGCGGCCTCTGCACTGGCTACGAGCTGGGAGATATAGGTGTCGTTGGGTTCCTTGCTGCCCTCGCCCACGATTGGCACGGAGAAGTTGTCCAGCACCGTGTAGCCCATGGTGAGGAAAGCCTGCGGGCCCCAGTAGCTGATGCGGTTGAACTTGTACGGCGAATCCTTGACCTGACCCGCGGCGTCCGCCGATTTGAACTCGGCGGGATAGGCCCACATCAGCATCGGGCGCGGGCCGTCCTTCTTCGGATCGTAGTTGGGCGGCAGGTACAGCGTGGCAGTGAGCTCTACGCCATCCTTTCGCTTGTAACGGATCTGCTCCTTCTTCACGCCCTTCAGCTGCGGCAGTGGGTTCGGGAAGTGGGTGAGCTCGTGCAACTTGCCGTTGGACGCCAGCTCGCGCACATAGAAGTTGGTCGGCTCGGTGGGTGATTCGCGCGAGATCAGGGCACGAGTGCCTTCTGCATCCAGCAACACCTGGGGATCTTCGTAGTACGGCGCCTGCGACTGGAACAATCGCGTGCTCTGGTCGGACTGCAGGTTCACGCGGTCAATAAAGGGTCGGTCACCTTCAGGAGAAGCGCCTTCGCCGAGGCGGTAGATGCTCTGGCCATCTGTCGTGACGATGAGCCGCTGTTCGCCATGCTCATCAAGCATCGTTGCGGGTGTGCCGGGATCACGGTAGCGATCCTCCGACGAACCTTCGCGCACCAGGACCGGCGCCTGCGACGGCTGGTCAGGCGATACGCGCCACTCTTTCACCTGGCGCGTCTTCCACCAGAACTCCTCGACCAACGCAAGGTTGCCGCTAGCCCAGTACGCTCCAGCGTAGCGGCTGCCCAGCTTCGCCAGCGTCACCGGCGACTGATCGAACGGCGCGGACTGCATCTGCACGATGTCGCGGATATCCACCTTGCGCGCGGGGTCACCGCCGTCCTGCGCTTCCGCCCAGATCAGGGTGGCGGGCGCATCAGCACGCCAGCTGATGTCGCGCACACCCGAGGGCACGGCGTCGTTGCCGGTAGGCAGGCCTTCCAGCAACGGTAGATGGGCAATCTCCTTCACCAACTTGCCGTCACGGTCGAGCACTTCGATGCGGCGGGGAAAGCTATCCACCGGCACGAGATACGAGAACGGCCGCTCCACGCGCTGGCGCAGCAGGTAACGTCCATCAGGCGACGGCGCGATGGCGACGGTCAGTGCCGGCTCGCCCAGCGGAGTGACCTTGCCGTCCAGGTCCACTAGCGCCGACTGCGAGCGCAGGTAGTACTCGAATAGCTTGGCGTCGTCTTCATTACGCAGCATGTCCTGATAGGTGCGGATGGCCTTGACGCCACCACCCGCTTGCGTCTGCTGCGTATCCGGACCGGTCGGGATGATGCTGGCGACGGGTGCGCTGCCCTGGCCTTGCGGCTGCAACTGGACGAGCAACTGCTTGCCATCGGGCATCCAGCGATAGCCGCGACCCGCGACGGTGTTCAAAGGCAGCGCCATCAGGCGGTGCGCGGACCGAGCGGCCACATCCACCACCCACAACTCGTTGGTGCCCTCGCGCGCGTTCACCTGGTTGAAGGCGAGATAGCGCTGGTCGGGCGACCAGGACGAGGTCGCGATAGACAAAGGTTGCGGCAGGCCCTGCAGGTGGATCTCCTTGCCGGAAGCCACCTCCATCAGCCATAGATCCGTACCGAACACGAAGCGACTCTGCGCATAGGTACGGGGATTGATACGCAGGCCGGCAAGCTTGAGCTCGGGCTGCGCAACCACGTCGATGCCCGGCAACGGCGGCGTCTGAGTCAGCGCCAGCAGGTCACGGTGCGGGCTGATCGACAGCTGCGGTGGACGCGGGGCATCTACCAATGCCTGTAGCGGCGCAGGCGGCGTGAGATAGCCGGCGGTCGCGGCGGCCACCGGCGTCTTGGGCGCCTGGTCCGCCAGGACGTGTGGAGAAACGGCCAGCAGTAAGCCAACCAGCGCGAAGCGTCGGAGCGACATATCCATCGGAGGGAACCCCTTGAGTCGTAATACTTTGCGACATTAGCGCTTCCCGGGCCGGCCCAACCCCGCCATCAGTCATGGGTCGGACTGAACCAACGGGCTCTCATGGCCACGAAACCATCATCCGGGGACGCTATACTCCAATGTCCCGTCGAGGGGCGCTGCGACCGTGGCTTCGTCAACTTGCGAACCCGGCCAGGCTCGACGGATTTTTCCTGTAACGGCGCCCGGTTAACGATGCGACCCCTGGGTCGCAACATCCGGAGCTAAGCCAAATGAACGCAGTTACCAAGGATTCCGCCCCGCAGGATTTCAAGGTCCGCGATATGTCCCAGGCCGATCTCGGCCGCCGCCGTATCCGCATGGCGGAAGAGGAAATGCCGGGCCTGATGCAGATCCGCGCCCGCTACGCCAAGGAAAAGCCGCTGAAGGGCGTGCGCCTTTCCGGCTCCCTGCATTGCACGAAGGAAACCGCCGTACTGGCTGAGACCCTTCGTGAGCTGGGTGCTTCCGTGCGCTGGGCCTCGTGCAACATCTTCTCTACCCAGGACGACGTGGCCGCCGCACTGGCCGCCGGTGGCCTGCCGGTGTTCGCCTGGAAGGGCGAGACGCTGGAGGAGTACTGGGAATGCACGCTCGACATGCTGACCCATCCGGGTGAGCTCGGCCCGCAGCTGATCGTAGACGACGGTGGCGATGCCACCCTGTTCATCCACAAGGGCGTGGAACTCGAAGACGGCAGCGACTGGGTCAACACCCCGAGCAGCAATCACGAAGAGCAGGTCATCAAGGATCTGGTCAAGCGCACCGCCGCCGCGCGTCCGGGTTGGTTCAAGAAGATCGCCGCCGAATGGAAGGGCGTTTCCGAAGAAACCACCACCGGCGTGCACCGCCTCTATCAGCTCGCCGAAGCCGGCAAGCTGCTGGTGCCGGCCATCAACGTCAACGACTCGGTCACCAAGTCGAAGTTCGACAACCTGTACGGCTGCCGCGAATCGCTGGCCGACGGCATCAAGCGTGCGACTGACCTGATGGTCGCCGGCAAGGTGGCCGTGGTGTGCGGCTACGGCGACGTGGGCAAGGGTTGCGCGCACTCGCTGAAGGGCTTTGGCGCCCGCGTGATCGTCACCGAGATCGACCCGATCAACGCCCTGCAGGCTGCGATGGAAGGCTTCCAGGTCACCACCATCGAAGACACCCTCGGCGTCGGCGACATCTACGTCACCACCACCGGCAACAAGGACATCATCACGCTGGAGCACATGGCGGCGATGAAGAACAACGCGCTGGTATGCAACATCGGCCACTTCGACAACGAGATCCAGATGGATCGCCTGAACACCGCCAAGGGTGTGTCGCGCGAAACCATCAAGCCGCAGGTGGATCGCTACACGTTTGAGAAGACCAACCACAGCATCTACATGCTGGCCGAAGGCCGTCTGGTGAACCTGGGCTGCGCCCATGGCCACCCGAGCTTCGTCATGTCCAACAGCTTCTCCAACCAGACGCTGGCCCAGCTTGACCTGTGGGCGAACAAGGACAAGTACGAGAACACGGTGTACCGCTTGCCGAAGAAGCTGGACGAAGAAGTGGCTCGCCTGCACCTGGAGCAGATCGGCGTGAAGCTGACCAAGCTCACGCAGGAACAGGCCGACTACATCGGCGTGCCGGTGGAAGGTCCGTACAAGCCGGATCACTACCGCTACTGATCACACCTTCGGGTGTATCGAAAAGGCCGCCGAAAGGCGGCCTTTTTTTGTCTTGTACGAAAGCAGCCTCATCGCATGTCTGGTCCGCAGCCAAGCCACCCCATCGCACCATGCAACGACGGTACCTGCATCAACCACGGTCCGGCCATCGTCATCACACCCGCCATCAGTACGAATGCCGCCGCGCTGCGCCGAGCGCCCGGTCGTTGCAGCCAACGGCCGACGCGTGTACCCGACCACGTCAGCGGCACCATTACCAGCCACGTCCCCACACCGAAGGCCGCCATGGTCACTGCCCCTTTCATCGCACTGGCCTGCAACCAGGCCGCCGCGAGCATGGTGGCGCTCAGGCCGCAGGGCATCCATCCCCAAAGCATCCCGGCGAGAAGACGTCGCCATGCCGTGTTCGCTGGCAACAACCGTCGCTGCAGCGGCTGCAGCCAACGCCACAGATGCGCGCCAGGACGACCCAGAAAGCGCAACCGCCCCCTCTGGTCCAGCAAGCGTAGCGCCACAGCCACCAGCACCAGTCCCATCGCCACGCGCGCCGCCACGACAAACGCATGCCACTCGAACAGTCGCAGCAGACCGTCGCCCATGCCGCCCACCAACGCGCCCGCCAGCGTGTAGCCGAGCACACGACCCACATTCAGTTGCAACGAAGCCACCAGGCCATGCCTGGGCGACCACATCGAAAATCCGGTGGCGATGCCGCCACACATCGCCGCGCAATGGACACCGCCGAGCAAACCGCTCAGCAGCGCTGCAGACAAGGCGAGCAGGTCAATCGCCATGATCACCGATGTTGCTGTCAGCACTCCGGGCCTGCGCGACGACGGCAACGGGAGCGCGCTCGTCGTCGGCCAGGATATCCAGCGCTGGCGTATCCATATCGTCGAATTGCCCCTTGCGAACCGCCCATACGAAGGCGCCGATCGCAACCGCCAGCAACATCAAACTCAACGGAATAAGCATGAGCAGGATGATCAAGGCGCCCTCTCCTCACCCGGCTGCCGCATCAGTCGCAAGGCATTCGCCGTCACGGTCAACGAGGACAACGCCATGCCAAGCGCAGCGAGCGCCGGCGTGACGTGACCCGTCATCGCCAACGGAAGCGCGAGCAGGTTGTAGCCCACTGCCCAGGCGAAGTTCTGCCGAATGATGCGTTTCGTCTTGCGCGCAAGGCGGATGGCTGACGGGACGCGTAGCAGCGAGGGTGCGGTCAGCACCATGTCCGCCGCACGCTGTGCCAGTGAAGCACCGTCGCCCATCGCGATGGAAACATCGGCGCCAGCCAGTACGGGAGCATCATTGAGGCCATCCCCCATCATCGCCACAACGCGACGCTCGGCCTGCAGTGCACGCACGAGGGCCAACTTGTCTTCGGACGACTGTCGCGAATGGGCGTTATCGAGCGGCAGCTTACGCATCAGCTTGTCGACAGCGCTTACCGAATCACCGCTCGCCAGATGGAGGCGCAGGCCGAGGGCGCGCAGGGCGACGATGGCTTCTAACGCGTGTGGGCGCAGTGCTTCCTGCAGGGAGAACCGAGCAACCACACTTTGCCCATCGCCAAGCCAGAGCTGGCCATCATCGTCACCCTGCCCTGCGAACGAAGCCCGCCCCAATCGCCAGATCCGGTCATCGATGGTTCCGGTGACACCCTGGGCGGCGATCTCGCGCATGTCCTGCGCGTACAGTGATGTCGGCACGCTGGCGAATGCCTCAGCCACCGGATGACGGCTATCCCGCTCCAACGCCGCGGCGATCTGCAGCGCCAATGCGGGATCGAACCCATCAAAGGTATGCACATCACCCACTGCCAGTTGCACGCGAGTCAAGGTGCCGGTCTTGTCCAGAACCACATCGGTGATGCGCGCAAGATTCTCCAGGCTGCCTGAACGAACCGACAGCACACCCATCCGAGCAAGCGCACCGTGGCATGCCGCCAGCGCCGCCGGCACCGCGAGCGACAAGGCACAGGGGCAGCTCACGACGAGCACGGACAAGGTGACTTCGAAAGCGCGTGCGGGATCATGCTGGCGCCACCACACATAGACACCTACTGCCAGCACAAGAAGGATGGATACAAATACTTGCCCGATACGATCCGCTAGCCGCGCCAGCGCGGGCCGCTGCGATTGGGCCTGATCGACCAACCTGGCCAGTTGCGATAGCCGCGTGGCACTCCCTACCTGCGTCGCCGCGATACGCGCTGGCGTTTCCCTGCAGGTCGTGCCTGCGTAGATCGTCGCGCCGCGCAAGCGGCTCACCGGCCGCGACTCACCCGTCAGCAGCGCTTCTTCGAAGGAGGCCTGCGTGTCTAGCAGGCAACCGTCAACCGGTACCACTTCGCCCACGGCCACGCAGGCGATATCACCCACAGCCAGGGTCGCCACCGGCACCGTGGTGCGGCTCCCGTCCGCGAGTTCCTTCACCGCCAGCATGGGCCGTGCGCGCGCCAACGCATCCACCTGTGCGCTGGCGATGCGACGGGCGCGTTGCTCCAGCAAGCGCGCAGCGAGAAGAAGGAACACGAACATGGTCGCGGCGTCATACCAGACCTGCGCCCCGCCACGCATCGTTTCCAGCACGCTCGCCAGATAGGCGAGCAAGGTCGAGCTGGCTATCAGCGTATCCATGCCCGGGTGGCGCTGGCGAAGCTCACGCCAGCAGCCTTGCAGAAACGGCCAGCCCGCATAGAACACTACAGGCGTGGCGACCAGCAGCGCGACCCAGCGGAAAAAATCGCGCGTTGCCCCCGCCATGTGATGACCAAAGTCGAGGTACAGGGCCTCAGAGAACATCATCGTTTGCATGGCGCCGAGACCGGCCACGCCCAGCCGTATCAGCCATCGACGTTGCTCAGCCACGCGTTCGCGTTCACGCGAGGCTCCCGTAGCGAGGTAGGGCCTGTAGCCAAGCATCGCAAGCCGCGCAAGCAATGATGACAACCGCGTAAGCGTCGGGTCCCAGCCGATACGGATCCGCCCCGTCACCGCATTTGCGCCCGCATCGAAAACACCCGGCTCAGCCTGCAGAGCACGATCGATCAGCCAAGCGCACGCTGCGCAGCGCATGCCGTCGGTCAACAGCGTGATCTCCAAACCACCGGTAACCGGTGTCGCATGCTCACTGAGCAAGTCGTCACGATCCCAACTTGAAAGATCGGGCACATCTTCCACGCGCGCGCCTGCCACACTGCGCAGTCGATAGTAATCATCCAGCGCCGATTGCCTGATCCAATCCGCTGCCCCAGCACAACCATGGCAACAGAAGGCTTGTAGCTTCCCGTTGACGTCTTGGAAAAGCGGCGACCGCGGCAGCGTTTCGCCGCAGTGGTAACAGGCCGCAACGCAACCCGCCTTACCCATGTCGACCGCCGCATCCACGATCAGGGTGTCAGGCGGAGCGCCCGTGCCTGCACCGTCCAGCGTCCGTGCAATGACCAGGATGCATTGTCTGGCTGAAGCTCGACAAGCCAGTCACGTCCTCCATCCATGGAACCCACGCCGCGCCAACCCAGTTCGCTGGGTGAGAGTTGGAAAACACGCGGCTGAACGGCCGGATCGTCAGAGGAAAGTGTCAAACGCAGTTTGCCGCCTCGAGGGAAATCACCGTCCATCGGCACGGCCTCAACCATGTCACCCTTGATTCGCAACACCAATCCCCTGGTGTCAACCTGCGTGGCGGGCTCGCGGTCTTGTGCCGACACGAGCAACTTCCCTACCTTGGTGACGTGGCCCACGGTCTCCATGTCCTCCTGACCGGGGCGCACGGCGGCGAACAAAAGCGCGAACCCGATCACCACCGATGCGAGCGGCAGTCCGATCAACATCCACACCATGGGTTCGCGCCAGGTACTACGTGTCTGAGTCATGGAAGGGGTCCAAAGAAACTGCTGTTGATGGCGACTGATGCATCTCCGTCGAGGTCGCGTACGTGGAACACCACCTCATGCCGCCCGCTCACTTCCGACACGCTTACGACAGTGACCGGTACCGACAGCACTTCACCGCTACCGGCGCTCACACTTTTCGGACCGCCATTGAGGCTGATGCCGGAGACGTCCCTGGACGTGACATCGATCAGGAATCGATGGGACTGCTGGGCTTTATTCACGAGCTTCAGTGTGTAGGCATTCTGGATATTGCCGTCCGGAGTTTCGCTGTACATCGCGTTGCGATCGCGCAGCACCTCTGCCATCAGCGGGCTACGATGGCTCACGCCGTACAACCAGCCTCCGATGAGCGCAAGCAGCAGTGCGCCATAGACGAATACCCGCGGACGCAGCACCTTGCCCGGCTTGCCGTCGATCTGATTCTGAGTGGAGTAACGGATCAGCCCCCTTGGATAACCGACCTTACCCATGACCTCATCGCAGGCATCGATGCAGGCTCCGCAGGCGATGCACTCGTACTGCAAGCCGTTGCGGATATCGATGCCTGTGGGGCACACCTGGACGCAGATGGTGCAATCGACGCAATCGCCCAACTGCTCCAGCGCAAACGTCGGCAATGGCTCGGCAGCATCCCCGACACCGGCCAACGCGATGGTGCCACCAGCCTGAGCACGATGATCGGCCGCGGAAGGATGCTGGCTCGCACGAAACACATAGTCGTAGGCGGTGACTTTGTCGAGCAAACCGCGAGCCCGTTCCAGCACACTCCGCAAACCACGCTTACGCGGACCGCGAGGCTCTCCACGCATCGGATCATAGGCAATGATCAGCGTATTGCGGTCGAACATGGCGCTCTGGAAGCGCGCATACGGACACATGTACTTGCATACCTGCTGGCGCAAGAAGCCTGCGTTACCCCAGGTGGCAAACGCATAGAACAGGATCCAGAACGTTTCCCAACTTCCCCAACCGAAAGGCATGCGGCGCGCAAGATCACCGATTGGGCTGAAGTAGCCCACGAAGGTAAAGCCGGTCCACAACGAGAACAAGGCCCATACAGTGTGACGCGAACTTTTGCGCAAAACCTTTTCGCGTGTCCACGGACTCGCGTCGAGCTTGATGCGCTTGTTGCGATCGCCTTCGAACCAGCGCTCGATCCACAGCGACACTTCCGTCCATACAGTCTGCGGGCAAGCGTAGCCACAGAAGAGCCGACCTGCGAGGGCGGTGAAAAAGAACAACGCCATCGCCGCAATGATCAGAAGCACCGACAGGTAGAGAAAATCCTGCGGCAGAAAAAGCCATCCGAACACGTAGAACTTGCGCGCTGGAAGATCCAGCAACACGGCCTGGCGCCCCTGCCATGACAGCCAGGGGAACAAATAGAACATGCCCAACAGCCAGATGACTGCGGCCACGCGAAGTCGGTTGTAGCGGCCCGATACGTCGCGCGGATAGACCTTGCGCTCACTGACGTAGTACGAGTTGCTCTCGTCTTCAATCACCTTTAGTGGGATACGGCGACTCATGGGGTTTTATCGGACCGCGCGGTTGATTTCACTTCGCGACTAGGGCGCAGGAGGATCCACGTGAAGAGGCTCGACGAGGCGGTGGCCACCCAGATCAGGAAGAAGCCCAGCGTATAACCCAGTTCCCTCCCCATCTTCAGCGATGGAAACGTGATGTCTCGCAATGCGATAGGGTCGATGAAGGAAAAGAACACCACCGTTACCACACCAGCCACGAAGAAGCTTGGCCAGAGCAACGCACCCAAGCGTTGAGACATCGGCATGGAAGGATCGCGTGTGGAAACGGAGGTGTTCTGGCGAATCATTCGGCCACCACGGCGCCAGCGGGCGGCGGATCCTTGTGTGGCGACAGGGTCCATACGTACGCACCCACCAGACGCGTACGCGTATCGCCGAGTACGGGCTTCCATGCCGGCATGACACCCTGACGCCCTTCGTTCAACGTCTTGCGCAACGATGTCCTGCTGCTGCCGTACAACCAGTAGCTGTCGGTCAGATCCGGTGCACCGACCACTTGATTGCCCTTGCCTTGCGGTCCATGACAGGCCACACAAATGGTCGCGAACAGCTTCTCGCCACGTTCCGCGGCTTCGTCTTTCGGTTGTGCTGGTTTGGACAACGACAGGACATAGGCAATGGTGTCGTCGACTGCCGTGGAACCACCCTGCGCAGTGAGCGTCGTTGCCCACGCGGGCATGACAGCTTGCCGCCCCTCCTGGATGGTTTCCAGGATGCGATGCGGCGTACCACCCCAATGCCAGATATCGTCCGTGAGGTCGGGGAACCCCGTCGCACCGCGCCCGGTGGAGCCATGGCAAGCCGCACACCGGTTCAAGAAGATGGTGCGGCCGATAGCGACAGCCTGAGGATTCTTGGCCAGCTCGTCGATGGGCTTTCCTGCATAGAGCTTCAGCGTGTCGTCGAGGCGAGCATTCTCCGCCGCCTCATCCAGTGCCCACTCCTTCTCGGAGCTCCAGTGTCCGTAGCCACGGAACGTTCCCACGCCAAACCACACGAGGTAGCCAACGGCGAAGACGATGGTGATGTAGAACAGGTTGATCCACCAACGCGGCAGCGCCTTGTTGTACTCCGTGATGTCGCCATCCCACACGTGACTAGTTTCGTCGGGCTTAGGATCGGAGGGGTTGCGACGGGTGTTGCTACGCAACAGCCATACGCAACCGATCAGGTTGATCACCACGATGGCGATGACATACCACGTCCAACCGGAAGTCATGCGATTTCCTCCTTGTCATCGTCCAGCGGCATCTGCGCCGCAGCGTCCATTTCCGGTTTCACGCTGGGCCTCCAGAGATAGACGGTGGCGCCGATGAACAGCACCAACAGCACGGCTGTAATCAGTCCTGGCACCATGTCACTCAGCTCCCTCGCCAGCCTTCAGGTCGGTCTGGGACACGTGCGTGCCCAGCCCCTGCAGATAGGCGATGACGGCATCCAGCTCGGTCTTGCCTTCCACGGCTTTGGCCGCGCCGTCGATGTCCGCATCGCTGTACGGATCACCGATACGCTTCAACGCGCGCATGTGCTGTGCGACCTCTGCGCCGTCCAGCTTGCTGTCGGCCAGCCAGGGGTACGCCGGCATATTGGATTCCGGCACAACGTCACGCGGGTTGTGCAGATGGGCGCGATGCCAGTCGTCCGAGTAGCCACGCAAACCGACGCGCGCAAGATCCGGACCGGTGCGCTTGCTTCCCCACTGAAACGGATGGTCGTAGACCGACTCACCGGCAAGCGAGTAATGCCCGTAGCGCTCCGTTTCAAAGCGCAACGTGCGCACCATTTGCGAATGGCAGTTGTAGCAACCTTCGCGGACGTAGACGTCCCGCCCAGCAAGCTCCAGTGCCGGATAAGGCTTGATACCCGGCAGAGGTTTGATGGTTTCTGCCTGGAACATCAGCGGCACGATCTCGGCGAGGCCGCCGAAGGAAACCGCCACAGCCACCAGGATGGCCATGAGGCCGATATTCTTTTCGAGTTTTGCGTGTGTCTGGCTCATGTCTGCTCCCTCAGGCACGGGCGTCGGCGGCATCGGGGGCGAGCAGCGGTTGCGGCTCGGTGCTCGCTGCGGCAAGGCGGAAGGTCTTGAAGACATTCCAGGCCATCACAAACATGCCGGACAGCACGATCAGCCCGCCGCCAAGGCGGAACACGTAGTAGGGCTTGGTAGCGTTCAACGCTTCGACAAACGAATAGACCAGCGTTCCGGTATCCGGATCGGTAGCACGCCACATCAGACCCTGCGTGACGCCTGCAATCCACATCGCGGCGATGTAAACCACCACGCCAATGGTGTGTAGCCAGAAGTGTGTATCGATCAACTTGGTCGAATACATCTTCGGTAGGCGCAGCAGGCGCGGCAGCATGGCGTAGATCGAGCCGATGGAGATCATCGCGACCCAACCCAGCGCACCGGCGTGCACGTGGCCGATGGTCCAGTCGGTGTAGTGACTGAGTGAGTTGACCGTCTTGATGGACATCATCGGTCCCTCGAACGTGCTCATCATGTAGAACGAGAGCGAGACGACGAGGAATTTCAGGATGGGATCGGTACGCAGCTTGTACCAAACGCCCGACAGCGTGAGGATGCCGTTGATCGCACCGCCCCAAGAAGGCGCCAGCAACACTAGCGAAAACACCATGCCCAGATTCTGTGCCCAGTCGGGCAGCGCCGTGTACTGCAAGTGGTGCGGACCGGCCCACATGTAGATGGCAATCAGCGCCCAGAAGTGCACGATGGACAAGCGGTACGAATAGATTGGCCGGCCAGCCTGCTTGGGCACGAAGTAATACATCATGCCGAGGAAGGCGGTGGTCAGGAAAAAGCCCACGGCGTTATGGCCGTACCACCACTGCACCATGGCATCGACGGCACCGGAGTAGACCGAGTACGACTTCATCCAACCGGCGGGGATGGCGAGGTTGTTGACGATATGCAGCAAGGCGATGGTGATGATGTACGCGCCGTAGAACCAGTTGGCGACATAGATGTGCTTCACCTTGCGCTTGACGATGGTGCCGAAAAACAGCACGGCATACGCCACCCACACGATGGTGATCAGCACATCGATCGGCCATTCGAGCTCGGCGTACTCTTTGCCCTGCGTATAGCCCAACGGCAGTGAGACGGCGGCGGCCACGATCACCAACTGCCAGCCCCAAAACACGAACGAGGCCAGCTTGTCGGAGATCAACCTCACGTGACAGGTGCGCTGTACCGTGTAGAGGCTGGTGGCGAACAGCGCACAACCACCAAAGGCGAAGATCACCGCGTTGGTATGCAACGGGCGCAGGCGACCATAGCTGAGCCACGGCACGTCGAAATTGAGGGCGGGCCAGTACAGCTGCGCGGCGATGAAGACGCCCACCAGCATACCGACCACACCCCAGACCACGGTCATCACGGAGAACTGCCGTATGACCTTGTCGTTGTAACTCCCCTCGACGCCCACCATGAGGCCCACTCCTAGCCGTAACTGAACGGCGAGAAGTCTGAGCTGCGGCCCAGGTCGGCCAATTGATCTGGATCAAGGACAACCGTGACGGGCGCTGCCGCCGTTTGTCGCAGGGGGAGCAACCGGCGGGATCCCCGGAACCGGGTAAATAGGTAGATATCTCTATATCGCGAAAAGGAGATATATACTCCACCCATCACCCACCATGGATCGCTTCGATGTCGTCCATCAGCTTTGAGTTCTTCCCGCCCAAGACCGATGAACAGCGTGACCAGCTCGACCAGGCCGCGAAGCTGCTCAAATCGCATGCCCCCGAGTACGTCTCCGTTACCTTCGGTGCGGGCGGGTCGACGCTCAGCTACACGGGCGAAACGGTGCACCGCCTGCACACCTCCCACGGGCTAAGCGTGGCGCCGCATCTTTCCTGCGTGGGCGGCACCCGTGCCGAGCTGGCCGCGCTGCTTGATGACTACCGTGCCGCTGGCTATCGCCGCATCGTTGCATTGCGCGGTGACCTGCCATCCGGCATGGCCACCCCCGGCGATTTCCGCTACGCGTCGGAACTGGTCCGCTTCATCCGCGAGCATTCGGGCGATCACTTCCATATCGAAGTGGCGGCCTATCCTGAAGTACACCCGCAAGCCGACGACGCACTGGCTGACCTTCGCCACTTCAAGGCCAAGGTCGATGCAGGCGCGGATAGCGCCATCACGCAGTATTTCTACAATGCCGACGCTTATTTCCGTTTCGTGGACGACGTACGGAAGCTTGGTGTGAAGGTTCCGATCGTGCCGGGCATCATGCCCATCTCGAATTTCTCCCAGCTGAAGCGCTTCTCCGATGCCTGCGGTGCGGAGATCCCTCGCTGGATCGTCAAGCGCATGCAGGCGCATGGCGACGATGCCGCATCAGTCCGTGAACTGGGCGCGGATGTAGTGGCGCAGTTGTGTCGCCGCCTGTTGGAAGGTGGCGCCCCGGGTCTGCACTTCTATACGTTGAATCGCGCGCGCGCCACGCGATCGATTCTGGACCGGTTGCACGGATAACCGACGACGCGAAGGGTAAGCTCGACGGATGATCCGAGCCTGCCTGACGCTGCTTCTGTTCTTGTTGCCGTTCTGCGCCATGGCGCAGGACGGCATCCATCGCTGCATCGGGCCCGATGGCAACCCGCTGTTCACCGACCAACCTTGCGCTGCGCTACAGGCGACTCCGGTGAATGCACCGGCTGCGTCGGCAAAACCGACCGCCACGCAAGGGCCATCGGATATCGCAACAGCGGCCCCGGCGGCGATTACATGCGCCGCCTCTGTCGCCGAGCTGCGCCAGAGCATGGTGGATGCATTCGCCACGCGCGATCCGAATCGACTGGCTGGCCTGATGATCTGGAACGGTTACGGTCGGGACGCTGTTGTCGCCAATATCCGCTCACTGGGTGCGTTGATGCAGCAGCCGTTGCTGGATGTCCGTGCATCGAACGATGAGGACTCCCCGCCATCGGGCACCGGCGACGCGGAGAACGCCGCGGATGACCATGCAACACAACGGCGCGATACCGGTGAGGGCGATCAACTGATCGTGCACACCGCCTCGAACGACGGTAGCGGCAACCCTCGCGAGAGCCGTTTCACCATCGTGCGCCGCTCGGGCTGCCTCTGGTTGCGCACATCAGGCTGATACCTGGCGATTGGTGCTACGCAAAATCGCCGGGCGGACGAGCGCGGTATCATGGCGCGATTTTTTCCCCCCGGAGATCCCCCCCATGGCGCAGCAGTACCCCGATTGGATCTGGCAGAACGGTGCCATCAAGCCCTGGCAGGACGCCACCGTCCATGTGATGGCACATGCCCTGCATTACGGTTCGTCGGTTTTCGAAGGCATCCGCAGCTACGCCACGCCGGACGGCGCAGCGATTTTCCGCCTGACGGATCACCTCAAGCGCCTGTACCAGTCGGCCAAGATTTACGACATGGTGCTGCCCTACTCGCAGGACGAGCTCGCAGCCGCCTGCCGTGAGGTGGTGCGCAAGAACGGCCTGAACGCTGCCTACTTGCGTCCGGTGGCTTACCGTGGCCTGGGCGGCTTCGGTCTGTCGGCCGAAACACCGATCGACGTAGCGGTCGCCGCGTGGGCGATGGGCCCGTACCTTGGTCCCGAGGCATTGGAGACGGGCATCGAGGCCTGCGTTTCCAGCTGGCAGCGTTTCGCGCCGAACACCATTCCGGCAGGCGCCAAAGCAGGCGGCAACTATCTTTCCGGTCAGCTGATCGCACGCGAGGCGCGTCGTCTGGGCTTCGGCGAAGGCATTGCCATGGCCTCCTCCGGCCTGCTCAGCGAAGGTGCGGGCGAAAACCTGTTCCTGGTCTTCGACGGCGTACTCCACACCACGCCCGCCAGCGCATCCATCCTCACCGGCATCACGCGTGACACGCTGAAGACGCTGGCTCATGAAGACGGCATCGAAGTGGTCGAACGCGACATTCCGCGCGAGTACCTCTACCTGTGTGACGAGTTGCTGATGTGCGGTACGGCGGCAGAAATCACGCCGATCCGCTCGGTGGACGGCAAGCAGATTGGTAACGGCAAGGCCGGTCGCGTGACGCGTCGCCTGCAGGAACTGTTCTTCGGCCTGTTCAACGGCAAGACGAACGACCAGTGGGGTTGGCTGGAGCCGCTCTAAGAAAGCAGGCTGTCGGGGCGCATGTCATGCGCCCCGATGGAATCAGGAAAACACGATGCTCGCGATAGCGCCGTTGGTATCGGTGCGCGGTCGCATCGAGACATCCCACGCGTAGAGGTCGCACAGGCGACGCACGATCGCCAAGCCAAGGCCGGCACCGCTGCCGCCCGCACCTTCGCCGCGCACGCCTCGCTGGAACAACCGCTCAGCATCTTCGGGCTTGATGCCTGGGCCGGTATCGATCACTTCGATGCGACCAGCACTGACCTCCACGGTGACACGCCCTTCAAGCGTGTACTTGATGGCGTTGCCGATCAGGTTGGTAAGCGCCACCGACAGCACCGACGCCGGCGCATTCACGCTCACCTGCTGCTTGACGATCAGTTCCACTTCCAGCGGCTTGTCGCGCATCTGCGGACGCTGGCTTTCAATGACGTCCGCCGCGACCTTCGATACTTCCGTGGTTTCGCCACGTGTCGGTCCGCGACGCTCTGCTCGCGACAGCAGCAGCAGGGCTTCGACCAGTTCAGTCGCCTGACGGGAGGAGCGTTCGATACGCTTGAGACGCTCGCGCAGCTTGTCGGTGAGATCAGGCGAGCCTTGCAACAACTCGGTGGTGCTGGAGATCACCGCCAGCGGCGTGCGCAGCTCGTGGCTCACATCGGAGTTGAACTCGCGATCACGCTCCACCATGGCGGTGAGTCGCTGGGAGTACTCGTCGAGCGCGAAAGCCAGTTCGCCCACTTCATCGTCGGCAAAATGCGGCGCCAACGGCTCCGCCTTGCCGTTCTTGCGGAAATCACGCAAGCGACGAGCCAGTTCGCTCACGGGCTTGAGCACCTTGCGGGAAAGCCAGAGGCCAATTGCCAGCGACAGCAGCCCGAACAAGAAAACCGCGCCAATCACGCTGATGATCAGCTGTCGCTTGCCAAGCTCCTCACGCGATACGTCATAGCGCACGAAGCTGATGATGCCGTTTTCGCGATACACCGCGAGCTTGTAGTGGTGGGAACTACCGTCCTCACCCATCTCGTTGATGTCGTGCACCCCAGTACCGAGGTTTTGCCACGCCAACGGTGCCTTGTAGAGCGTACGCTCGCTCTTGGTCATGCCGGTGATCAGGCGCGACCCTGGTCCAGGCGCATCGGGATGAGCCTGGGCAAATTGATTCGCGTACTTGGCGTCATCTATCAGGCTGGAGTTGACCAGTTGGTCCTCCACCCTGCTGCGGATATTGAGCGCCGCAAATGCAAACAACGCGCTGAGGCCGAAGCCGAACAGCGCGAAGGAGACGACCAGGCGAAACCTGAGCTTACGCCTGGACTGCATCCGGTTCGACCATCCGGTATCCAATGCCGTGCCGCGTATGGATCAGCGGCTTATCGAAGGGCTTGTCGATGGCTGCGCGCAGGCCATGGATATGCACGCGCAGCGAATCGCTGTCGGGCAGCTCTTCACCCCACACACGCTGTTCCAGATCCTGCCGGGTCACCACCGACGGGCTGGCCTCCATCAAGGCCTGCAACAGCTTGAGACCGATCGGGTTAAGCTGGATCGACTTGCCCTCGCGGGTCACGGTGAGCGTGTCGAGGTTATAGGTGAGATCACCCACCTTCAGCACGCGGCTCTGCGGCCCCTTGCCACGACGCGCCAACACTTCCAGACGCGCTGCGAGTTCCTGCAGGGCGAACGGCTTGGTCATGTAATCGTCTGCGCCCGACTCAAAGCCGGTGAGCTTCTGCTCCAGCGCATCGCGAGCGGTGAGCATGAGGATGGGGGTCTGCTTGTGCGCCTCGTGGCGCAGCTTGCGGGCCACATCCAGGCCATCCATGCCGGGAAGCGTAAGGTCCAGCACGATCACGTCGAAATCATGCACCACAGCCAGATGCAGGCCCGTGACGCCGTCTCCGGCGAAATCGACCACATGGCCACGGTCTTCCAGATAATCGCCGATGTTGGTAGCGATATCGCTGTTGTCTTCGATCACCAGTACGCGCATGCGTCCTCCATACGCAGCCGGCAACAGGGCCGGCCGAGGCAACAAGCTTAACAAGCTTGCGCCATCGAAAGGGGGCCTGACAGGCCGAAACCTGAACAGGGTTGGGAGACAGGCAAGAAAAAAGCCCAGGCTGGTCGACTCGTGGTCGCTCGCCTGGGCCCAAGCTACTGCCCCGATACCGAAATCTGCTGTCACCGTACCTCGCGGAAGTGCCAACAAATTGCAGTGGGGTCTTTATAGGTGTCGCGCGGTTACACGGTAGTTAACCGGTACTCACATCGGCGTTAACGTCAGTTGCCGCCCCTGGTCTGGGGCTTTTGACTCACGTCCTGCATATAACGCTGCGCCTTACCATTCTCGTCGTCGATCTGACGCTGAGTACGGCACACCGTCTTGGGGATGTTGGAGCCCATCGGCTTGATCTGTTCGCAGACTTCACGGTCCTGGTCATGGCGCGTCAGGATCGCGTTTACCTCGGACTGGTTGTTGTAAAGCTCGACCTTGGAAGGCTGATCCATCGCGTCGACCGTACCGAACTTGTCGTACAGCGACTGCATGTTGCTCAGGTCGCGATTGACAGTCGACTGGTCGTCCTTGTTGACGGAGTCGAACCGGCCGCCGGGTCCCATCTGCTGACGAACATGATCGGCCACCGCGGCGAATTCGTCCTTGGTATTGGCCTTGACGTCAGGCTTGGTTTCCTTTGCGTGAACCGACGCCATCTGCAACACGAGCAATATCGCCGCCGAGACCGGCAGCCAGTACTTGCGCTTCATTGTGTTCCTCCACCCTGCGGCATCCCCCCTCGGGACGCGCCCTGCAGGAAATTCCGATGGTAGAGCTCGCGTGAAGCGGAGGTCAAAGTGCCAAAGGGACTAGGGGCTTTTTTCCCTTTAAGCGCGTTGTGAACGGCGCCTTGCAGGAACCTGTAGCGGGGCGCGCGCCTCCGCCTCGAGGTACTGGATGATCGCTCCTGCCACGTCCACGCCAGTGGAAGCTTCAATGCCTTCCAGGCCCGGCGATGCATTCACTTCGAGAATGAGCGGACCGCGCTTCGACCGAAGCATGTCCACGCCAGCCACACCCAATCCCAACGCTGACGCCGCCTGGACAGCGATACGCCGCTCCTCGGCGCTGAGCGTCGCCGCCTGAGCCGTAGCGCCACGATGAATATTGGCGCGGAACTCGCCCGGCACCGCTTCGCGCTGCATGGCGGCGACCACCTTCTTGCCGACCACGAAACAACGCAGATCGGTGCCCTTGGCCTCGGCAATAAACTCCTGCACGAGGAAGTTGGCATAAAGCCCGCGGAAGGCCTCGATGACACTCTGCGAGGCGCTGCGCTTCTCAGCCAGCACCACACCAGTGCCCTGGCTGCCCTCGTTGAGCTTGATGACGTGCGGCGGCTCACCCAGCATGGCGAGCACGTCGGCCGTGTCGTCCGGGTTGTCGCCAAACACCGTCGCCGGCATGTCCAGGCCCTTGGCCGCAAGGA
This sequence comes from Dyella sp. ASV24, assembly GCF_016428905.1. Classification (GTDB taxonomy): domain Bacteria; phylum Pseudomonadota; class Gammaproteobacteria; order Xanthomonadales; family Rhodanobacteraceae; genus Dyella. The sequence continues at coordinate 12,539 of NZ_JAELTQ010000025.1, read as the reverse complement.
TCTGCAGCGAGCGCAGCTTGTCGCGAGCGCTAAGCACCGCATCGGACGAGTTGGGCGTGTACACACCCATCATTTCCAGCTGGCGCAACACGGCGGTGCCATAGAACGTGCTGGTAACGCCGATGCGCGGGATGACTGCATCAATGCCCTTGACCGGCTTGCCCTTGTAGCGAATGGACATGTTGCCCGGGGCAATGCGGACATAGCAGCGCAAAGGGTCAAGCACCCGCACCACGTGGCCGCGCTCGCGCGCGACATCGACCAGCCGCTGGGTCGAATAGAGCCGGGTGTTACGCGAAAGGATGGCGATCTTCATGAAACACCCGTTGTGCCCGCCCTGACGAGCCGGGGCTGTGTATAGGAAAGCGCAGGATCCACTACGAATCGACCGTGCAGCGCGCTGCGTCCGAGCAGCATGGGAAACAGCATATGACGCCTGTCGGTCAGATTGATGTCCACCGCAAAGCGTTCACCAGCGAGCACGACATCGGTGCGGATAAACCAACGCATGGTGCGCCGCCCACCCGTATCGGTCACGGCGCGGCGATCCAGCGCGAGGGTTTCGCAGGTCACCGCCACCCGATGGCGACCGCCAACGGTGACGGAAAAACGCAGCCAGGTATCGCCCGCGCGCTCGAAACTTTCCAGCGTATCGACGTGCAGCGAACTGCTGCGCGCACCGGTATCGAGCTTGGCCTTGAGCAAGGGAACGCCGAGCATCGGCAATGACAGCCGCTCCCGCCAGCCGAGGATAGTCACTTCCGCCATGATCAGCGCGCGCCGCAGGGATTCGTGTAGGTGCTTCGGTGGGGTCGAGAGCAAGCAAGTTGGAGCGGGTGAAGGGAATCGAACCCTCGTCAGTAGCTTGGGAAGCTACAGCTCTACCATTGAGCTACACCCGCAACGCCGGACGATGGTAACCCGCCTCCGCTGGACTTGGGAACAACCCCCCGCCGTACCGGAAACGCTCCAGCCGAAATACGGCGTGAACCGGACATGGCGGCCGGCTGAACCATTTTTTGTCGTGGCCTCGCCAGTCCTTGCGATGGATGGAGTTCCCATCCGCATAATGCGTCCGCCGGCATCCGCTTTCCCCTACGTGTTTTTGCGGATGCCAAACGAATCCTTCCGCGATGACTTCGCGCCCTGCTCCGGAGAATCCGATGCGTGTGCTTCCTGCTTCCCTGATGTCGCCGCGCGCCAGGCGATGGATGGCGGTGGCCTTGCTGACCTGTGTCAGCGGACTCTCGTTCGCGCAGACCCAGGCGCCACCGGATGACGGCAATACCGCCGGTGACCCGCCTTCGCGCATCGCGCGACTCTCTTATCGTGAGGGTGACATCAGCCTCTTGCCGTCGGGCGAACAGAACTGGGGCGACGCCAGCCTGAACCGACCGCTGACCACCGGCGATCGCCTGGCTACCGGTGACAACGGCCGCGCTGAGCTGCAGTTGGACAGTGGCACGCTACGCCTCGCGGACGACTCCAACGCCGGCTTCCTTACGCTCAATGACCAGCTAACGCAGGTCGAGTTGACGCAAGGCACGGCCAATCTGACCGTGAACAACCTGGGTGACGGCCAAGGCTATGAGATCGACACGCCCACCGTGGCGCTGGTGATCAACCAGCCCGGCACCTACCGCGTGGACATCAGCGAAGACGGCAAGTCCACCCGGGTAACGGATTTCGACGGTCGTGCCACGGTATATGGCGAGGGCGGCGCCCAGCGCCTGGTTGCCGCAGGCCGCTCCTATGAGTTCGCTGATTCCTCGCTCAACGAAGTCACTGTCAACGCCATCGAAGGCGGCGACGACTTCGATGCCTGGTGCAACAGCCGCAATCAACGCTATAGCGCCGCACCGAACGACCAGTACGTGTCGCCGGATGTCGTTGGCGCGCAGGATCTCGATCAGTACGGCAATTGGCAGTCCGACCCCGACTACGGCCAGGTCTGGTATCCCACGAACGTGGCACCGGACTGGTCGCCGTACAGCGACGGCTATTGGTCTTATGTCGGTCCGTGGGGCTGGACGTGGGTAGACGCAGCGCCCTGGGGCTTCGCGCCTTATCACTACGGCCGCTGGGCCCATGTCCGCGAACGCTGGTGCTGGGTGCCGGGCCCCATCGGTGTGCGCCCGGTTTACGCGCCCGCACTGGTCGCCTTTGTCGGTGGCGCGGGCTTTAGCGTTTCGGTGAGCGCCGGCCGCCCGGTGGGCTGGTTCCCGCTGGGTCCGGGCGAGGTCTACAACCCTTGGTACCGCGTCAGCCGTGGCTACTACACCAACGTCAACGTCACCAACATCTACGTGCGCAACAACCGCACCGTGGTGATCAACAACATCACCAACAACTACAACTACTTCCGCGGCGGCCGCGACATGCCGAACGAGCGGTATGTGAACCGCGATGTGCCGCATGCATTCCGGGCCATGTCCGCACAGGACTTTGTCGCCGCGCGCAACGCCCGCCAACACATGGCTACCGTGGACCCACGCCAGTTTGCCAATGCGCCAGTGATGTCTCGCGGCGTCAGCGGTATTACACCGGTGCACACCAGCTTCGCACCGCCGCGCCCAGCCAACGCACGCCAGCTTCCCACCGGTGGCTTCCAGCGCGAAGTGGTGGCCCGCACCCCGCCAGCGGCCAACTTCGGCGGCCGTCCAGCCAACGTGGCCGGCGCCCCGCGCATGGCCGCGGCAGCACCGAGCAACGTGCGACTGCTGAACAACAGCCCGGGCCCAGGCATGCGCACGGGCGCACCTAACCGCCAGCAACCTCTTCCGGCAGAACAGAACACGCCGGTGCGCGGCAACCTGCCTGCTCAAGCACAGGCCCCCGCGAATCGCCCGCCCCAGCGCGTAGACAATGCAACCGCGGCGCCGCGGCCCGGCGAGCTGCCGTCGGCGCGCTTCGTTCATCCGAACAGCCCACAACCGCAGTTCCAGCGCAGCGATAACACTCAGCCGCGCCCCGGCGTGAGCTTTATCCCGAACGCGGCCGAGGATCGCCAGCGCGCCCAGCAGGCGCAAGGCACGCTGCCCGATGTTCCGCGTATCGAACAACAGGCCCCGCGCCAACCGGCAAACCAGGACAACGCCTTCCAGCGGCAGGAGGTGCAGCAGCGCCAGGCTCAGCAGCAACAGGAACTACAACAACGCCAGGCCGCACAACAGCAGGAAATGCAGCAGCGTCAGGCGGCGCAACAGCAGCAAGAGGCGCAGCAACGGCAGGAAATGCAACAACGCCAGGCCATGCAGCAACAAGAAATGCAGCAGCGCCAAGCGGCGCAACAGCAGCAGGAGGCGCAGCAACGGCAGGAAATGCAACAGCGTCAGGCCATGCAGCGACAGGAGACCCAGCAGCGCGGCTATGAGCCGCCGCGGGGCAACTACCAGCCACCGCAGCCCCAGCAACAGCAACAGCAACGCCAGCCGCAGCCCAGCCACGAAGAACACCACGCTCCGCCGCCGCGCAAGGACGACCAGCACAATTGAGGCCGCGCAAGGCCTCCCGCCCAGAAAGGCCCGGCCAAGCCGGGCCTTTTTCTTGCCAGGACCGGCATCGGCACCGTCAGCCGTTACAATGGCCCGATGCACATCACACTCAATGGCAGTCCACGCGACTGCTCCCCCGCCACCACGGTCGCCCAACTGCTGGACGAGGCCGGTTACGGTCAGCGCCGCGTTGCCGTGGAAGTGAACCACGAGATCATCCCGCGCAGCCTGCATGCCAGCCATGCACTGGCCGAAGGCGACCGCGTGGAGATCGTCCATGCCATCGGCGGCGGCTGACCGCCTCCGCATCCGTGTTCACGCGACGCCAGCGCGTCGCCGCAGACTGAAGACCCCACGATGAACATCAAGACGCTCGATTCTTCCGACCCGCTGATCATCGCCGGCAAGAGCTACGGCTCCCGCCTGCTCACCGGCACGGGCAAGTACAAGGACTTCGACGAAACCCGCCGCGCCAGCCAGGCCGCTGGCGCCGAGATCGTCACCGTCGCCATTCGCCGCGTGAACATCGGGCAAGACGCCGGCCAGCCCAACCTGCTCGATGCGCTGCCGCCCGAAGAGTTCACCCTGCTGCCGAACACTGCCGGCTGCTACAACGCCGTCGACGCCGTGCGCACCTGCAAGCTCGCCCGCGAACTGCTCGATGGCCACAAACTGGTGAAGCTGGAAGTACTCGGTGACCAGCGCACGCTGTTCCCTGATGTGGTGGAGACGCTCAAGGCCGCAGAAACACTGGTGGTCGACGGCTTCGACGTGATGGTCTACACCAGCGACGACCCGATTCTGGCCAAGCGCCTGGAAGAGATCGGTTGCGTGGCGGTGATGCCGCTGGCCGCTCCGATCGGCTCCGGCCTCGGCATCCAGAACCGCTACAACCTGCTGGAAATCATCGAAAACGCCAAGGTGCCGATCATCGTCGACGCCGGCGTAGGCACGGCCTCCGACGCAGCTATCGCGATGGAGCTGGGTTGCGATGGCGTGCTGATGAACACCGCGATCGCTGGTGCTAAGGATCCCGTACTGATGGCCCACGCGATGAAGCTTGCTATCCAGGCCGGTCGCGCCGCCTTCAAGGCAGGCCGCATCCCACGCAAGCGCTTCGCCTCCGCCTCCAGCCCGATCGACGGCACCATCGGTTGATCCATGACTGACCAGCACGACCACGACGGCGAACACGACGACGCCGAACATCCCCATTTCATGCGGCGCATCCGCAGCTTCGTGCTGCGCGAAGGCCGCATGACGCCCGCCCAACAGCGCGCCTTCGACGACCACTGGGCCCGTTTCGGCCTCGACTACACCGCCACGCGGCAGGACTGTGCCGCCCGCTTCGGTCGCAACGCGCCGCTGGTGCTGGAGATCGGCTTCGGCAATGGCGAAGCGCTAGCGTGGGCAAGCGAGAACGACCTCGGTCGCGATTTCATCGGCGTCGAAGTCCACGGCCCCGGCGTGGGGCGCCTGATGAATGCGCTGGCGGCACGTAATGCCACCAACGTGCGTCTGTACAAGCACGACGCCGTCGAAGTGCTGGAAAACGAGATCCCGCCCGGCACGCTCGCCGAGGCACGCATCTGGTTTCCCGATCCCTGGCACAAGAAACGCCACAACAAGCGCCGCATCATCCAGCCGGAGTTCGTCGCCCTGCTCGCCTCACGCATGGCTCCGAACGGGCTGCTGCATTTGGCGACCGACTGGCAGCCCTATGCCGAGCACATGCTCGAGGTGATGGAGGCGGCTCCGGATTGGCGTAATGACATTGGGCCGGGCCATTATGCGGAGAAGCCAGCTTGGCGCATCGAGACGCACTTTGAGCGTCGCGGGCTGAAGTTGGGGCATGGGGTGTGGGATCTGCTTTATCGCAAGGTGTGAGGTTGCGGTTTTGTTGGGTCTGAGCTGATGGGCTGGCTTGGGCGATCTCTGGCGCGGGCTGATCGCTTCATTCGAGCTGTCATTTCTGCTCATTCTTCGACTGAAAGAACCGAGCTGGGGTGAGGGGTAGGTGCTCGCCCCACGGTTTCATCTGAGTCGTCGCCACATGGGTGGAGAGCTGAACTCCGTTTCGCCCATGACTGGCTATCGCCTCATGCGTTACCGCGACCTGGCCGCTTACGCAGCGGGCGTTTCGACCTCCTGCCGGAGGCCGAGTCACTTTTCTTTTGCTGGCCCAAAAGAAAAGTAACCCAAAGAAAATGGCCGCAAGGCCAACGCCCGCAGCATCACGATGGGATAAGCCCGATCGGCTGAGGAATCGTGTGGCTTGGCCACCGTCATCTCTACACCGCGGGTACACCGGAGCGCTTCGCAACGCGCCGTCGCGCAGAGGACTTAAAGCAGTCCGCGCTACGCTTCCCGATCGCTGAGGCTAGGGAGAGAAGACGCTACGCTTTCCTACCGCCGAGGCGAGGGAAAGGGAACGCTACGCTTTCCCACCACGGGGGCTAGGTAAAGCAGACGCTACGCTTCCCGACCGCTGGGGAGAGCTCGACACCTAACAGCATCGTCTTTGTCTTCTGCATTGGCTTTGTGACCCTGCTCTCTGCTCTAGGGCAGGAGCAACGCGACCCGCCGCGATGCGATGTGCAGCAAAGCTGCACGAGCCGTCCGCTTGGCGCTTTTGATCTCCCGGGCCCCGTATGAGGCGGCGGGCGGGTGGAGAGAAGGCCCGCAGGGGAATCGGCAGGGATGCCGATTCCTTTTCGTCGGGGCAGGAGCCCCGTCGAAAAGCCCGGAACCCGCACGCGTACCTATCGGGCTTCGGCCCGATAGGCGCCTCATCCGGGGTGCCCTTTCTTTGGGTTACTTTTCTTTGGGCAAGCAAAGAAAAGTGACTCGGCCTTCGGCAGAAGGGCGAAACGCCCGCCGCGTAGGCGGCCAGATCTCGACCACGCGACAACCAAGCGATACCGCTACTGGATGACCAGCCATTCGGCTGTTAAGAAGCGCCTCCGGCCCTTGCCCCCTTTTGTGGGGTTCGCCGGGATGACGACACAAGCGGTGAGGCTAGATTGACCCCTCACCCCAACCCTCTCCCCAAAGGGGAGAGGGAGAAAACATACAGCGCCACGCAACCACTCACCTCACAACCCAACAAACAAAAACACCACCACGTTCCACATTGCAGCCTAGGTTCACCAGACCGCCGCACCACACGCTTATACTCACGTCTCAAACAGGGACGAGTCGTCGCAGCGTGAAGTTCCCACTGCCCACAACCAGTCGTCGCCGAGACGCCCAGCCAAGGGGCGCTCACTAGTGGGACTCACCCTCACCCCTGAAATGATCCTGGTGCTGGGGCTCGTCGGCTTCACCATGCTGATGCTGGTGCTGGAGTGGATCCGCGCCGACATGGTGGCCCTGCTGGTAGTGGTCGTGATCGGCCTCACCGGGCTCATTCCTTCCGACCGCGTGTTCAATGGCTTTGCCGGTAACGCGGTCATCGCCATCATTGCGATCATGATCATGGGCGCGGGACTGGACCGCGCTGGCGTGCTCACGCTCACCGCCAGCTTCGTGATGCGGATGGCGCGCGGCGTGGAGTCGCGCCTCGGCGTGGTGATCAACCTGGTCACCAGCCTGTTCAGTGCGGTGATTCCCAGTCAGGCGCTGGCGGCGCTGATGATTCCGGTCACCAGTCGCCTTGCCGCCCGTACCGGTGTGCCGATCTCGCGGCTGCTGCTGCCGATGGCGTTCTGCATCCTCACCGCCACCAACACCACGCTGATCGCCAACTCGCCCCTGATCGTGCTGAACGATCTGGTGGCCAGTTCGAACGCCAACTTGCCGGCGGGTGCGCACACGATTCCGAAGTTCGGCCTGTTCAGCGTCACGCCGGTCGGCCTGGTGCTCGCTCTCGCGGGCGTCGGCTTTTTCTATTTCTTCGGCAAGAAGCTCCTGCCCGAGCGTGAGGACGAACGCCTCAAGGTGACGCCCGGTCGTACGGAGAGCTACTTCGCGGACACCTATGGCATCGTCGGTGAGACCGCCGAGCTCACGGTGACGGCGGAAAGCCCACTGGTCGGGATGAGCATTGGTGAGGTGGAGCAGTTGTACGGCGCACCGCTGATCCTCGCCATCAAGAGCGGCAACGACGCGCGCATGGCGCCGCCAGCGGACCACGTGATCTGGGTGGGCTCGGTACTCGGTGTGCTCGGGCCGCGCGATCAGCTGAACCAGTTCGCCAACAATCAGCTGTGCAAGCTCTCGCCACGCATGCGCCAGTTGGGCGAGCTGTTCAATCCCTCACGCGCCGGTATTTCCGAAGCCGTGATCCCGCCGAGCTCGCGCTTCCTCAAGCAGACCGTGGGCGAGCTGCGGCTGCGCAAGCGCTACGGCATTTCGGTGCTGGCAGTGAACCGTGGCGATCAGGTGTATCGCGACGACGTGCGCTCGGTGAGCCTGCGCGCGGGCGACACGCTGGTGCTGCATTCCAGTTGGCGCGACCTGGTGCTGGCCACGGAAGACCGCGACCTTGTCGTGGTCACTGATATTCCGAAGGAAGAGCAGCGCCCCGGCAAAATCTGGCAGGCCGTGGGCTTCTTTCTGCTTGCCAAGTGCCTGGCCCTGTTCACGCATCTCGACCTGTCCGTGGCCATGATGACCGGCGCCATCGGCATGCTGCTGACCGGCGTGCTGAACATGGACGAGGCGTACAAGGCGATCAACTGGAAGACCATCTTCGTCACTGCCTGCCTGATTCCACTGGGCTGGTCGATGGACGCTACCGGCGCCGCTGCGTGGCTCGCGCAGGTCGTGCTACAGCACTTGGGTCATACCAACCATTGGGTGCTGCAGCTGTCGCTGGCTATCCTGACCCTGCTGTTCTCGCAGGTCATGTCGAACGTGGGCGCCACCGTGATGATGGTGCCCATAGCGATCAGTGTCGCGATCGCCACCGGCAATAACCCATCGGCCTACGCGTTGATCGTGGCCGTCTCCTCGTCCAATACCTTCCTGCTGAGCTCCGGCCATCCGGCACTCATGATGGTGGCCGGCCCGGGCGGTTATCGCGGCAAGGATTTCCTGCGCGTGGGCTTACCACTCACGGCGCTGGTCCTGGTGCTGACGTTGGTGACCATCAACCTGATGTATCACTGACCTCAATCGTCGAGCCAGACTTCTCCGTCCGTCACGCGCACGCCCACTCGGCGCAAATGCTCACCACGGCACGGGCCGCCAATGCACAGGCCATCGACATCCTGGAAGGATGCACCGTGGGCGGCACAGATCAGCAGGTTATCTTTCACCAGGAATTTGCCGGGGGCCCAATCCAGCCGCCGACCCGCATGAGGGCAGATGTTGAGATAGGCGTGCACCGCGTCATCGCGACGCAGCACGATCACGCTTTCCTCGCCGTCGCGCAGCACGGCATCGACGGCAATCGCGCCGTTTTCGGGGATATCGTCCAGTCGGCAAAGCGCCTGGTCGGGTGTTGCTGTATCCATCGGCACTTGCCTCTTTGGCCGTAAGGCCCCATCGTTACGCACGTAAGTCGTTGATTTTACCACACGGATTTTTAACACATGCGCTTTTCATTGCCCATGCCGCGTCGCTCCCGCCACCCGCTGGTCCGCGCCCTGTCCCTTCTCGTGGGGCTGGCCGTGGTCGGTGTACTGATGGTGTTCGGTCTCGTGGTGGCTGGCGTGCTGCTGGTGGGAGGCGCCGTGGTGTTCGCCCTGCGCCAATGGTCGCGCAAGCGCGGCGCCGTGTCGCCTGTGGGTGGCCACCGTACGCACCAGCCCGAGGTGATCGAGGGCGAGTTTGTCGTGCTGCATCAGAGTCGGCACGCAACGCACTGAAAGTTTCGCCCCTCCTGACCGATGCCGGCGGTAGCGGCTGGCCGCAGCGTTACGCCTGTGCATAGGATGCGGCTCAACTCAGGTGGGGATTCCGGAGCGGGTCTGCACAAGATCCGGATGGCTGGCTCCGCGCTGCGGCACTAGGCTGGATCCATCGGTTCACCGGATGTCGATCATGAATGCTCGTGCCAACGAAGCCACGCTAGAACGAGTCCGCCAGCTCCTGGAACACGCGGACGAAGCCCCCACTCTGCAGGCCCTGGCCGAGGCCGCCAGCCTCAGCCCCAGCCATCTGCAACGCGCCTTTCGTCGCCGCTACGGCATGAGCCCGGCGGAGTATCACCGCGCGCGCCGTTTTGGCCAGCTCAAAAATGCGTTGCGCAGCGGCGCTGCCGTATCCGATGCGGTCTACGACGCCGGCTTCGGTTCGGGCAGCCGCGTCTATGAACACAGCGACCGTCTGCTCGGCATGACGCCGGCCAGCTATCGCTCGGGCGGCGCTGGCGCAGATATCCGCTACACCACCACCGGCACCCCACTGGGGCGGCTGCTGGTCGCCACGACAACGCGCGGCATTTGCTCGGTCACGCTGGGCGACACCGATGCGGAACTCGAGCAACGGCTGGCCAATGAATTTCCCAAGGCCACGCGTGAGCGTGTGGACGCCGGTCGCGAAGAGTGGCTCGATGCGGTGATTGCGCGCATCGCCAGCGAGCTGGGCTGGAGCCATGCCAAAGCACCGGAACTGCCACCGCTCGATGTGGCCGCCACCGCCTTCCAGTGGCGGGTATGGAATGCGTTGACGCGCATTCCTTCCGGCACCACCAAGAGCTACGGCGAACTGGCCGCCGAACTGGGCATGCCCAAGGCTGCCCGCGCCATCGGCAACGCCTGCGGCAACAATCGACTGGCGTTGATCGTGCCGTGCCATCGCATTGTCCGCGAGGACGGTTCGCTGGGCGGATGGCGATGGGGTGTGGAGCGCAAGCGCGAATTGCTCGCCAACGAGCAGCATTGCGACGAGTCTCAAAGGAAGCGCTCGGCCGCCTGACTTGAGCGCCGCTCAAGACTACCTTGCGGAAGCCTCGCTTCTGCCATCGCCTCGCCCGGATTAATGTGGTCCTGCCTGTAAACTCTAGGCGGCATCCGCCCCGCGATGCTCCCCGCGCACCCTGGCCATGACCGACACGACGACCACTACCGCCGCCCCCACGGCGCCCTCGCCCATTGCTGACGCCCGCCTGCTGGTACCGCTGGGTCTGTTCGCGCTGTACGTCATCTGGGGGTCGACCTACCTCGGTATTCGCTATGCCCTGGAAAGCTATCCGCCGTTCCTGCTGGCGGGCATCCGTTTCCTTGGCGCTGGCGTGGCGCTGTTTGCCTTCCTTCGTCTGCGTGGCGTTGCCATGCCCACACCACGCCAATGGCGCAACGCGGCCGTGACCGGCATCTTGCTGCTGGGCTTTGGCAACGGACTGGTGTGCTTTGCGGAACAGCGCGTGAGCTCGGGCATTGCTGCGGTCGCCGTGGCGAGCATGCCGTTGTTCGCGGCCATGTTCTCCGGTCTATACGGTGAATGGCCGACACGGCGCGAAAGCATCGGCCTGGTGATCGGCTTTGTCGGCGTGATCGTGCTGAACCTTGGCAGCAGCCTGTCCGGCTCGCGCATCGGCGCTATCGCCCTGCTGGTTGCCGCCATGAGCTGGGCCTTCGGCGCCACCTGGAGTCGGAGGCAGGACATGCCCACCGGCCCGATGAATACGGCGGCGCAAATGCTGTGCGCCAGTGTGGCCATCTTGATCGTCGCCTTCGCCAGCGGTGAGCGACTGCCCGCACATCCCACCGCGCGCGCCACGGCTGCGCTGGTCTACCTCGCGGTGTTCGGTTCCATCATTGCCTTCAGCGCCTTCCTGTACGTACTCAAGCATGCGCGTCCGGCGCTCGCGACCAGCTACGCCTACGTGAACCCGCCGGTGGCTGTGTTGTTCGGCGTGTTGCTGGCGGGCGAAAGCGTGGGGCCTTATGACCTGATCGGCATGGCCATCATCCTGCTTGGCGTGGGCGCCATCACGCTCGCGCGCCAGCGCCGCTGACGCGTTTCGACATGGGTAGGCTTGCCTCGCCCTTGGCGAGGCGGTCACCATGCCCCCATCCGGATGGGGACACACCGATGAACGCGACGAACGAAGGTCTGATGGCCCGCGCCGCACTGCGCAGTGCAGCCTGGTCGGAAAAATGGTTTCCCGATGCGTGGGTGTTCGCTGCTCTCGGCGTGATCATCGTCGCTATTGCCGCGCTGGCCTTCGGCGCTACACCGACCGTTACGGTGAACGCCTTTGGTGATGGCTTCTGGAGTTTGATCCCCTTCACTATGCAGATGGCCTTCGTGGTCATTGGCGGTTACGTGGTCGCCACGGCGCCCGTGGTGGCGAGCTTCATCGAATGGCTGGCACGCGCACCGAAAACCGGCCGTGGAGCGATCTGCTATGTGGGTCTGGTCAGCATGCTGGCATCGCTGCTGTCATGGGGTTTCTCGCTGGTGTTCGGCGGGCTGCTGGTACGCGCATTGGCGCGCCGCGAGGATCTACGCATGGATTATCGTGCGGCCGGCGCGGCGGCGTACCTCGGCTTGGGCGCGGTATGGGCCATGGGGCTTTCGTCGTCTGCGGCGCAGTTGCAGGCCAATCCCAAGAGCATGCCGCCGGGCCTGATCAACATCACCGGTGTGCTGCCTTTCAGCGAAACGATTTTCCTGTGGCAATCCATCGTGCTGACGGCTGCGCTCATTACCGTGTCGCTGCTGGTCTGTTGGTTGACCGCGCCATCCGATCGTAACGCGCGCACAGCGAACGACTTCGGCGTCAGTGAGACAGCGACACCTGCTCTACCCCCGCGTCAGCGCCCCGGCGAATGGCTTGAGTACAGCCCATTGCTCTCGGTGCTGATCGGATTGCTTGGATTGGGTTGGCTGGGTCATGAGTTCGCCACCAAACCGGTGGTGACCGCGATCGCCAATCTCAACACCTACAACTTTCTGTTCCTGACGGCGGGGCTGTTACTGCACTGGCGTCCGCGCAGCTTTCTCAACGCCGTCGCACGCGCGGTGCCCAGCACAGCGGGTGTGTTGATCCAGTTTCCCCTGTACGGCGGCATCGCGGCCTTGCTCACGCACGCGCCCGGCGTCGGTGACGTGACCTTGTCGCATCGGCTTTCCGGGTTGTTCGTGCATATC
>NZ_JAELTQ010000259.1 GCF_016428905.1 Dyella sp. ASV24 | reverse complement strand
GCTGCGGACCGAGTTCGCCGACGTTGGCGTGTTGCAGGCTGAATACGCCGACGGACATGCCGCGCAGCCAGTCCACATCGAAGGTGTGGATGGTGCGCTGGTAGTTATCCAGTTCCGACGGGGTGCCCGAGAGCACGATGACGTTGCGCGACGGGTCGGCCAGCAGCACGGAGTCGGTGCGGGCGAAGGGCTTGAGCAGTTTTTGCATCTCCGTGGCGGAGATGTAGCGCAACGAATACAGCCGCGCCTGCAGACCGCCTTGCGGGGCCACGGCGTTGAGGCTGGGCACCAGGTTGCCGGCCACGGCGTCCTTGGCCGGCATCACCACGTATTGGCCGTCGCGCATCACCAGGGCGTTGTTGGTCCACGACAGCAGGGTTTCCAGGATGGGAATGGCCTGGCTGCTGTCCACCGGTTCGGCGGTGGAGAAGGAGATGTTGCCCTGCACGCCCGGCACGATGGTGTAGTTCTGCTTGAGCAGGTCGCCGAGGATGGCTTTCACCACCGCCTGCACGGGTTGGTTCTCGAAGTTGAAGGTCACCGCGCCATCGCCGCTGGCGGCTTTGCGCGGCTGCGCCAAGCCGGTGGCGCGCACGAACTGGCCGCTGCCTTCGGTGACTTGGGGCTTGGGCGTGGTGGCTTGATCGGCCGGGGTGTTGCGCGTGTTCAACGGCGCCGGCACGGGTTTTTCGGTGCCCGCCATGGCCTCGCGCTGCAGCGCGCCGTCGTCATGCGGCGGCGGCAGCGTCTGGCAACCGGCCAGCCACAGGGCCAGGGTGAGCGTACTGAGGCGGGTGAACCGCGAGGTGCGCTGGATGGACATGGATTAGTGGGCTCCCTCGGGTGTCGCGGCCTGCTGTTGGGCACGGCGCTTCTGGATGGCTTCGCGCAGCTGGCGGATGCGGTCGGCTTGCGTGTCGGCCCCGTTGGGGGACTGCAAGGCGGGGTTGGGCGTGTTGGTGGTGTTGAGCATGGGGCCGTTCTGCGGCACCGGCGCCGGTGTCACCATGGCCGCGCCGGGGGCGGGCGGCGGCGGGGGCGTGTTGCTGTCCGGCTTGGGCATGTCGATGGGCGCACCGGCGGGCAGTTGCAGCTCGGTGCGGCCGCTGCCGGATTCGAACACGGCCGCGCGCGGCTTGAGCTCGACCAGACGCCAGCTGCCGTCCGGCAGGGTCTCGCCTTCGCGCACGCGCACGTCGTGGTCGCCGCCTTTGTCGCGCAGCAGGGCCATGTGCAACGGCGGGGTGAGGATGATGCCGGTGAGCGACATGTCGCCCAGGCTGGCGCCACCGGAGGCCGCGTGCATCGTGGGCTTGCGGTCGTTGTTGAACAGCGGTTGCAGCCACACGGCGGAGAACTGGGCCAGCGGAATAGGTGGCGGCAGGCCCTGGTCGTGCGTGGGTGGCAGCGGCGCGGCGGGACGGGTTTCGCCCCAGGACACGCCACGGCCCACGCCCAGCAGCAGAGTCAGCAGCAGCGCGCCGAACA
>NZ_JAELTQ010000258.1 GCF_016428905.1 Dyella sp. ASV24 | reverse complement strand
CGCCGATGCGGGCGAGATCGAGCGCGTGGCGCGCAGTGAAGGCATGCGCACCATGTACGAGGATGGCATCGCCAAGGCGGTGGCGGGCGTCACCACCCTGGAGGAGGTGTTGCGTGTCACGCAGGAAGGCTGAGGGCTACGCAGGGAATCGGAAGTCGGGAATAGGGAATAGGAAAGGCGGGCCTCTGCGGGCTTGCGGGTGCCTGCTCTTCCTATTCCCCATTCCCCATTCCCTATTCCCGGCCAAAGCGGAGCGTCGCCCATGACCCAATTCCGCTACCGCGCGGTCAGCGCCACCGGCGACGTCCTGCAGGGCCAGATGGATGCGGCCAGCGTCGAGGAAGTGGTCAGCCGCCTGCAGGACCAGGGTCACACGCCGCTCGATGCCCGCGCCGCCGACAGCGATGCCAGCGGCAGCGGCATGGCCGGCTGGTTCAAGCGTGGCCCCTTCACCGGCGACCAGCTCGCCCAGTTCACCCACCAACTCGCCACCTTGCTCGGTGCGGGCCAACCGCTGGATCGCGCGCTGGGCATCCTGATGGACCTGCCCGAAGGCGCCAGCGCGAAACAACTGATCGAGCGCGTGCGTGATCGCGTGCGCGGTGGCACGCCGCTGTCGCAAGCGCTGGACGACGAGCACAGCGTGTTCCCCAAGCTCTACATCAGCCTGGTGCGTGCGGGTGAAGCGGGTGGTTCGCTGGAAGACACCCTGCGTCGCCTCGCCGATTATCTGGAGCGCTCCCAGCAACTGCGCGGCAGCATCATCAACGCGCTGATCTATCCCGCCTTCCTGATGGTCGGCGTACTCGGCTCGCTGTTGCTGTTGCTCGCTTACGTCGTGCCGCAATTCGTGCCGATCTTCGAAGACATGCAGGTGCCGATCCCGCTGATCACCCAGATCGTGCTGGCGGTGGGTGGCACCTTGCAGACCTGGTGGTGGGCGATCGCCTTGCTGATCGGCATGGGTGTGTTTATTGCCCGCGCGCGCCTGCGCGATCCCGCCGCCTTGCTGGCCTGGCACGGTCGCCTGCTGACCATGCGCCTGATCGGCCCGCTGCTGCTCAAAGTGCAGACCGCGCGCATCGCGCGCACGCTGGGCACCTTGCTCAAGAACGGCGTGCCCTTGCTCACCTCGCTCAGCATCGCGCGCCAGGTCACCGCCAACAAAGCCCTCGATCAGGCCTTGGCGCAGGCCTCCGAACAGGTGAAGGAAGGCGCGGGCCTGTCCTTCGCGCTGGCCCAATCCCAACGCTTCCCGCGGCTGGCCCTGCAGATGGTGCAGGTGGGTGAAGAAGCCGGCCAGCTCGACACCATGCTGCTCAAGGTGGCCGACACCTTCGAGCTGGAAAGCCGCCGTGCCATCGACCGCCTGCTGGCGGCGCTGGTGCCGGCGCTCACCATCGTGATGACGGTGCTGGTGGCGATCATCATGGCGGCGATCCTGCTGCCCATGCTCGACCTCACCAGCCACATCCAGTAGTGGCCTTGTAGAACCCCCTTCCGAACGACGATGAGGTACCCCATGCGACAAAGGACTTTTGGCCGTCACCACGCGGCACGCGGCTTCACCCTGCTGGAAATGCTGGCGGTGATCGTGTTGATCGGCATCATCGGCGCGGTGGTGGTGACCCAGGTGGGCAAGAACGTCGACAAGGGCAAGTACGGCGCGGGCAA
>NZ_JAELTQ010000257.1 GCF_016428905.1 Dyella sp. ASV24 | reverse complement strand
GGCCTTACCCTGTATGCCGCATCGCCGGTCACGCGAGATGCCGTCGACAATCACGGCGGTTTTGTCGGCGGCAGTCGCGTGGATACCGCCAGCTATGTCATCGACCATCGTGGCCGTTACACCTTGCCGCCGGTGACGGTGCGCTGGATGGACAGCCGTACGCGCGCATGGCGTGAAACCACGGTCCCGGCCGTCCATTTCCACGCATGGTGGGGAGGCGCCGACACGCCGCGTTTTGCTCTCCCACAACGCGGCTTCATGCCCAGGTTGATCGGGTGGCTGTCGAGCGACGAGGGGCTTGGGATCCTTGTGTTGGCCGTGCTGGCGTGGGTTGGCTGGCGGTTCCGTGTTGCATGGCAAGCTCGCTGGGCCCAATGGAAGGCATGGCGATATCGATGGCGACATTCAGAGGCCGCCGCGTTTCGCGCGGTTTCCCGACAGCGTCACACGACCTCAGCCGCGGCGCTGGCAGAAGTTATCGACGCATGGGTTCGGCGCGCGGCGGACGATGGTGCGCCGAGCAGCGTGACGGCCTGGGCGACGCATTACGGCGATGCGTCGCTGCAGGCGCATTGGCATGCCCTGCAGGATGCGCTTTACGGGCAGGGTGCCTCGGCATGGTCGGCCGCAGGTCTCGTCGACGGGCTTGCGTCGGCAAGGCGGCATTGGAGGCGCAGGCAGCGAGGCTGGCATCGCCGGCCCGCATTGCCACCACTGAACCCGATGTCGTGATCGACAGCGCCGCGTTCACGGCCTCATCGCGCGCGCCGGCTACCATGCCCGCGCGTGACGGTGGAAAACAGCGTCCCAGGAAGGGATGCACGACATTCATACCGTAGGTATCGGGGAGAGCAGGATGGGGCGTTCCAGGAAGAGCCACGGCAAGCGCTCTGGCAAGACTGTGGCTGCACGCACGGTGCCTGCTACCGCAGCGCAGGCATCCGCGGCTCGGCATAGGCAAATGTGGTGGTTGCCTCTGGGCGTGGCGGTGTTGGTGCTTGTTCTGCTCGGCATCTGGTGGTCGCGTGTGCCTGCGCCGGGTGTGGCGACCACGCCGGTGGCTACGGTCTCCACCTCTTCCTCGTCAACAACACCCGCCTTGCCACCTTCGCACTACGTGGGCGCGCAGACCTGCGCTGCATGCCACGCCAAGGAAACGCAGGCGTGGCAGTCATCCCATCATGCGCTGGCCATGCAGGTGGCCGACGATAAGACTGTCGCGGGTCATTTTGACGGCGCGCTGAAGCAGGACGGCTCCGTCGCCAGCTTCTTCAAGCGCGACCACGCCTACTTCGTCAAGACCGACGGGCCGGACGGTAAACCCGGCGAGTTCGAGGTGAAGTACACCTTTGGCGTCTATCCACTGCAGCAGTATCTCGTGGCTTTTCCCGACGGCCGGCTGCAGACCTTGCGTACCGCGTGGGATGCGCGTCCCGCTGCTGAAGGTGGCCAGCACTGGTTCAATCTCTATCCCGGCGAGCGCATCGACGTGCACGACACTTTGCACTGGACGCGCCTGAATCAGAACTGGAACTACATGTGCGCCGACTGCCATTCCACGAATGTGCAACGCAACTACGACCTCGCCAGCAACACCTTCAAGACGAACTGGAGCGAGATCAACGTGGCCTGCGAGGCATGCCATGGTCCGGGTTCGCGCCACCTGGAGTGGTCGAAAGCCTCCGACGAGAAGAAGCGCGCCGATCCCTCGATGGGTTTGGCCATCGCGCTGGACGAACGCAAGGACATGCATTGGATTCCCAATCCCGCGACCGGCAACCCGGTGCGCAGCACGCCGCTGGCCTCGCATCGCGAAGTGGAAACCTGCGCGGTCTGCCATTCGCGCCGCAGTATTATCGCCAAGGATACGGC
>NZ_JAELTQ010000256.1 GCF_016428905.1 Dyella sp. ASV24 | reverse complement strand
GGGGTTGAGCCGAGATACGTGTAATTTTGATAAGTAGGAAGCCGATTCACTCCTACTTTCAATGCGTTACAAGGAAATCAAGGTGCCGAGGCTCTCCGCCTGCCCGGGCGCGAATGAGCGGTCCCCGCACCGCTCCCCGCTCCCTACTCGGCGCCGGAGATCGCGCCGTCACCCGGCGATATCAGCCAGGCAATACCGTTTTTAGGCTTACGATCGTGACCGTCTTCGCGCCACGCGTCAGTGCGACGTACAAGTCCTTTGGAGACATCGCATCCGCCTCCAGGACGATCGCGTGTGGGTATTCAAGCCCCTTCACGAGCAAAGTAGTCCCGATGAGCTTGTTATGTCGAATTGGTCGCCCGGAGTGCCGAAAATCGCGTTGATACCGATGAGCGCTTTCGGACAGGCTCAGCCCTTCGTTAGCTTGATGCACGCGAAGGACGCTCAGAAGCCGATACAGAAGGTCGCGCCTGTAGATCGAAGTCTGAGGGTTGCCTTGAATGGCATTAATCAAACGCACCAAATTCGGCGTTGAGTCGCATGCCAGGTATTGGTTCGCAGCATGCAAGACATCTGGATATTTAGTCGCCCGAGTGGCTTTCGCCAACTCGCCTCGCTTTGTCGCCGCGCTCAGAATTTCACCGACACCGTTACAACACTTCTTACAGAACTCGATCACAAGGCAGAGTCTTTGGCCTGCCTCTTTTGCCGCTTCGAGCTTCTTGATGAAATTGAAGAGGTCCTTGCCTTCGACCTCTTCAATACTGGAAAACTTACCACCAAGGGACTGCGCGAGCTTGTGGGTCTTGTTCTTGGACTTTTGATCGCCGGCGTGAATGGCGATTACTGCTTCGTCATGATCCAAAAAGGGATAGAAGAAGTTCAGGCGTTTCATGTTCGTGAAGTCTGTCAAATCGACAGAAACCCGCTTGATGCCTTTGGGCAATGGAGCGGCGAGGGAAATTTGTTGGCCCGCACGAAGACGTTTGCCGACATCATCAAGCCAGTCCCCCAGTTCCGTGGCTCCCGCTATATGCCAGCGCCATGGTTTCGTGAGCTCACCCAGCAGCTTGTAGTGCGGGTATATCTGCTGTTCCCAATTTATTGGTTGGTCATCAAAGTCGAAGATGGCTTGCATAGGGTCGCCCAATAGACGACAAGGAAGTAGATTTGCCAACGCACTGATCAGCAGATGCTGCTGTGTGGAGCAGTCTTGGTACTCGTCGACATAGATGCCGGCATAGGAACATCGCACGAGTCGTTCAACAAACGGCCTTTCAAGCAAGCCGGCACACGCTTCGTAGAGCCTTCCCCAATCTTTGGCTTCTGGGTATTCCTTCGTCCACTTCGACGTCTTCGGGAAATACAGGCACAACCTAAGCGCCCAGCTCGCTATCGTGTCTATTTGGTAGTTCGAACTAGGAACTGCCAGGGACTGCATTTTTTTCTTGATCGCGTGGACGCCGGCATAGGTATGTGTCAGGACCAATTGCCGTTTCGATGCGGCCTTGACAGCCGATGCGATCAGGTGCGTCTTACCATAGCCCGCGGGCGCGATGACATAGCCTTTGCCGACGAACTGGGCGAGCGTGCGAGCCAGGTCCTCATCCATGGTCCACCCATGTGCGGAGCCGACTCAGTTTGCTGGCCAGCTCACGCTGTTTGAAATCCGGATCCGCGAAGGCGGGAGCAACCACTTCAAACCACGCCTGCGCATCGGAAATGGATTTGAACCACGGGGACGACTTGGACTTTGCTGCATCACCGATCGCTTTTCGAAGCTCCGGAGACTCGGGCCATTTCATGACGTCGGCATCTAGGGCTACGTCCAATTTTGAGCGGACGTTGTCGTGGACTGGATGCCCAAGATCCTGCCCTAACTTGACAGATGCAAGAACGCTGCTCCACGGCAAATCGAGCATGGCCCGCTGTTCAAGAGCAAGCTGATCGGACCAAATAAGCACTTCGATCGCTTGTTTTGTTAGATCTTCCGCATCGTTAGGCGAGAACTGTTGCGGGGCATCCCCATCGGCCACCGCAAAGACGTCGTAGTGAAGGGCTTTGAATCCCGCAGCGAGGGGTTTGATCTTGCTCGCACC
>NZ_JAELTQ010000255.1 GCF_016428905.1 Dyella sp. ASV24 | reverse complement strand
CGGTTGGGGCTGGGGTGTGCCGCATTACTCGGTGCTGGGCGACATGTCCGCCTCGGTGGCGGATCTGGCCAACACCACCTGGAGCCATAAGGTGCGCTTCGTCGGCGCTGGCGCCATTGGTGTGTCGGCCATCTGGACGCTCGCCAAGCTGGTGAAGCCGGTGATCACCGGCCTGACCTCGGCCATGGCTGCTTCCCGCGTGCGCAAGGCTGGCAAGGCCGACTCGCTGCCGCGCACCGAGCGCGATATCCCGATCGGCATCGTGGGCCTGATTACGTTGGCCTGCTTTATTCCGATCGCGTGGTTGCTCGGCTACTTCGGTTCGACGGCCGGCCTGGGTGACCACGTGGCCGTGCTCGCCATCGGCGGTGTGGCCTTTGTGGTGCTGATGGGCTTCTTCGTGTCCACCGTGTGCGGCTACATGGCCGGCCTGATCGGTTCGTCCAACAGCCCGCTGTCGGGTGTGGGCATTCTCGTGGTCATCGCCGCGGCGCTGCTGCTGGTGGCGTTCGTGAAGCCGCATGTCGGCCCGGAAGAGGGCAAGGCGCTGGTGGCGTTCGCGTTGTTTATCACCTCGGTGGTGTTCACCGTGGCAGCCATTGCCAACAACAACCTGCAGGACCTGAAGACCGGCCAGCTGGTTGACGCCACGCCGTGGCGTCAGCAGGTGGCGCTGGTGATCGGCGTGATCGCCGGTGCGGCGGTGATTCCGCCGGTGCTGGACCTGCTCAACAAGGCCTACGGTTTTGTCGGTGTTGCTGGTGCAGGCGCGCACGCCTTGCCGGCACCGCAGGCAGGCCTGATCTCTGCACTCGCGCAGGGTGTGATCACCAACAACATCGACTGGAGCCTGATCATCACGGGTATCTGGATCGGCGTGGCGATCATCATCATTGACGAGGTTCTGCGTCGCACCACCAAGCATCTGAGCATGCCGCCGCTCGCGGTGGGTCTGGGCATCTATCTGCCCACCGTCAGCACGCTGATGGTGGTGGTGGGTTCGGTGGTCGGCTGGTATTTCGACCGTCGCGCGGATCGCTCGAAGAAGCCGGAAACCACCAAGCAGTTGGGCGTGTTGCTCGCCTCGGGCCTGATCGTTGGCGAAAGCGTGATCGGCGTGGTGATTGCCTTTATCGTCGGGTTCTCGGGGAAGGCCGCGCCGCTGGCGCTTGTAGGCGAAAGCTTTGGTGAGGCCGCGCAGTGGATTGGCGGCATCGCCTTTGCCCTGATCGTGCTCTTCATGTACCTGTGGGTGGCCCGGATGGCTAAGCGTCTGAGCAGCAAAGCCTGAATTACCCGGTCGCGCCCTGCCTGAAGCGGGCGCGACCAAATGTCATGCCTGCATGCCACGATCGAACAGGAGTGCGCCCTGACCGGCTATCCTAGGCGGTCGCAGCTTTAGCGTTGCGCGACGGTCATGTGGAGGCGGTAAACGCGTGGTGGAGCAGACAGGGGCGGAGGCCCCGATTCCCGGTGAAGTACTTGCACGGCCAGGCCTGATGGTCCGGTTGCGCAGGCTTGCCGGTCCGCTGCTTTCGGTGGCCATGCTGTGCCTGGCGCTTTGGGCGCTGCGCCATCTCGCCAGCGAGGTGAGCTACCGCGAGGTGGCTCGCTACGTCCATGGGCTGGAAAACTACCGCCTCGCGCTGGCCGTACTGCTCACGGCGGGCAGCTACGGGGTGATGATCCTGTACGACTGGTTCGGGCTGAAGTACATCGGCAAGCACCTGCCGGGTGCACAGGTCAGCCTTATCTCCTTCATCAGCTACGCCTTCAGCAATGCGCTGGGCATGGCGCTGCTGATCTCCGGCTCCATCCGCTACCGCTTCTACATCCAGGCCGGCTTGTCCACGGCGGAAGTCGCGAAAGTGGTGGTCTACACCACGCTCAGCTTCTGGCTCGGTCTGAGCGCACTCACTGGGGTCACCTTGCTGCTGGTGCCTGTGCCGCCATCCTTGCCGCTGGCGAGCTGGCGCATCCCCGTCGCGATCGTGCTCACGTTGATTCCGTTGTTGTGGATCGCCGGCAGCCGCTTGCTTGGACGCCCCTTGCGCCTGTGGCGCTGGCGCGTGAGTTTGCCGAGCACGCTGGTCGCCACGCGACAGGTATTGGTG
>NZ_JAELTQ010000254.1 GCF_016428905.1 Dyella sp. ASV24 | reverse complement strand
TGAACGTGCAACAGCTCACCGACATGCGCAACTGGGCACAGAGCTACACCGATGGACGCATGAATGCGATCGACAGCAAGATCGGCATGGTGGGGCGTCGCGCCAATGCGGGCACGGCGGCGGCCATTGCCATGGCGAACATGCCGCAGGGCTATGCACCGGGCCAGAAGGCGCTGTCCATGGGCATTGGCACCTTTGCCGGTGAGAACGCGCTTGCCGCGGGCCTGACAACCATCTCGCCCAACGGCCGCTGGGTGTTTCGAGGCAGCGTCTCCGCCAATACGCAAGGCGACGCCGGCATCGGCTTCAGCGCGGGCATGGCCTGGTAAACGGCCGCCCGCCCCGTATCAGCAGTGCGGCGGGCATATGCCTGGCGCGCACCCTCTAAAACCAGGTCATCAAGCTGTTTTTCCAGGGTCTTTCCAGCAATTTAGGCCTAGTCAGATATCGGTGAGAAGCCCCGATTTCTACTCTTGATTCGTGCCCAGGCAATGGTGCCGTGGGCTCGCCCGCACAGGCGTATATGGCGGGCGCCTGAGCAAGGCAGAGCGACAAGGTACGTCGCCGATGGCAGCGCGAACCGCCATTGGCGCAAGTCGCATCACCGGGAAGACACGGCGATAACGCGCGGACATGCCGCGTGGCGGGGCTCGCAGCTTCGGGCCGACGTTTCGCACGACTTCCATCGAGGAGCGCGCATGAACACCATCTATCGCATTGTCTGGAACGCAGCCGCCGGTACGTGGGTCGCGGCATCCGAGCTGGCCAAGGGTCGTACGAAGAAGTCGACGAAAATCGCTGGCATGGCCGCTGTGCTGGTCATGGGCTTCGGCATGGGTGATGTTGCGTTGGCGCAGACCAGCACGACAGACGCCTCGTGCACCATGCCTAGTGGCAAGGCAGGCGCGATCGACGAAACCGGCTTCTGTATCAGTAATGCGGCCGGCGGTGCGATGGGCGTGCAATCGATCGGAGCCATGGCGGCTGCGGATGACACGTACATCAAGGTCAAGGGCTCGCAGTCATCCTCGGCTTCTGGCGTTGCCACGATTGCCATCGGCAACAACGCTCAGTCGAACATAGCGGGTTCAGCGACCGGCAACATCGCCCTCGGCCACAACGCCAGGAATGCCAACACGGGCGCAGGCGCCATCGTGATGGGGCGAGGCGCGACCATCCAAGGCACGGGCGGAAACGCTTCCGTGACTGCAGCCGGGTCCATCGCGATAGGTGCCAGCAGCAACATCTACGGCAACAACGCCGTGGCGTTGGGTGCGAGCGCCGCAGTGGCTCACACGGGTGCGACCGTCGTCGGTGGCGGTGCCTCCAACTCGGGAAGTTCCGCGACCCTGCTTGGCGGCAACACTCGTGTAACGCAGTCCATCAGCAATACCACGGCCTTGGGTTACGGCAGCGCGGCAGCACGCGCTAACACGCTATCCCTGGGCACGACAACGAACTCACGCCAGCTGGTCGACATGCGCGCGGGTACGAGCAATGGCGACGCCATCATCGTGGGCCAGCTTGCTTCGGCGACGGATGCATTGGGCATGTCGATCAATCCTTCGACCGGTGCGCTTATCGCGCCGACGTATACCGTTGCCGGCACCACGGTGAGCAATGCGGGTGCTGCCGTGACGAATCTCGATGGACGCGTTGCTACGACCACCACCAACATTACCAACCTGACCACGCAGCTCGGTAACGGCACGGCTGGCCTGGTGCAGCAGAACACGTCTCAGGACATCACCGTAGCTGCGGCCACCGATGGCAGCCTGGTGGACTTCACTGGCAATGCGGGCGCACGCACGCTCAGCGGCGTGGTCGATGGCGAACTGTCCAGCACCAGCACGCAAGCGGTGACGGGTGCGCAGCTCTACGCCACCAACACCGACGTCGCGCAGAACACGAATCAGATCGCCTCGCTCACCGCGAGCACGACGAATCTGGATGGCCGAGTGACGACCAACACCAGCCATATCACGCAGCTGCAGTCGCAACTGGAGGATGGCACGGTGGGCCTGGTGCAGCAGCATGCGGCGGGGCAGATCACCGTCGCGGCGACGACCGGTGGTTCGGTCGTGAACCTGGTTGGCATAGCGGGCGCACGCACCCTCGCCGGCGTGGCCGATGGCGATATGTCGACCACCAGCACCGACGCGGTGACCGGCAAGCAACTCAACGCGACCAACACACAAGTCACGACCAATACCGGCGACCTTGTC
>NZ_JAELTQ010000253.1 GCF_016428905.1 Dyella sp. ASV24 | reverse complement strand
GAACTTATGCACCTGCACCACCGCCTGCTCACGCAGATGCGTCGCATTGGGCGGCGTGGCGCTGTGCCTCAGTTGCACGCCAAGCAGCAGCAAAGGACTGGCCGCCTGCACCAGCGGATTCATGCCGCCACCGAGGAACTCGCTGATGTCCGTGCGCTCTGGCTCCGGAGCCGAGCCCGGCCGGGATGTGGGTGCCGGCGCTTGCGCTGCGGGTGCACCACTCTGGCGTGGGCGCACTATGGTGGCGTCACGCATCGGATCGTCGTCGTAAGGCCGTTCGATGCTCATCGGCTCAGCCCCTGATGGCCCACAGTTGCAGATCCAGGCCGGAGAACTCGCTGCCAAAATGGAAGGCGATGCCCCCCGATGTCTTCAGCTCCCGCCACATGGGCGAGTTCTTGTCGAACTCGAAGTACACGTAGCCTGAGTGATAAGGAATTTGTCGTGGCGCCACGGCAAGCGGATTCGCCACAATGCCTGGCAACTGGAGATTCACCAGGTCGCGGATTTTCTCCACCGGTCCCACCTTTGCCTGTGCGGGCAACTGTCGACGCAGGTCTTCCGATTTGATATCCGCCTTGGCGGCCAGCACGAAAGACGCGGTATCCAGCAGGCTCAGATCCGACGCCACAGCCACCCACACACCGTACTTCCGCTGCTGCAGCGGAATGGCAATGGCCGTCTGCTCCATCACCGCACTGAGGCTCTGACGCAATGCCAGCACCACGGGTTCGAAACTTTCCTGCAGCGCGTCTTGCCGATACGCCGGAAAAGTCGGGCAGCGCTTGCTCGTGGAGGTAAAGGTGGCGAGCTCCCCTGCCATTTCCACCAGCGTGCGGTAGAGATCCTCGGGGTGCGCGACCGGCGCGGCCGACCAGTGCGCGACCAGCGGCTGATAGCGGTTTACCACTTGCAGCAGGAGGAAGTCCGCAATCTCTGCCGCGCCACCACGATCAGTCTGCGCCACGCGTCCGGCGAGCGCCTCGCCGCGCTGATGCAGCAAGCCAAGCAACTCGACCAGAAACGTGCTTAAACGCGAGGCCGCCTGGCAGCTCATCACGCTGGGTATGAAACCTTCGTCCAGCAGCACCCGCTGATCAGAGCGACACTCCACAATGCGCGCCAGTGGAATGCGCGAAAGACCTTCCAACGGATGCGAGTGCGGCAGGAGGCGACTACTCAGCCCGCCCACCTCCACCAACGCGGTACCTTCCACACTGCCTGAGGCATCGCCGACTTCGGTTTCACGCACGCGATAGCGGAAAAGCTTGTCGTCTGGCGCCTCCGGCCAGCCGCTTTCCGGCTGTGAGGGCGAACGCAGCGGCAAGGTGAGATAAACGGTCTGATCGCGCCAGTTGGGGTCGATATCCAGCGCGGGTGGCAAGGGATCATCGCCGGGCATCGCGAAGGGCGTGCCATCCGGAAACACGCCGCGCGCGCGACGAATGCCAAACTTGCCCATGGCAAGCAGATTGACTTCCAGTTCCAGCTCGGTGAAACCCCATGCGTAGGGTCGCAATGCTTCGCTGCGCAGCGCCACGAAGCGCTCCAGATAGCGCTCCTGCTGCTGCATGTGCTGCGGACGAAGGAACAGACCCTCGCTCCAAACAACTTTGTTGTTCTGAGTCATCAGTCGCGCCTGTCCATTGCGATAGTCACCGGGTCGTCGCGCGCAGCACCCGGCCACTCCGGCAGGCGCCGCGAATGAACACGTGGCGCGAACGAGCGATCGACTGTCGGCAAGTGTGGTTCATGGTTTGGAGGCGCACCCGGCATTCCGTCTCACGCGATCGGACGCAAAGGTAATGCTCTCCGGAACAAGCGTAGTGCCGTACAACCTCTCATCCGCCTCCCCTATCGGCTCGCTGGTTTCCGCTTGCGCCAGCACACGCGTACCACGGCAACGCTTGCGCCACTGCGCAGGGGAGATGCCGTAAGTCGCGTGGAATGCGCGCTGAAACTGGCGTTCAGAGGCGAACCCGAGTTCGTACAGGAGCCAGGTGATGCTGCATCGTGGCTCATCCATCAAATGCTTGTACGCATAGCCAAGACGGCGCTGACGAATGTATCGACTGACACCACCTTCATCGCCGAACAGGCGGCATAAAGTGGATCGGGATACGCCGAACGCGCGAATCAGCGAAGCGATACCCAGCGTTTCATCGCCAAGGTTGGCGTCGATATAGTCGCGAATGCGCCGATGCAGATCGACCCCGAAGTACGGATACACCACAGCACCGGACGGCGCCATGTTGCTGGCCGTGACCGCTGAGGTGTGCGCCATTTCATCCGCAAACGCCGTCACACACGGCGTGCGCCATGCTCTTTCCACACTCATCGTTAGCCCCCTGTCGCTAGACGGAACCGCACCACCTATCCCAAGGCGGCGCGTACGAGGCGAAATCATCTGTGGGCGGATCAGAGAGATGACTGGCCTCAGAACAAATGGCGCGTCAAACGCATCGCCTCTTGTTCGTCGGAGAGCATAAGAT
>NZ_JAELTQ010000252.1 GCF_016428905.1 Dyella sp. ASV24 | reverse complement strand
CCGCCGCCCTGTGCAGATATTTGGCGCGCTGCATCGACGGTGTAAGCGCACATCACCGCGCAATCGACAAACACTGACACGACGCCACACGCAAAACCCTACATCTTTGGGTCGCGTTACGTCGTAGGTTATGGGGGTTGCTCGCGGGAGTCTTCGGACGGGGTTTGCGAGCGGCTGCAGCAGCAATGCTGTAAGTAGCGCGGGCCGCAGGTGCGACAACACCTACGACCCGCTGACCAAACCAACTTCACAGGAGTTGATCATGGCTACGCCGGATCATAAAGCACCCGCACGCCCGTCTTTCACACAAGACGCGCACCTCACGCCCATACCGGAAAATTCGCACGCCGCGAATACGGCCGCACCCGCGTCCATGGCCCGCCTAGCGCGAACTCACCCCGTTCGTCGACAACGGGGTGTGCCTCTGCCTGCGACAACGCGAGTCGCGCGCAGAGACGGGCGACCACCCATGGGCTACCGGCCCGAAAAAAGGCCGCGCACACTGCGCGCCGCCTGCGCCGTCAACATCCCGGGATAGTCGGCCCCGGCCGACGCAAGCGTAGTGCGAGCTGATTGATCGCCCCTGTGGCGTGGCGGATTCGGGTCCGGCACGCCACACCCGGCAGCGCCTGTGCCGGGCATCGCTAGCCCATTCGGAGCATGGCGTCAGCGGCGGTATCATCAGCGCACCTTTGCCGCTGTCCGCAAAGGCTTTCGCTATTGCCGCAGGCCTCAAGCCCCATGAACCGCTACAACGACGGCGATATCGCCGCCATCTACCGCGTGATCGAGCAACGGCGCGACATGCGGCACTTCCTGCCCGACCCGCTGGAGCCGGCCCTGCTCCAACGCCTGCTGCGCGCCGCACACCTGGGCCCCAGCGTGGGCTTCATGCAGCCGTGGCGCTTTATCCGCATCACCGATTCAAGCTTGCGCCAGCGTATCCACACGCTGGTGGACGAGGAACGCCAACACACCGCCGCCGCGCTTGGGCAACGCCAGGACGAGTTCATGCGCCTGAAGGTCGAGGGTATCCGCGACTGCGGCGAACTACTCGTGGTTGCCTTGATGGACCGTCGCGAACAACACATCTTCGGGCGACGCACCATGCCGCAGATGGATCTTGCCTCCGTCGCCTGCGCCATCCAGAACTTGTGGTTGGCCGCACGCGCGGAAGGCATCGGCATGGGCTGGGTATCGCTGTTCGACCCGGAAGCCCTGGGCACCCTGCTCCACTTGCCAACAGGAGCCACGCCCGTTGCCGTGCTATGCCTAGGACACGTACCGGCGTTCTACACGGAACCCATGCTGCAACAAGAGAACTGGGCTACGCGGCAACCGCTTGAAGCGTTGGTATTCGAAAACACCTGGCAGCACGACCAAGCTGGCAACCCATCGCCCGACGCTACCGCCTAGCAAGCATCCCAGAGAAGCCCGCCGGCAACGCTAGACGCAGGCGCATCAACGCGCAGCAGTCTTCGACAGATCGCGCTAACTATCGGCCACCCTGCGAGCACCACCCGTGCGCGATGCCACGAAGGTGCCCATCACAGCGAGCGCGACAACCAAGAGCGCGCCCCAACAGCCAAACGTAAATTGCCCCCATAGCACCATAGCCCCCGACACGTAGAGGGCAGCAAACGTGCAGCATGCCAACAAGCCAAGTACGGGACGCCGGGTCAAAAGATAGGTCGCGGCGATGGCCATCGGCCCGCTAGCCACCCAAAGCGCCTTGGGCGCGGCCCCAAGTCCGTGCACCCGGTGAATGACAGGATATCGATCAGGGAAGACGTGAAATAGCCAGTCGATCGGAAAGAACAGTGGACCAATAGCAACAACAGCGAGAAGCCACACGGCGGCACTGAGCTGCCATATATCTCGAAAATCAGGTGCTTTTACGGCTGAAGATTTCATGATGCCTCGGCTGCCTCGTGCATTTATCGCTCCTGTAAATCGGGTGACGGTCTGTCTGCTATGGGCCATGCACATCCGGGCGATGTCCGCTTACCGCCACAACAAATACTTCCAATCACGCTGCCCACGCCCAGGATGTCAGCGACTACTGCTTTCCGCCAAGCTCCACATCAACGCCAGCAAGGACATGGCCGCCATCATCACCCACATGCCGATGGCAGACATGGATGGCTCTCCGGCCAGCCAGTCACGCCAACCGCTATGAAGCAGCGGCAGGCTATCCAAGCAGACCCAGCACGCCGCCGCCCCTGTCAGCACACCGACCCATAGTGGCCATGTGGCTCGACGGCGACGCGATGGCAGATGCTGCATGACGCGCTCGCTGAAACCGTCGTCGGCGACGGGGCCATCGAACTGCCGACGTAGTAGTGCTTCGATGGTGTCATCGTGCGATTCGTTCATGATATTTCCTCGGCGCTCGCATCACGCCAGTCTGCCAGCCAGGTTTTCAACTTTGCTTTGCCGCGCATGGCATGAGTCTTCACGGTACCAAGCGGCATCGCCAGCACGTAGGCGGCCTCCTCGTGACTGAGGCCCATCTGAGCGCAATGCAGCAGCACTGTCTGTTCGGGGAC
>NZ_JAELTQ010000251.1 GCF_016428905.1 Dyella sp. ASV24 | reverse complement strand
GAACTGCGAGGAGATGCGGGTGAAGTCCACCGGGATACGCAGGAACGACTTCTGGATCGGACGACCGTCCTCACTGAACCAGCCGTAGCTGCCGTCGTCCTTCTTGAAGCGATAGGCGGTGTAGCGCTGGCCCTGGTTCTCGAACTCCGCTGCCACGATGTCGCCTTCGTGCAGGTACGAGCCGTCGCGATACACGTCGTCGTAGATCACGGTGAAGCTGTCGCCCTCGCGCAGGTCCTGCACGAAGTCGATGTCGTACTTAAAGAGCTCGGCCAGCTTGAGCACCATCTGGTTGCTCATGCCGGCCTTGTTGCCGGCCGCGAACAGCGAGCTGTCGATGGTGCCGTGGGCGACGTGCTCGCGGCGCTCCACTTCGCGTGCTTCCGCCGTGACGGTAGCCTTGTCGCCATCGAAGCGCATGGTGGTGCGGTTCGATTCGTCCTTGTCGAAGCGGATGCCCTTGAGGCTGCCATCGCTGTCGAGCAGGAAGTCGAACTCCTGGCCCGGGCTGATGTGGTGTAGCGCTTTGGCGTCGCCGGACTGGTCGACCACGTGCTGCACATCGGTAAGGCTCAAGCCCTGGCTCTGGAACATGTCCGACAGTGTTTGACCCGGCTGCACCTGCACGATGTGCCAGTCTTCCACGGTCGGGGCCTGGATGGCCTCCGGTGCGGCCTTGGGCAACTCCAGAGGCAGCACGGCGTGCGCGGTGGAGATCGTGTCCGGGCGCATCGCGCTGGCCCAGGCGGGAATCAGGAAGCCGGAAACGGCAGTAATAAGAAGAGCGGTGCCAGCGAGAATCCAGCGCTCGCGGTGCCAGCGGATAGGCTCAGCCTCCCCGTGGCAACCGAAGGACCAGTGAGCACAGCGTTCATAAAAGTGAGAGTGCCGTTGCTGCGCCTTTCGGCGCATGGCCTGTTTACGCGCCGAACGCGCGTCATCTTTTCTCTCACCCATGCCCGGTGTTCCCCAGGTACCAAAACTTGAATTGCCGCGTACCATAGCGGCCCTGTGCAAAGGGCGTCAACGCCTTTTCCATCAATGAGTTGCGAGAATTTTCGGATTAACGCACACTTAACGGAACCAGCCCGGAAGCCGTACTTTCCGGTGATGCCCAGACAACGAAAATTTGAGGAATACATGAACGAGCTTGAGCAGGCGCTGGCCACCATCGCGCGCGGCGCCGACGAAATCATCAAGCAGGAAGAGCTGGCCGCGCGCCTTAAGCTCGGTCGCCCGCTGCGCATCAAGGCCGGTTTCGACCCCACCGCGCCGGACCTGCATCTGGGCCACACGGTGCTCCTCAATAAGATGCGCCAGTTCCAGGATCTGGGGCACCAGGTGATTTTCCTCATCGGCGACTTCACCGGCATGATCGGCGACCCGACCGGCAAGAATGTCACCCGTAAGCCGCTTACGCGCGAAGACGTACTGGCCAACGCCGAGACCTATGCCGAGCAGGTCTATAAGGTGCTGGATAAGGAGCGCACCGAGCTGCGCTTCAATTCCGAGTGGTTTGGCCAGATGACCGCCGCCGACATGATCAAGCTCGCGGCCCAGCACACCGTGGCGCG
Source organism: Dyella sp. ASV24 (assembly GCF_016428905.1). Lineage (GTDB taxonomy): Bacteria > Pseudomonadota > Gammaproteobacteria > Xanthomonadales > Rhodanobacteraceae > Dyella. The sequence goes on along the minus strand of NZ_JAELTQ010000251.1, from coordinate 1,080 downwards.
CATGCTGGAGCGTGACGACTTCTCCAAGCGTTTTGCGGGCCAGCAGCCCATCGCCATCCACGAGTTCCTCTATCCGCTGGTGCAGGGCTATGACTCCGTGGCACTGAAGTGCGATGTCGAGCTAGGAGGCACCGACCAGAAGTTCAACCTGCTGATGGGTCGCGCCCTCCAGGAACACCACGGTCAGCCGCCGCAGATCGTGCTCACCATGCCGTTGCTGGAAGGCCTGGATGGCGTCAACAAGATGTCCAAGTCGCTGGGCAACTACATTGGCATCAATGAACCGGCCATCGACATCGTCACCAAGACGCTGAAGATCGGCGACGACCTGATGTGGCGCTGGTTCGAATTGCTCAGCTTCGAAACCTCGATGGATGACATCGCGCGCATGAAGCAGGAAGTGGCCAGCGGCGTACTCAACCCGCGCGACGCCAAGATCAAACTGGCTCGCGAACTTGCCACGCGCTTCCATGATGCGGCGACCGCAGAGCAGGCGATTGCGGGTTGGCATGCAGTAGTACGCGGCGAAGGCGACACCAGTCTGTTGCCACTCACCGAGATTGCCGTGCCCGCAGAGGGTTTGCGCTTGCCTGCACTACTTACTGCCGCAGGCCTCACGCCGAGCAATGCAGAAGCAAACCGCAAGCTCAAGGAACGCGCGGTGCGCATCGATGCAGAAGTTGTCGAAGACGCACAACGCGTGTTTACCCCGGGTTTTGAAGGGGTTTTGCAGATCGGCAAGCGCAACTTCGCCCGTGTGCTGTTGACTCACGCATGAGCTTTTCGCGACGACGCAACGTCGTCGCGAACGACAAATCAAAAGAGTTTCGCGTGAGAACAACGTCTTACGCGAAACTTCAAAAATAATTTCAAAAATTGCTTGTCAAAGGTGGGGTGCCTGCCTATTATTCGCCTCCCGCCGCTGGCATCGCCCTCCGGACGGCAACAACGACAGCAAAAAGATTTCGCTGAAGGTGTTGACGGACAGGAAAAACGATGTAAGATGAGCGGCTCACTCGGAACGAAATGTTCCAACGCTGAAACGGAAACGGTCAGCAAGTGATTGAGATCTTTGACAGT
>NZ_JAELTQ010000250.1 GCF_016428905.1 Dyella sp. ASV24 | reverse complement strand
GGGTATACGGCGTGCCGTCTTCCAGCAGGATCTTCACGGGCGTGCCGTCCGACTCTTTCAGCGCCCCTGCAGCAATCTGCTTGCGCAGCGCCAGCAGCTCACCGCTGGATTGGGTGACATCAACGAACACCGGATCCAACTGCTGCACGCGCGCCATCGGCTCGGACTGGTTCGCCGTGACCAGCGCACCCGGTGTGACACTGGACTTGCCGATGCGGCCGGTGATCGGCGACACGATGCGCGCAAAAGCGAGCGTCACGCCGGTGCTTTCCACCGAAGCCTGTGCTGCAGCCACATCCGCCTCGGCTTGCTGCCATGCCGCCGTGGCGTTCTCGTTGTCCTGCTTGCTCACCGCATCGATACGCGCCAGCTCGCTGGTGCGTTTGGCACTGAGCTGCGCGGAATACAACGCCGCCTTGGCCTTGGCCAGCGCCGCCTTGGCGTTGTTGTTGTCCGCGCGGTACTGCGCGTCTTCCAACTGGTAGAGCGGCTGCCCCGCCTTCACCATCGCGCCCTCTTCGAACAGGCGCTGCTTGATGATGCCGTTGACCTGTGGCCGCACCTCGGCGATCAGGAAGGCATTGGTGCGTCCTGGCAGTTCGCGGGTCACCGTGACCTGCTGAGGCTTGAGCGTCACCACGGTAACTTCGGAGGGGCCGCCCTGGGGCGCCTCGGCCGAACCTCCGCAGGCAGCCAGCAACAGCGTGGCGAGCGCCAGGGCACCCCCCAAAAGAGGGCGCAAAAATTTACGTGCGAGCGACATGGGGGATGCCTTGTACCCGTGGGGACGGATAGTTCAGAAATGAGGGTGAATGATCATTCTCATTTTGATACTGATCAGTTGATTTAGTCAATCACTGCCCGTTGAGCATGCCATCGAGAGGTAAGGCCTTGGCAATAGGTCATAAGTTGCCTGACGCGAGACCAACGCCTTCTGCCCTGCCTGGCCCCTGGTTCACAACCACGCGGCCAGCTTGGTCTCTTCCGGCATAGGTTGAACCCCCGAAGCAGCTCTTCAGCTGTGCGTAGAAATTTTCGCCATGGTCGCTGGCTCTGCCCTGCAGAGTGGCTGGAACAACGAGATGAGGTGATAACGCCATGCCCGGGATGCCGCCATGCGCGCTCTCGGCTGCGGTGTCTCTCAGCACAGATACGGCCACGCCAGCAGCGGAGCAGCACGAGGGCCACGGATCGAGACAAATTGAACGTAGTGAGCTCAGGTGGATGCCGTTGGCATGTCGGTGACGTCAACGAGCTGAGTTGTCACTGCATGCCTGCACGCACGGGCGGCAACGTCGCAGGCACATCGCGTCGACAACGCAACCGCGTCTGACCAAAGCAGCGAGGTCAATACGTCAAGAGCACGACTTCCACCCCCCGATATCGGGATGTCCAAGCACCACCATCTTTGTTAATGTGAACCGTGTCACACGGTGGCGACAAGGCTGTCGACCGTGCAACCTCATGGGAAGGGGCCCATGTTCCAACGCATACATTTTATTTCCGGCCTGCCACGGGCCGGCTCTACATTGCTGGCTGCGCTGTTGCGCCAGAATCCTCGCTTCCATGCTGACATGAGCGGCCCACTGGCCGGCTTGTTCACCTCGATGCTCGGCGAGATGAGCGGGCGCAATGAGTTCTCGGTATTCATCGACGACGCCAAGCGTCAGCGTCTGCTGCGCGGCCTGTTCGACAACTTCTATGCCGACCAGCCGGCGAGCGTGATATTCGACACCAGTCGCGCCTGGTGCGCGCGCCTGCCTGCTCTGGCCACGCTGTTTCCCGACAGCCGAGTGATCGCCTGCGTGCGTCAGGTGCCGTGGATCCTGGACAGCGTGGAGCGACTGGTTCAGAAGAACGCCTTCCTGCCCTCTTCCATTTTCAACTACAGCGCCGGCGGAACCGTCTACTCCCGCGTCAATGGCATCGCCGGCTCCGACGGCATGCTGGGCTACGCGTATGACGCGCTGAAAGAAGCGTTCTACGGCGAGCACGCCAAACGCCTGCTGTTGGTGCAATACGAAACGCTGGTGAGCAACCCGGCCATGGCATTGGCAGCGATCTACGATTTCATCGGCGAGCCGGCGTTTACGCACAACACGGAACATGTGGACTTCGACGCCTCCGAGTTCGACGCCAAGGCCGGCACGCCCGGCCTGCATGCGGTGCGTCCCCGCGTGGAGGCGCGCGAGCGTCCCACGCTTCTTCCGCCGGACCTCTTCCGCCGTTTCGAAAACGACGCCTTCTGGCGCGATCCGAATCTCAATCCGCACGGCGTACGCATCGTCTGACGCACACGCCTGCTGACCGACATCGGCGGTCAGGCGTTTTCGCACATCTTCTACAGGGGCAGTCTCATGAACCGTATCTACCGGCTTGTCTGGAATCGCGCGCTGCGCGTCATGCAAGTGGCTTCCGAACTGACCTATGCGCCGCGTGGCGGTTGCACGACAACGAGCGTGACGCTGCCGCGTCGCCGTCCTTTGGCGCTGGCCTGCGTCACCTTGTTGGCATCGACCGCCTGGGCGGCGCCGGCATGGTCCGCCGTGACGTGCCCGACAGGCGCGACACTGATCAACGCCACCGGAACCACCGGTGGCACCGGCGCCCCAGGCACCGCTGGCTACGGCAGCAGCGTCAACAACGCAACGCTGTGCGTCGCCAGTGGCGCTTCGTCCAATGGC
>NZ_JAELTQ010000024.1 GCF_016428905.1 Dyella sp. ASV24 | reverse complement strand
CGGCATAGGCATCGAGCATGTCCGAGAGGGCTGCACGCGCGCGTGCGCGCTCCCAGGTGGGCCAAAGCACATAGGCCAGCAACGCCATGCCACTGCCCAGCGCGGTATTGATTACGCGGTCCAGTACGGCGTCGCTGGAGTTCACGCCCTCGAAGGACAACAGAATGACGACCGTGCCGGTGAGCGCTGCGACCGCCACGCCGTAGTGCGCCGTAGCGAGATAGCGGAAACCCATGCACAGCACCGCCATGAGTGCGAGGTGCGCCCACGGGTCATGCGGCGTGAAGTGCAGCAGCGCGGTGGTGAGTACCAGGCCGAGCACGGTGCCAACCACGCGTAACAGGCCAAAGTTGAAGGTGGCGGCGAAGTCCGGACGCAGCACGATGGCTGCAGTCATCGGCAACCAGTAACCATGCGGCAGGCCGAGTTCACGCGAGACGAGCAGGGTGGCCGAGAGCGTGATGGCGGTGCGTATGGCGTGGCGAAAAGCCACCGAGTGCGGCGTCAGGTTGGCGCGCAAGGTCGCACGCGCCGAACTGCTGCGCAGTGCGGCGGGTAGCGGCGTTTCTGCGGCGGCGGCGCGCAATTCACCGCGGCTGCCGGCCCAGTTGGCATTACGCACGGCGGCGGCAAGCTGACCCGACAAGGCGTGGATATGCGTGGCCAGGCCATCCGCATTGCCGCCATTGCCGAGCAGGGCGTTCTCGCTGGCTTGCAACGTCTGCAAGGCGTGCTCAGCCTGTCGTGGCGACTCGGCTACTTCCAGCGCATCTGCGATTGCGGCAAGCACGCGCGCAGCGTCCCCGCGGAACATCGCATGGATGGTTGGGTTGGCACGCAGCTCCGCCATGGCAACCAGTTCGAGGCGAATGCGTTCGGCCAGTTCCAACAGCACGCCGAAGGCCTCCATGGCGCGGCCGCGCGCATGGTGGCGTCCCAATAGCGTGTGTTGCAGCGTGGTCATGGCGTCGGTCAGTGCGGGCACGTCGGCATCGTCATGCTCTTGCTGCCGCGCGAGCGACGACAGGCCGCGATACACCGCCGCCAGTGCGTGGCGCTCAGGGCGATAGCGTTGCAGCGGCCATGCCGCCACCGAAAACAGCGTAAGCAACAATCCACCGGCGAAGATCAGCGCGGACGCGCCCAGGGCTTCGCCCCATGGTCGTGGCGTAGCGGCGGTGACCACCAACAGGATCATGCTGGTCATGCCCACGCGCGCCATGTCGGCGCCGAACACCACCAGCATGCCGCCGAAGAAGCCGAAGGCCGCCGTGGCCACCAGGATAGGAATCAGCTGATCCCCGATCAGAAAACCGATCAGCGAGGCCAGACCGGCAGCGAGCGAGGCGAGCAGCAGGCGCGCCATGCGTTGGCGATAGGGGCCCGGCTGGTCGGAGAACATGGTGTCCAGCGCACCCGCGCCAATACCAAGGCCGATGCCTGGATGGCCCGCCATGATGCCGATCGCCAGCGGCAGGATGACCGCAGCGGTGTTGCGCACGACCACGCGCACGGGCACATCCGGCCGCTTGGTGGTGAGCAGGCTGTCGACGACTGTGGCGCGCAGCGAATAACCCGTCGAAGACATGGCGCGGCAAAACTCCTTGGTGACACAAAGATTTTGCCTCAGCCAGCCTGAAGCAAACGCGACGAATCGATGGCTCTCAGCCGGCCGGCACGCCTGTGATGCCGCCACCGGCACCCAACTGCCGGGACAGCGCATACAGGATGCGCAGGTCCTGGCCGTCGAGCGCGTCGCCGTTGATGCCCGCGTCCATGCCGCGGAAGTGGTGGTGGAACGAATGCACCGTGGCGGTGCGGTTATCCAAGGGGTAGCCGATCAGGCCGAGTGCCGCCCACGGGTCGAACCCTGGAGGAGGGTCGACCAGCGGCCCCTGCGGCCATAGGCCGAAGCCGGCCTGCGCCAGCTGTTGCCAGGGGAAGCGCGGGCCAGGATCGTCCTTGCGGCCGGGCGCGAGGTCTTCGTGACCAATGATCTGTGTGCGTGGGATGCGCAGGCGGTCGGTAAGGTCGGCGAGAAGATGCAGCAGGCTGTCTATCTGCACTTGGGTAAAAGGCGAGTCGCCGTCGTTATCCAGCTCAATGCCGATGGAGGCTGAGTTCACGTCGGTGATGGTGCCCCAATGGCCCGCGCCGGCGTGCCAGGCGCGCTCGCTGTCGGCGACCAGTTGGTAAATGTGGCCGTCATCGCCGACCAGGTAGTGCGCGCTCACCGGGCCGCCGCTGTTGGCGGTGCGCAAGGTATGCAACGCCTGCGATGCGGAATGCTCGTTGGTGAAATGGATCACGATGAGCACCGGGCGTCGCGCATCGTAGTTGGGTGAGGGCACCCACTGTGCGATGGGGTTGCGTACCGGCGTCGGGGCGCAGGCGGAAAGCACCGTTGCGAGGCACAGGGGCATCAGCCAACGATGCACAGCGAAGCGGCGGGCATGCAGGGCGTGGGGGCGCGACACGGCATTCCATCCTGGAAGGGAAGAGGCGAACGTGCCCCAGCTGGGCCATGTCGTCAAGCCGACAAAAAAGCGCCGGGTTTCCCCGGCGCTTTGCTTGTTGTTTCGGTGGCGGCGATCAGGCGCGCCCGGCGAACTCGCCCGTCAACGTGTTCACCCACACTTTTTCATCGTTGGTGATGTATTCGGGCACCTGGATCTCGATACCGGTATTGAGCTTGGCCGGCTTGGTGCGCTTGGTGGCGCTAGCGCCCTTCAGTTCGGGGGCGGTATCGACCACGGTCAGCGTCACGCTGGTCGGCACCTGGAGGCCCACCGGCGCATCGTCGATGAGCTGCACGTAGTAGCCCTCGACATCCTCGACGATGTAGCCCGAGTTGTCGCCGACCAATTCCGGCGAGAGCAGGTACTGGGTGTAATCCTCTTTATCCATGAACACGAAGACTTCGCCGTCCATGTACGAAAAGTTCGCCTCGCGGCGGACCAGATCCATTTCCTTGAGATCGTCGTCGGCGCGCAGGCTCAGGTCGAACTTGCGACCGCCGGGGATCGAATACATGGTGAAGCGGAAGGTGACGTTGCCGCCACGCGCCGTCGGCGAACTGCGTTCGATGTCGCGCACCTGGTACACGGTGCCGTCGTGTTCAACCACGTTACCTTTCTTGACGTCGGAAGCTTTCATGTCTTTGGACTGAGAATAGGGAGTTGGGAATAGAGAATAGTAAAAGCACGGTGTGGGAGTCGGATGGGTTTAGCTTTTGCTATTTCCCTTTCGCGACTCCTGATTCCCGGCGTTACTTCGGCTGCAGACGCACTGCGCCATCGAGGCGGATGGTCTCACCGTTGATGTAGCGGTTGCCAAGGATGAAGCCCACCGTCGTTGCGTACTCATCCGGCTTGCCCAGGCGCGACGGGAACGGGATGGAGGCGGACAGCGATTCCTGCACCTGCGGCGGCATGCCATCCACCATCGGGGTCCAGAAGATGCCCGGGGCGATGGTCACCACGCGGATACCGAAGCGCGACAGCTCACGCGCCATCGGCAGCGTCATGCCGACCACGCCGCCCTTGGATGCGGAGTAGGCGGCCTGACCGATCTGGCCTTCGAACGCGGCCACAGAGGCGGTATTGATGATCACGCCACGCTCGCCGTCTTCACCGGCTTCGTTGTTCTGCATCAGGGCGGCGCCGGCCTTGGCGACGTTGAAGCTGCCGACCAGGTTCACCATCACGGTGGTGGCGAACGTGTTGAGCGGCATCGGGCCTTCCTTGCCCAGCATGCGGCCCGCGCCGAGGATGCCGGCGCAATTCACCACCACGTTCAGGCCGCCCATGGCCGCGCTGGCGGCGGCGACGTTCGCCGAGACACCTTCCTCGGAGGTGACATCCGTGCGGAAGAAGTGGCCGTTCAGCGCCTTGGCGGCGTCCTGGCCCTTCTCTTCGTTCACGTCGAACAGGGCCACCTTGCCGCCGTTGGCGACGAGGTATTGGGCCACTGCGTGGCCGAGACCGGAGGCGCCGCCGGTAATGATCGCCTTGACCTGATTGAGCTGCATGGAGCGTCCTCGGACATGCCAAAAAGCCAATGGTAGCCGAGGTCATGCTGGCTTGTGCGGCTGGGAAATCTCGGCTCGGACGAGACGAGTGCTGCGGACGAAGAAAGACCGCGCAGACATCTACGCGGTCTTTCAGGGCAGGCCGCTTGCTTTTGGATCAGAACTTGACCGTCACGCGAGCCCACCAGTAGCGCCCCATCAGGTCGAAGTCGCTCGGATCGGTGTTGGCGTTGAGCGTGTTGTTCGCGTAGAGCATGGGCGGCTGCTTGTCGAACAGGTTGTTTACGCCGACGTCGAGGCGGGTGTTGATGATGGCGAGGTTGTAGCCAACCGATACGTCGTTGTAGACCGTCGCACCGTATTTGAGGATCGTGCCGGATTCGCCGTTCGGCCTGCTGTCTTGCGGCGAACCAGTGGGGCCACCGTTCTGGAAACGACCGATGTAGCGCATGCGCCACTGGGCACTCCAGTTACCCGCTTGCCAATCCACGAAACCCTGGCCGCGCCAGCGAGGGAACAAGCAGACGCCAACGGCGTCGGGGCAGGCCGACGCCGCGGCGGAGCCATTGGGCAGCAGATGGCCCGCATCCTTGTAAGTGATGCTGCCAGCCACGCCCGGTGCAGTGACTTGGTCGTAGTACTGCAGGTAGGTCGCGTTCAGGCCAATGTTGAACTGGCCGAAAGAAAACTGCGGCAGCTTGTAGTTGGCGGACCAATCAATACCTGCCGTATTCAGCGCACCCAGGTTACCCGTCGGCTCGACTGTCGACGCCAGCAGCTGGCCTGCGTTGGTACCCGTCGCCTGGCGGTCGATGTACTGGCAATACTGAGTCGAGCCGGCCGCGCAGAGATTCAGCAGACTCTGTAGACCCACCGTAGTGATGGTGTCATTGAGATTCACGCGCCAGAAGTCGATCGAAGTTGATAGGCCCTGCACGTACGACGGGCTGTATACCATGCCGAAGTCGTACGACTTGCCGTGCTCCGGCTTCACCGGGAAGCCGGCCACGCTTGCGCCTTCGGCTAGTGCAGAGGCCTGCGTCTGCGTCACGACGGCGTTGTTCTGGAAAGTGCCGTTGGTTGGCACGTTCTGGCAGGCCAGCGCAAGCGGCGAACCGGCTGGGGCACCCTTGTAGTTGGTACACGGGTCGGTGTGGATCAGCGGAGCGTCCTTGCCTGAGGCGTAGAGCTCTGTCAGCGTGGGCGCACGGAAGACGTCTTCCATGGTGCCGCGAAGCAGCAAGTCGTCGAACGGCTTCCACTCCAGCGCGAACTTGAAGTTGTTTGTGGTGCCGAAAGAGCCGATCTTCGAGTAGCGATCACCAATCGTCAGGTTCAGCGACTGGGCGCCTGGCAGGCCGGCAAGGATCGGGATAAACGCTTCAGCATAGAGATCCTTAGTGGTGTAACCACCCTGGACGGCGCTCAAGCACTGGCTGCCCAGTGTGCAGCTGCCTGTGGCCGGATCGATCTCGAGCTGCGAAGCAGGTACGGAGTGCGTGTAGTCATTGCGCCACTCGAAACCACCAGCCAACTGCACGGCACCCGCCGGCAGGCTGAACAGCTCGCCGCTCAGGCCAGCGTGCCAAGTCTTCTCGATGATGTAGGTGTTCGATGGCGCCGTGACACTGGCGGCCTTGGCAGCCGCGATGCTGGCCGCGCTCGAGTTTGGCTCGAAAGGGTTGAACTGGCAGGCCGCGGCGCTCGGACAGCCAACGCCTGTAGCCACGCCGTTGACGAGTGTCGATGGGCCAGTATAGAGCTCTGTTTGATCGGGTAGGCCGGTGTTCGTCTTGGTGCTGCTCCCGTGGCCGTAGTTGAAGCCGACATCCCAGTTCCAGTTTTTGTCAAAGACAGTGAAGTCACCCTTGAAGCCTGAGTTGATCTGGGCATCGGTACGGCCATAGAAACCTTCACGCACGCCATTGGCCGTCAGGCGCTGGCCGAATCCCAAGCCTTGGCGTGGAGCGTAGCTATGGCTCGGGCCCACGCCCGGATTGAAGATGTTGAATGCATTGCCCGCATCGACCGACGCCCCGGACGCGGACGTGCCGTAAATGGCGGGAGCCAATTGGAAGTTGGAGGAAGTTTTGCTGTAGACCGCATCAACGTAAGCGGTGACGTGATCACTCAGATGGTATTCGCCGTTCAAGAAGCCACCGGTGCGTTCCTGTGGAGTCATGATCAGGTTGACAGCAGCGTAGTTGTACTTGTCGGCATTGCCGTAGCAGTGATAGTTCGCCCGACTGAATACCGTCGGGTTTCCGCCCGGGCTCAACGAGGCATAAGCGCAGCCCAGCGATGCGGCTTGCGAGGGGCCCAGCTGGATACGACCCACCGGGGTATTGGAAGATCCGCCGATGCTCACCTTCGTGCCGGAAAGGCTCAGTGCGTTCTTCGAGAACGCGCGGTTGGCCGCCTCGACGCCATCCTGCTTGTTGTAGTTGATGCCGGCCATGATGCTGCCCTTGTCGGACGTCTGGCCGAACGTGAACGTATAACCGCTCTGGTCACCGTCATTGCGATCGGACTGACCGACGTTCGCGGTGAAGGTGGCGCCCTGGTAGTTCTTCCGCGTGATGAAGTTCACCACGCCGCCGATGGCATCAGAGCCATAAGTGGCTGATGCGCCATTCGGTAGCACTTCAATGCGTTCGATGGCGTCCGCTGGAATGGCATTCGGGTCAGCACTCAGTAGGCGCTGGCCGTCGATGAGGATCAGTGTGCGATTTCCGCCCAGGCCGCGCAGGTTGATGGACGAGCTGCCGTCACCACCACCGTTGTTGGTTTGAGGGTTGACATTACCGCCCGTCATGGCCGGCAGTTGCTGCACCAGGTCACCCAGCGTTTGCTTGCCGGTTGCCTGGATCGCTGCGCGGTCAATGGTCACGACGGGACTGGCCGTCTCGACGTCGACACGACGGATCAGTGAGCCGGTCACCGTGACCGTTTCGAGCGTCTTGCTCTTGGACTGATCAGCTGGCGGCGTGCTGGACTGAGTGTCCTGCGCAAAAGCCGTACTGCCGGCCGCAGATGTCAGTAGACCGGTGATGGCGAGCCCCAAACGAATAGAAGCGGTGAGCCGATTGCTCTTCTGATTGAACACTTTTGTGCCCCTCAATGAATGATTGGCACTTATCCGGTTCGCTTAGTCCATGTAGCTGCGCACATGCTTCGATGGCGCAGCACTGCCCGTCGGGCCGGTGTTGAGGCCCGATGCGACGCGTTCGTCCATGGTTGGATACGACAAGCTCTCCAGTGCGTATGGGCATCCGGAGTCGGATAAATGCATTTCGACGAGGGTCAACGGAGACCCTCCCTCCCCGCCGATACCCAATAAAGCAGGTAACAGCGAGTTAGATCCTAGTAAGTGGAAAGCACGGTGCCTATCGAACTATTACTAAAAAAAACACCATCGCTTCAGGGCTACGTTGCCGCCGTCTGCGGGCAATAAAAAGGCCCATCCCAAGATGGGATGGGCCTTAAACACTTGCTACTACCCAGGAGAATGCTACTCAAGCCACGAGACTCGGGGGGATGGGCCTCGTGACGGGTGTATTTGGCAACAGAAACAGGTGGGGAACAATCGAACTAGTTCGAATTTTCGTTCCGTTCGTTCTGTCCGGCGATACTCGGAAATGCGATCAACGGTACGCGCGCAGAAAATCGGCACAGTCCCGTGTTTCGCGCCATTGAGCGAAAGGCATCACGGAACGGGGCGGATGCTCTGGCGTCTGCAGTTCCAGTTGCCACACTCCCACATCCCACCATTGGCCCAGCTTGTAACCGGAGCTGCGCCACACACCCGCGGGTGCAAAGCCCATCGATTCATGCATGGATACGCTGCTTTGGCCGGGTAATGTGATCACGCCGACGGCTTGGTTGATGCCTTGGAGGCGCATCGCATCCAGTAGTGCTCCATACAGGCGGCGTGCGATGCCGCGGCGTCGGGCATCGGCATGGACGTAGATGGAGGTCTCGGCAATCCAGTCGTAGGCGGCCCGTTCCCGGAAGCGGCTAGCGTAGGCGTAGGCCAGTACACGGCCGTCTTCCTCCCAGACAATCCACGGATAATGACGTAGGCGGGTGAGGATGCGCTCACGCATGACGTCGACGCCGGGCAACTCTGTTTCGAACGTTTCCACGCCGTGCAGTACCGACGGCGTGTAGATGTCGTGGATGGCTGCGGCGTCGTCGCCATGGGCAATGCGGATCATGCGAGGATCTTCTCCATGCAAATGCTGCGGGGGTTGGCACGGTGTTCACCGAACGGTGGACAGCGACGATACCCAGCGCGTTCATAGAGTTCCAGCGCCTCCGCTTGCGCGGTGCCCGTTTCCAGGCGAACCGGTCCGCCGCGGGTACGGGCGATCTCCGCTTCCAGCGCCTCCAGTAACTGCTTGCCCAGCCCCAGGCCACGACAAGCTGGAAGCACATACATGCGCTTCACTTCCACGTAATCGTCGTGCCGCACGAACGCGCCACAGGCGACGGGCGCACCGTCAACGCGAGCAGTCAGGAAGGTAACGCTGGGTTCCTTCAGCTCTTCGGCCGTCACCGGTCGTATGTTTCCGGTGGGGTAAAGCTCGGCCAGATAGCCGTCCAGCTCACGGATCAGCGGCGAGACGTCAGGTGCGTCTGGATCGTCGATTCCGAAGTGAAGCTGGGGTGCTTTCAGCATTGCTCTTATTTCCAGTTGCGCCGTTTGCCAGCGGCCAGCCACTCCAGTGTAGTCGCGATGCGTTTCTTGCGCGTAGTGTTGGTCCTCGCCTCGTTGATCCATTCCAGGTATTCGCGTTGTGCACTGGATGGAAAGGCTTCGTAAGTCTTGCGGGCAGCGCTGTGTGCTTCCTCCGCGAGCAGGGCGGCTACGTCTTCCGGGAGCGGCGGCGGGGGCCTGATTGCGGCTCGTGCACGTTTGGCTTTCATGCCCGCCTCGTTGAGCGCCATGGCTTTATGGATGTACGCCACCAAGGTTTCGCTGGGTGGCAGATCCTTAAGCGATGTCAGCTTGCCGAAGTGATCCAAGCTATTTTCGCGCTTGCGGCGGACGAGGTCCTTATAACGCCAGAAGCCGAAAGAGCAGTGTCGCTTGAACGCTGCCATCGAACAGATAGGCGCACCCTTGTAGTTGAAGAAGGGCATGCTCCATTTGACGTCCTCCTGTACCTCGGGACATACCTCGTGCACGAGGTCGCGCAGATGTTCGAGGATAGGTTGGGCGAACGGCTCTGCTTCCTTGATGTAAGTGCCAACGCGGTGATCACGGGCCATGGTGATTTCCTGGGATTACTCTGATCGCTTCATTGAAGGGGGCGCTATTCCATGGGCCCCGATGGGTGTTTCACCGGCGACTGCGGAACATGTATTCCGTTCGGGCGGAAACGTCTCGTCTTGGAGATCCGTGATTCTCTATGCCGCGATGCGCGACACGCCCAAACAGTCCGCTCGCGCGGCGCCAGACCTCACACCCTACGAGCTTGTGGAGGTGGATTCCACCCTTCCGCGAAGGGATCAGAGCATTCCTAAATCTCGCGGAGAAAAAAACGATCGCAGCTGAAGTGTCCTGTGCCACCCATCGGTGCATCGATCACGCGAAAACCATGGCGGAGATAGAGCGCGCGGGCTGCATCCATGCCGGTGAGCGTTTCCAGATAGCAGCGACGGAAACCATGCGCGCGCGCTGCGTCCAGGCAACGCAACATCATGGCGCTACCTGCACCGATGCCTCGCGCTTCGGGAAGAAAGTACATCTTGCGCAACTCGCATACGTCAGGTTCGCCACCCTCCAGCGGCGCAACGCCGCCACCGCCGATCACCTGACCGTTTCGCTCCACCACGAAGTACGCGCTGCGTGGGCGTGCATAGGCTTCGTACATGCCGTCCACCTCTGCGTCGTGGATGGCGAAGCCGGGGCCGTCGGCGCCGAACTCCGGCATGACGGTGCGGATGATGCCGGCCACCGCCGTGTTGTCGCGCGCTTCGATGGGGCGGATGTGGACGTCAGTCATGGCGTGGCCCGCGGTGTGCGGTAGATGGCGCCGTCTTTCATCACAAAGACGGGATGCTGGAGATCGTCGATGTGTGCGCTGGGATCGCCAGTGAATGCGACAAGATCGGCGCGCAGGCCGGGAGCGATGCGGCCAAACGTGTTCTGCTGGCGAAGGATGCGCGCAGCGACATTGGTGGCGGCATGCAATGCCTGCGGCGGCGTCATGCCATCACGCACCATGTTGACAGGCTCGCGCCAGTTATCGCCGTGGATGAATACGCCCACGTCGCTGCCATTGCCGATGGTGACACCCAGTTTTAGCGCAGTGCGGAAGGCGCGCTCGGCGTCCTTCATGCGCGCGGTGGGTTCACTCTGGCCGGGCACATAGTGCTCGAAATACTGGGCGGTGGATTCCACAGCCGTCAGCGTGGGCTCGTAAGCCGTGCCGTGCTGCTTGAGCAGGCGGAAGGTCGCCTCGGTCGCACCATAGCCGTGTTCGATGGTGTCTACGCCAGCTTCCACCGCGAGACGCACGCCTTCATCACTGGAAGCATGGGCCGCCACTGGGCGGCCGGAGAGATGCGCTGTGTCGACGATGGCTTTCATTTCCGCCAGCGACAATGTGGGTTGCGTACTGCCGTCCACGCCGACGCGATAATCGGCGTACAACTTGATCCAGTCCGCACCGTGACCGGCCTGTTCGCGCGTGGCGCGAATGGCCTCATCCACACCGCTGATTTCCTGCGCGCCACTGGGTAGATCAATGTCAGGACGGAATCCGCGTGGTCCAGGGCCGTAGCTGGCTGTCGCCACGATGGCTCGGGTGGCGACAAACATGCGCGGCCCGGGAATCATGCCTTCGTCGATGGCGCGCTTGACCGATACGTCGGCGAAGCCTGCGCCTTCGGTGCCGAGATCCCGCAGCGCAGTGAAGCCAGCGAGCAGGGTGGCACGGGCATGCGCCGCAGCCTCCAGCGTGCGGTAGTCCTGCGGCTCCTTCAGTACCTGATCGTTCCACAGCGTCTCGTTGTACGGGTGCAGGAACACGTGCGAATGCAGGTCGATCAAGCCCGGCGTGAGCGTGGCGCCGGGTAGAGCGATCCGTTGCGCTCCGGTGGGCGTATTGAGCGTATCGACGGGGCCCACGGCGGTGATCGCGCCGTCATGCACCAGCACGCCCCATCCCGTGTGTGCGGCGTCGCCGTCGGCTGTCCAGACTCGGTCAGGTACCAGCAGGATGTCACCCTTGGGCGGTACGGCGGTTGCCGCGCTGGCGCTGGTGATGATCAGTGCTGCCAGCAGTCCTGCCCAGGCCTTGCCTCGTGTCCAGCGCATCGCCTACTCCCCGTCGTCGATGCGCCTGATTCTAAGGCGAGTTCACGGCGTGGCGGGAGCCGCACTGGCGAGCTGGCGGGCGCAGGCATTGGGGTTGACCGGCGTGGTGGTGACGCAACTGGCAAAGTCTTCGGGCAAGCGCGTAAGCAACAGCGTATCGCCCTGGCGCATGGAGAAGACGGTGATGGGTAGCTTGCAGTTCACCTGGCGGGTGCCGCACGAGCCAGGCAGTACCGTGTAGTGGCATTCGCCGCTCTCGCTGCGCACACAGCGGAACGTAGCCAGTTCGCCGGTGATCTGGATCTTGCTGTAGATCAGATCGATGCCGTTGACGACCTCATGCGTGTCGACGTTGCGAGTCGGCTCGCAGCCGGTAAGCGACAACAACAGGTAGAACAGAAGAATCAGCTTTTCCATGGCGACCTCTCGCGATTCTCGGCGGCGTTTGCCCGCCTACATGTTTCGGAACAACGTCATGAAGGGTTGGCTTACCACCAGCGTCTCGGGCCGCTGTTTCAGGCGCAGCGTGCCTTTGCCCGTGTCGTCGCGTACGACGGAAGCGACCGCACGCAAGTTGACGATGGTGGAGCGGTGGATCTGCTTGAACACTGAGGGATCGAGCATGGCGGCCAGTTCACGGATGGGCTTGCGCAGCAGCGCTTCGCCCTCGGCCGTCATGGCGACGGTGTACTTGTTGTCGGCGCGGAAATACGCCACGTCGTCCACCATGATCAGGCGTGTTTCCCGGCCATTGCTGGCGGTGATCCAGGTGAGCGGTTCGGAGCGTGTGCCGGAATGCAGCATCACGTCACGCAGCAATTGAGAGAGCTGTGCCGCCTCGGCGGCCTTCGGCGCAGCGCGTGACTGCAAGCGCTGCATGGTGGCGGTCAACCGCGCTTCGGTGATGGGCTTGAGCAGGTAATCCACCGCGCCGCGCTCGAAGGCATCGATGGCGTATTGATCGTAGGCGGTGGTGAATACGACTTGCGTGTGCGGGCTGGCTTCCGCTGCCGCGGCAGCGACTTCCAATCCACTGAGCCCGGGCATGCGGATGTCGAGGAAGGCGATGTCAGGGCGCTGTGCGTCGATGGCTTCCAGTGCACTCGCACCGTCTTCGCACTCAGCGACAATCTGCAGCTCCGGCCAGACACGGGCCAGCAGGTCACGCAGGGCCGTGCGCAGCAGGGCTTCGTCTTCGGCAAGGATGGCAGTGGTCACGACGCAGCGTCCGGGGTGTCGGTGCGCAGGGGCACGGTGATGGTGGCGGCGACGCCTTCAGGTGCGTTGCTCACGACGGAGAGCGATGCATCCGCGCCGTAGATCAGGCGGAGCCGTTCGCGCACGTTCTTCAGGCCGATGCCGGTGCCACCACCCGCCTCGTTGAAGCCGCGGCCGTCGTCCGCCACGGTGATCGCGATGGCATCGTCGTCGCGGCGCGCCAGGATCCATACGGAACCGCCGCCGGGTTTGGGTTCCAGGCCATGCTTGATCGCGTTCTCCACCAGCGTCTGCAGCATCATCGGCGGAATGGCGATGGCACGCAGGGTGTCCGGCACGTCGATCTGCAGCGAAAGGCGTGGACCCATGCGCAGACGCATGATTTCAAGGTACGCGCGCGTGCGTTCCAGTTCGTCGCCGAGCGTGGACAAGGCGTCGTCGCGTTGGGGCAGGGAGTGGCGCAGGTAGTGGATCAGGTGGCCCAGCATGTGGTCCGCCTGCTGCGGATCGGTGCGCGTCAGGTACTGCGCGCTGGCCAGCGTGTTGTAGAGAAAGTGTGGTTCCACCTGTGCGTGAAGAAGGTTGAGGCGCGCGACGGTGCGCTCTTTCTCGTTCTCCGTCTGGCGGGCGCGCATCTGCTCGTTGCGGCGTTTTTCGGCAATGCGGCGCGTGATGGCGCGGGTGATGCCTTCGGCATTCTCCAGGTTGGTGCCGTCATCCACCCGGAACCAGTCGCTCCATGCGCCGGCCTCGGGTTCGCAGATCAGGGTGACGCTGCCAATACCGTCGCCGGGCGTGACTGTGGCGAAGATCTGGTTACGCAAGTGGCCGAACCACCGGGACGGATCAAGCCGTCCAAACGGGTTCTGCGCGCCATAGGGCTTGGGGCGCTGCACCTTGGCCCGAACCTGCAGGCTATCGCGAGCGCTTTCCACGTCTTCCGTGCGCGGCAGTTCACGGATGGCGGCATCGAGCAGATCGAAAGCTTCGCCTGCTTCGAAGGGAATCTCAATCTGGCGGCGCTGACGATTGCCCATCGTGCTGTCGTCGAGATGGCCGGCGATCAGCCGCACGCGGCGCAGGTGCGTCACTGCACTGGTCACCACCATGAGCAGCGCGATGAATATCACCAGGACGAACATGGGCGCCGTGTCGCGGTAACGGAACATCGGGCTGTTGCCGAGCAGCAATGCCGCGAACAGCAGCACGAAGAACCAGAACACGACGAGGCGTGCCACGAACATAAAGCTCTTCATTGCGACAGCACCCTTGGTTTGGATGGGATGCGCCGAAGAATAACCAGCCCGTTCGGCGCCCGCCCGCGCTTTTCGACGAAAACCCGCCCGGGGCGACGAAGCGGCCCCGGGCGGGAGTGAATACGGACAGGGGAGGGCGCTGGGATGCCAGCGCCGGGCGGATCAGGCGGCCGTAAGCGCGCGAGTCACCCGGCTGGCCGTTTCCTTGTGCAACTGGCCAGCCAGCCACGCACCGGTGGCAACAAGGATATCCAGGTCGATGCCCGTTTCCATGCCAAGCCCATGCAGCATATAGACCACGTCTTCGCTGGCCACGTTGCCGGTGGCGCCCTTGGCGTAAGGACAACCGCCCGTACCGGAGACGGCACTGTCGACCACGCGCACGCCTTCCTCAAGGCAGGCGAGGATATTGGCCAGCGCCTGCCCGTAGGTATCGTGGAAATGTACAGCCAGCGCGGACATGGGCACTTCCGCGGACACGGCCTTGAGCATGGCGCGCGCCTTGGCGGGTGTGCCGACGCCGATGGTGTCACCGAGCGACACCTCGTAGCAGCCGACTTCGTGCAGGCGGCGGGCCACGCGTACCACGTCGCTTACCGCCACTTCGCCCTGGTACGGGCAACCCAGCACGGTGGAGACATAGCCACGCACCTTCACACCGTCTTCCTGCGCGCGCTTCATCACCGGGAGGAAGCGTTCGATCGACTCGTCGATCGACGCGTTGATATTCTTTTGATTGAAGGCTTCCGATGCCGCGGTGAACACGGCGATCTCGGTGACACCGACGGCGCGCGCACGGTCATAGCCTTGCTCGTTGGGGACCAGCACGGGGTAGCTCACGCCGGGCACCTTGCGGATACCTTGAAAGACCTCGGCGGCGTCGGCCAGCTGTGGTACCCATTTGGGGCTGACGAAGCTGGTGGCTTCGATGGTTTTCAGACCCGTGCTGGAAAGACGGTCGATCAACGCGATTTTCACGTCGGCGGGCAGCAGGGTCTTCTCGTTCTGCAGGCCGTCGCGTGCACCGACTTCGACGATGCGGACATGGTTGCTGGTATTCATGCCCGCGAGCATAGCGCGTTCGTGTCGCAGAAGGCGGGCGCAACGGCCCGCCTCCGCGCTGTTACTGAAGCAGGTCCAGGTGCATCTGCTTGAGGTAAGGATCGTACAGCGCTTGCGCCTGAGGGGCGGTCATTCCCATGACCGGGCTGCCGTCCTTGTCCCTGGCCTGCACCACGAGGACGTAACGGTCCTTGAGCAGCGCCGACACGCCATCTTCACTGGGACTGATCTTGGCGCCGACGTGGATGACGATCGGTTCGCCCGCAGGACCGGTTTCAATGATCGGCATATAGTCCGGGCCGCCAATGACTTCCAGCGTTGACGGTTGCTGTTCCATCAATTTGCGGGTTTCTACGTAATTCTGCACGCTGAGTTGTGTCAAGGAGCGCGTTCCGTCGGACGCTTGCTTGATCGTCTCCACCATGATCGCCGGTTGTTTGTCGAGCTCGGGCGAGCGTGTGTCGGTGAGTGTGATTTCCATCTGCTGGCCGCCATCCGTACCGTAAACGGCGCCAAGCGTGTTGAACGAGCAATTCCAATACCAGAAGGGCAGTCCGCCGACAGCGGACTTGGGTGGCATCGCCTTGGTTAGCGTATTGCTTTCGCATTTGGCTGTGGATTCGGCGAGCTCCTTGGCGTTTGCGGTATCGGCCGATTCCTGAGTGTTGTCCGCCGGTGCGCCGGCCGCCGCGGCGTGGTCATTCGTCGGCTCACCGCACGCGGCAAGCAGCAGGGTGACGGCAAATAGCACCGGAAGCCGCCGCAACAACGGCGAGCTGAGTGTCTTACGCATGGTGCATTCCTTGCTGAGCTGAAAGAGCGCCGCGGATTTCGCGCGGCGTTAGGCGGGCATTACTGGACGACCAGCTCCACGCGACGGTTTTTGGCGCGACCTGCATCGTCGGCATTGCTGGCGACGGGTGTCAGTGAGGCCACGCTCTTGGCTGCCATGCGTGCGGCGGGCACCTTGTAGTCGGCGGCCAGTGCCTTGGCCACTGCGTCGGCGCGATGCTGGGCCAGATCAAGATTGTGCGGGAACTGCCCTTGGTTATCCGTGTGGCCCACGATGTACACCTTGAGCTTGGGATTGTCGTTGAGCAGCTTCGCCATCTCCGTCAGCTCGGGCTTCGATTCGGGTTTGACCTCGGCCTTGTCGGTGTCGAAGTAGATGCCATAGAGCGCGACCTTGCCGTCGCTGTTCAGGGCGTTCTGCATGCTCTTGGCATCGAGCACCTTTACCTGACCCGTTGCCATGGGCTTGGGCTCGACGATTTCCTCGTAGACGTAGTTGGCCTTGTTGGAATCGGTGTCGTCCATCAGGTAGATGAAGGCCCACGTGTCGCCATCGGGACCGCTGCGCTTGGCCAACACGGCCCGTTGCTTGTCGTTGAACGAGGACGGAAACGCCACCGGCATGACGCGGCCCGAAATCACAATGACGTTACTGAACTCCGCGCCGCACGCCTGGCCCTTGCAGCTGTACACGGTCTGGAATTTGCCAGCAGCGAGAGCTTGTTCGTAGTTGCGGCTGATTTCCAGCAGCGAATGACTGCCATCGATGCGATAGCCGATGCGCGTGACGCGGCCTTCGATTGTCATCATCTTGCTGTCCTTTGCCGCGATGGGGGCGTTGGGCAGCTCGGCTTCGTCGTAATCGGACTGCTTGTAGCTTTTGATCTCGGCGCCGGTGAAGCGACTCAGCAAGGGATGGTCTTTGCTGCCGGTTACGTCTTCAGCGTGGGTGGCAAAGGTAGTGGTGGCGAACAGCAGGCCGAGCAGTAGGGTCGTGCGTGACATCGTGAGTCGTCCTTGAAGTGGGGCTGCCTCGTGGGCAGCGCGCCATTTGTACTCGCAAGATTCTTCGTATGTGTGACTGCGGGCTGACCCGACCGCACGAATGTGCGGCGCTTCAGTCTTTTGCTGGCTGGGGGTCGGGTCCGATGCGCAGCGAATCTGCCATCTGCTTGATCACCGGTCCCCACGTGGCCTGATCCGCAGCGTCATACTCGAATCGCAGCGCTGCATATACGTCGTTGTGGATCGCCATTTTCTCGTACACGATGCGACCCTTCGGCGTCAGGCAGGAGAAAGCGATGAAGGTGGGTTTGTTCACCTCATACGACACCTTGCCGGGCGCGCAATCCGTTTCATCGTCGTGCAGCAGGCTGGCCCGCGTGTCATCTGGCGAGGCGTACTTGCCCCATGCAGCGATGTCCGCCTTGCCGGATTTCGGTGCGAAATCCAGCCCATCACCCGATGCTGATTCGGTGCCCGGAACCAGAAGTTCGTCGGGATAATCCACCATGTAGTCGTAGACGACGTTGTGATAAGTGGCTGCGGTTTTACCCCGGATCTTGTACAGCGGGCTGGTAGGGTCCGACCGCTCAGCGAACACGTTGAAGACCAGCCCCGCCGGTCCGATGCACTTGGGCAGCGCGGTGGACGGATGCTCCAGCGCGAAGTCGACGAATCGCGGATGCGCCGCATCGACGTCCACGCCCAGCTTCACCAAGCCATTGACCCCGTTGTCATGGAATTGATGCGTTGTCGCCCATTCGCCATTGGGCAGAGCCTCGGAGGTGTCGCCCGATTCGTCGGTTTCCGAGAAGAATGTCGCCGTGCCATCGAGAACGGCGTGGCAGCTCGATGCTGAGTCGTACACCACGTGATAGCGGATGGCGCGCTTGCCATCGACCTTGGCGCCCTCGACGATCGTGATCACTGTCGTCGCGCTTTGCTGGCGATCGGTCAGGGTGGTGCTGGCGATGGTCGGCAGGGCCGGTTTGTCATCCGCATGCGCGGATGCCGCCATGCCCAACGCCAGAACCGGTATCCACAGGCCAACCGCGCGGACTCTCTTGTTGAACATTCGTCGAAACTCCCTTTAGGACGATGAGGTTTTGAGTGGCCTTGATGTGCCGAGGTGATTCCCCGCAGGCGGCATCCGTTGCGCCGCGGGGATGGTGCGCGTCAGTCGGCGAAACGTAGAAGCACGGTATCGGCTTCCACGAAGTCACCCTGCGCCGCATGGATGCTCGCGATGCTGCCGGCGCGGGGCGCCTTCAGCGCCAGCTCCATCTTCATGGCTTCCATCACCAACAGTTCCTGGCCTTCTTCTACCGTGTCGCCTGCGCTTGCCTTCACCAACACGATACGGCCGGGCATGGGCGCAATGATCTGGTTGCCGCCTGCGGCATCCTTCGATTCCCACGCAAACGCGGCCGCGCGTTCGAACACGTGGCGATAACCCTGCGCGTCATGAACGGTCACGCGCGAGGTGTCGGTAAGCACCGGTATGCGGAGGGATTCACCGTCGAAGCGCGCGCTGAGTGCGTCGTCGCCAAGCCGCGCACCCTGTATCTCGCAGGTGGTGTCGCCATGACGGAGCAGGTAATTACCGTCATGACCATACGCTTCGACTTCGTGGCGTTGACCATGCAGCGACAGCGCCACGATGCGCTTGCCGGCATGGCCCACGCGCCACGCATCTGCACGGGCCCATGGTGAGTGCGGATCCGTGGCGTTCGCCTTGACGTTGCGTTCGTCGTGGATCAGCGCAGCGATGGCGGCCGCAAAAAGGTTGCGTGCCTGCGGCGCCGCGTCGCCCGCTAGGAATTGGTCCAGATGGCGATCGAGGTAGCCGGTATCGATGCGGCCCTCGACCACTACGGGATGGCGCGACAAGCGTTCAAGGAACGCAATATTGGATTTCGGCCCGACGATCTCGCTCGCCATCAGTGCATCGCGCAAGCGTTGCAGCGCCTGCGGGCGATCCACGTCCCAAGCGATGAGCTTGGCGATCATCGGGTCGTAGAAGATCGTGACGGTGTCGCCTTCGATCACGCCGCCGTCCAGGCGCACATGGCGTGAAGGCGAGGGCAGACGCAACTTGATCAGCTTGCCCGAGCCGGGCAGGAAATTCTGATCCGGGTCTTCGGCGTACAGGCGCACTTCGATAGCGTGGCCGTGTGCCTTGATCTGTTCCTGTGCGAGCGGCAGGGGGTGGCCGGCGGCTACGTGCAGCTGCCACTCCACCAGGTCCAGCCCGAGTGTTTCCTCGGTGACCGGGTGCTCCACTTGCAGGCGCGTGTTCATCTCCATGAAGAAGAATTCGCCGTTCTGGCCAACGATGAATTCCACCGTGCCTGCGCCGACGTAGTTCACTGCCTTCGCAGCGGCCACGGCGGCGGCGCCCATCGCCGCGCGACGCGCGTCGTCCAGGAAGGGTGAGGGCGTTTCCTCCAGCACCTTCTGATAACGGCGCTGCGCGGAGCATTCGCGCTCATTGAGATGGATAACGTTGCCTTGGGTGTCGCCAAACACCTGGAACTCGATGTGGCGCGGATGTTCGACGTAGCGTTCGAGGATGACTCGCGTGTCACCAAACGAACTGGCCGCTTCGCGTTGCGCGGAGGCGAGCGCAGCGGCGAATTCCGCCTCGCTGCGCACAATGCGCATACCCTTGCCGCCGCCACCGGACGCGGCCTTGATCATCAACGGGAAACCCGTGCGGCGCGCTTGTTCGGCGAGCACCTCGTCGGACTGGTCCGCGCCGTGGTAGCCGGGCACCAGCGGCACGTCGTGCTTTTCCATCAGCGCTTTGGCCGCCGCCTTGGAACCCATGGCGTCGATGCTTTCCGGACGCGGGCCGATAAACACGATGCCGGCCTCGGTACAAGCGCGTGCAAAGGCGGTGTTCTCGGACAGGAAGCCATACCCGGGGTGAATCGCCTGCGCGCCGCTTTTGCGCGCCACATCCAGGATCACGTCGCCGCGCAGGTAGGACTCCGTCGGGCGTGGGCCGCCGATCGGCCATGCCTCATCGGCCAGCCGCACATGCTGCGCATGGGCGTCGGCCTCCGAATACACCGCGATGGTGTGGATGCCGAGGCGGCGGCAGGTGCGAATGACGCGGCAGGCGATCTCGCCGCGGTTGGCAATGAGTACGCGCTCGAACATGCGGCTTCCGGGGACGGTGCGAAGCTGACAAAACTAGCAGATTGCCGCGCTGCCGCCGATGCGCAGCGCAGCATGAGACGCGCTGGAGCCGGTTGGCGTTACTCGCCTTCCCAGTAGCCGACCTGCATGTCCGCGCGCGTCACCAGCCTGAAACCTTGGGGTGAACCATCGGCGGCGGGCGGGTATTCGGCGAGGATGCCAACCTTGCCGGTATCCGGGTAATCGCAGATCTCGGGCGTTTCTTTCGTGCTCACGGCGAGATAGCGCATTTCCGTCGTGCCGGTGTTGATGATCTGGTGCGCCTTCTCAGGGCCGCCCGGCGGGCAGGCAATCACGTCGCCCGCGCGGATCGGGTAACGCTGATCGCCGATGCGCACCTCGCCGCTGCCTTCGAGGATGAAGAACATCTCCTCGTTGAAGCGATGGTTGTGCAGCGGAAAGCCGCGCTTTCCAGGAGGCACGGCGGTGATGTTGTAGCCCAGCTTCTGCGCGCCAATCTGCATGGAGAAGCGGCCCATGCGTGCTTCGAACCGCTCGGCGGTGTCCCCGGTGGGGCCCATGCCGGGCGGGAAGGGCTGCAGTTCGACGTCGGCGATATTGATGATGGGGTGCGTCATGGCGTGAGGCCCGTGGGTGGAATCATTCCGGCGAATGGCAGACGGCTTCGATGTTGTGCCCATCGGGATCGAGCACAAAGGCGCCGTAGTAATGCGCGTGGTAATGCGGACGAAGTCCCGGTGCACCGTTGTCCTTGGCGCCCGCCTCGATCGCGGCGCGGTGGAAAGCCATCACCGCACTGCGGTTGGGTGCGGTGAATGCGACGTGCACAGCGCCTGTAGGGTGATTGGCTTGCTGCGATGTGCCGATCCAGAACGTGGGGCGGCCGTTCATGCCGAAGCCGGCGTGTGCGCCATCACCGGTCTGTTCCGCAGTGACTTCCATGACCAGCTCGCCACCCAATGGCGCGAGCACCTTGCGATAGAACTCGCGGCTTCGCTCGTAACCGGAAACCTGCAACCCTACGTGGTCAATCATGGCGTCGTTCCTTTGCGCAATGGAGCGGCGAGTATGCGATAGAACGCGTCAGCCTTGCGTGCACCACGCCGCGGCGCGCTTGGCGAGGAACGCGCCCAATCCTTCCTGGCCTTCAGCGGAGACGCGCAGGCGTGCGATGAGCGCGGCGTTCTCGCGATCGATCTGCGCGGCGTGGCTTTCGTCGGCGCCAGC
Organism: Dyella sp. ASV24; assembly: GCF_016428905.1. Taxonomy (GTDB): domain Bacteria; phylum Pseudomonadota; class Gammaproteobacteria; order Xanthomonadales; family Rhodanobacteraceae; genus Dyella. The sequence continues at coordinate 23,600 of NZ_JAELTQ010000024.1, read as the reverse complement.
CATACGCAAGGCAAGTTGCTTGGCTTCGGCCTGCGCCACTGGGCCGGCCTTGGCGAGCAGGGCGAGCGTCTCGTTGACAGCGTCGTCCAATTGCTCTGCCGGAACGCACTGATGGAGCAGGCCGATTTGCAGAGCCGTGTCCGCATCGAACAGTTCACCGGTAACGAAAAGGCGGCGCGCCTGGCGCAGTCCAATGGCGTGGATAACGTAGGGCGAGATCACCGCCGGCACCAGACCGAGCTTCACCTCGGTGAGACCGAAGCGCGCGGTGTTCACGCCAATGGCGATATCGCAGCAGGCCACCAGCCCCACGCCGCCGCCATAGGCGGCGCCGTTCACGCGGGCGATGGTGGGCTTGGGCAGGTATTGCAGGGTGCGCATCAGCGTGGCGAGGCGCAGGGAGTCGTCGCGGTTCTCCGCTTCGCTCGCACCCACCATGCCGCGCATCCAGTTCAGGTCCGCGCCAGCGGAGAAGCTGGCGCCTTCGCCGGTGAGCACGACCGCACGCACACTGCTGTCTTCGCCTGCGTGCTCCAGCGCCGCGGTGAGTTCGGCGATCAAGCCATCGTCAAAGGCGTTGTGTACCTGGGGACGATTCAGGGTGATGCGGCGGACGCCGCCGTGATCGGCGATCTGGATGCTTTGGCTCATGACTCGCTCCTGCTGGGGAGCGACATCGTAAACCGAACCCCTCCCGACGATGTCTTTCACCGGCGAGAGGTACCTCAGTCCTTGGCTGGAAGCACCAGGAATTCCGCAGCTTCCAGCGCCGATCCCTGCCAGTGGCCGGAAGAAACGTCGCGCCACCACGGTTGCACTGTCTCGACGTGCGCGGGCTCCACGGCTTCGCCCAGTCGCGGCATCACCAGCCCTTCCGGCACCTTGGCCAATAGCACTTCCGCGGGTTCAGCCCATGGGTGCATGGCGAGGTTGAAGGTGCCCCAGTGCACCGGCAGGAAGCGTCCGCTGCCAAGCTGACGCCATGCGGTAACGGCGTTGTCTGGCCCCAGGTGCACGCTGCCCCAGGAGGGATGGAACGCGCCCACCTCGATCATCACCAGATCGAACGGCCCGAGCCGTTGGCCGATCTCTGCGAAGTGCGGCGACAGGCCCGTATCACCGCTGAAGAACACCGAGTGCCGTTCACCGCGCAGCACGAAGGAAGACCACAACGTGGCATTGCGGTCGCGCAGGCTGCGACCGGAAAAGTGGTGCGATGGAGCGGCGGTGAGCGTCAAGCCGCGTGGTAGCGTGGTGCTTTCCCACCAGTCCAGTTCGATGATGCGTTCGGCGGGCACGCCCCACGCTTCCAGATGCACGCCTACACCCAGCGAGGTGATGAACGGCACCTGCAGCTTTGCCAGTGCGCGAATGCTTGTGTAGTCGAGATGATCGTAGTGGTCGTGCGAGATCAGCACGGCATCCAGCGGCGGCAACGCGGTGATGTCGACCGGCACCGGCTGGAAGCGCTTGGGCCCCATGAAAGAGAAGGGCGATGCGCGCTCGCCCCAGACCGGGTCGGTGAGCACGCGTACGCCGTCGATCTCCAGCAACACGGTGGAGTGGCCCAGCCAGGTGGTGCGCAGGCCGGTTTCCACCGGACGCGTCCATGGCTGGCGGGGATCCAGCGAGGGCAAGGGCTTCGACGGTGTACGGCCTTCGCCACGGAAGATGAAGTCGACCAGCGACGGCTTGTCGTCCTCGACGCGCGGCGCGCTGGAACGATAGGTGTTGATAAAGCTTTCGCCGCCGTACTGCGGCGAGGCTTGCATGCGTTCCAGGCGTAATCCGCCCGCATGTCGGTTGAACAGAGCCATGGAGACCTCGGCATCGATGTGACCCGGCGGCGTGTTGGCACGTCGTCGGGATGGTGGCGGCGCCATGTCGTCGCGACGCCCTGCCCAATGGCTATCGGGGCATCCACATCCAGTTCCAAGTGCGCGCCAAGGGCGGCGGTTCAGCCTTCATGTTCTTGCGGGGCGGCCAGAGCGGCCATGCGCCGCGCTGCAGTCCGCAGGGGACTAATGTACAATGCGAACCATTCTTATTTGAGTTGGTGACCAGTGCGCCTGTCCGATCTTCCGAAAGGGGCTACTGCCGTGGTGGACCGAGTGGACGATGCTCATGCTTCCGACGTGATCGCGCAGCGACTGCGCGACCTCGGCTTTGTAGCGGGCGAGCCGGTTCGCATGGTGGCGCAGGGGCCGCTCGGCGCGGATCCGTTGCTGATCCAGATTGGTTCCACCCGCTTCGCCCTGCGCCGCAAGGAAGCCGAGCGCGTGCAAGTGAACACGGAGAGCGCGGCATGAGTGCCAGCACACTGCGCATTGCCCTGGTCGGAAATCCCAACTGCGGCAAGACGGCGTTGTTCAACCAGCTCACCGGTGGCCGCCAGAAAGTAGCGAATTACGCCGGCGTGACGGTGGAGCGCAAGGAAGGTCGTTTCACTGCACCTTCCGGCCGCGTGCTGCAGGTGTTGGACTTGCCGGGCACATACAGCTTCGACGCCACCAGCCCCGACGAGCAGATCACCCGCGACGTGCTGGAAGGCAACTACCCGGGCGAGTCCGTACCAGATCTGGTTGTCTGCGTGGCCGATGCCACCAACCTGCGTCTGCACCTGCGCTTTGTGCTGGAAGTGAAGCGACTCGGGCTTCCCGTGGTGCTGGCACTCAACATGATGGATGCCGCGCGCCGTCGCGGCATCGTGGTTGATGTAGCCGAGTTGTCGCGCCGCCTTGGCATTCCCGTGGTGGAAACCATCGCCGTGAAGCGTGATGGCGTGAAGGCGCTGATTGCCCAGGTCGACGGCGAAATCCCGCAGGCTGCGCCCGTGCAGCCCGATGACGCGGCCAGCCGCGCTGACCTCCACGGTCAGGTGCGTGAACTGATGGCGGCCACTGTCACCATGCCGCGGGCCACCGCGAAGATCGATGACGCGCTGGATCACTGGGCGCTGCATCCGATATTTGGCCTGGCGATTCTCACGGTCGTGATGTTCCTGGTGTTCCAGGCGGTGTATGCCGCTGGCAAGCCCATGTCGGACCTGATCGGCGATGGTTTCAGCTGGCTCGGTGAGCATGTCACCACGTGGATGCCCGCGGGGCCGCTGCAAAGCCTGGTTGTCGACGGCGTGTTCGGTGGCTTGGGCACGGTGATCGGCTTCCTGCCCGTCATCCTGGTGCTGTTCTTCTTCATCCTTGTGCTGGAGGAATCCGGCTACCTGCCGCGCGCGGCGTTCCTGCTCGATCGCCTGATGGTGTCGGTCGGTTTGACGGGGCGTTCGTTCATTCCGTTGCTTTCCAGCTTTGCCTGCGCCATCCCCGGCATCATGGGCACGCGCAGCATCACCGATCCGCGCGATCGCCTGTCGACCATTCTTGTCGCGCCATTGATGACCTGCTCGGCGCGCTTGCCGGTGTATGCGTTGCTGATCGGGGCGTTCATTCCCACGCGCCGCGTGCTGGGCATCTTCAACATGCAGGGGCTGGTGCTGTTCGCGTTGTACGCGGCGGGCATTGTCGGCGCCATGGTGGTGGGCTGGGTGATGAAGAAGCTGCGACGCGATCGCAGCGAACACGCGCTGCTGATGGAGCTGCCCTCGTACCGTCTGCCGAAGGTGCGCGACGTAGCCATCGGCTTGTGGGAGCGCGGCATGATCTTCCTCAAGCGCCTCACGGGTGTGATCCTTGGCCTGACGATCCTGATGTGGGTGCTGTCGAGCTTCCCTGCGGCGCCAGCCGGGGCCACGGGGCCGGCGATTGATTACAGTTTTGCCGGTTACATCGGCCGCGGCTTGCAGTACATCTTTGCGCCGCTGGGTTTCAACTGGCAGATCAGTGTGTCGCTGATTCCGGCTTTCGCCGCACGCGAAACCGCGGTGGCTGCGCTGGCCACGGTGTATGCGGTGGGTGGTGATGGCGCCGATGGCGCAGGTCTTGCGCAGGCGCTGGCGGCCAATTTCTCGCTGCCCAGCGCGCTGTCGCTGCTGGTGTGGTTCGCGTTCGCGCCGCAGTGCATGTCCACGCTCGCGGTGATTCGTCGCGAGACCAACTCATGGCGCAACGTGGGCATCTCGTTCGGCTACATGTTTGTGGTGGCCTACGTGGCCTCGTTCCTCACGTATCAGATCGCGAGCTGGTTGACATGAGTACCGGCCTGCTCGTGCAGTACGTGATCGTTGGCATCGTCGCGCTGTTCGGCGCGTGGATTACGCTTCGCAAGCTGGCGCCGCGACTGACCAGTCGCTGGCTGGCAGCGCTGGCGCTTCGTCTTGATCGCCCGGACAGTGCCGCATGGCAGCGCGCGTTTGCGCGTCGCCTGCAACCGAAGCAATCCACGGGCAACTGCAGTGACGGTTGCGATACCTGCGGCTCCTGTGGCCCCAAGCCACCTGCGGCAGCGCGCGACGTGCATCCGCTGGAGTTCCGTCCGCGCAGCAAGTAAGGCCAGGCAACCAGGACGATCGACCGGGACGCGCATGGCGTCCCGGTCGTTGTGTCGCTTACCAGGTGGTACCGCCGGCATAGTCGCTGGACAGCGTGGTGTTCAGCTGGCTCAGCACCGTGGCATCGGTGGTGACCAGACCCAACTCGCGGTTGTAGTTGAGCGAGGCCGAAGAGAAGTTCTCCGAACCCACGAACGCACGTGCGTTAGTCGTGCCGTAGTCGGCCACGATGGCCTTGGCGTGGATGTACAGCGGAGCCGTCTCGGCGTAGGTGGTGATGTGCACGCCGGCCTTCTTCAGTGCGTTGAACTCAGTGGCATAGTCGTTCGCGTCATTGGTCATGCACACGGTGACGGCCACGCCACGCTTGGCCGCATTCTCCAGCGCGGTGACGATGGTGCTGTAGCTCATTTCCTCGTTTTCCACCTGCAGGGTGGACTGCGCGCTGTTGATCACATTGAGCAACTGCGTCTTCGAGTTCGTCGGGCTCCATACCAGGTCATCACCCGCCGGCGGCGTGATGGTCTGGGAAGCGAAGTCCGCACTGAAAGTGCTTTCGATCGCCGCGACGTCGGCGGCATCGTTCTCGATCACAGCAAAGTCGCGGCTGGTGCTGTAGTAACGGCTGGTCAGGTTGAGCGTCATGATGGCTGCGGTGGTGCCATCGACAACGATAGCCTTCTCGTGCGTGGCGTCGTACTTGGTCCAGGCCCAGACCGCCGTCGCACCGCAGCTGTTGAGCTGGTTATAGGCGCTGAGGTTGTTGTTGTATTCGAGGTTCTGATCGAGGATCACGCGCACCGCTACGCCGTTGGCGGCCGCTTGGCAAAGCAGGGATTGCGCCTGCGTATCCACCAGTTCGTACATGGTCATGTCGATGCTGCTGGTGGCCGACTGGATCAAGTTGTAGATCGGGGTGAGGCCCTGGTCTGGCTCGATCACCAAGGTCCGGGTGATCGTGCTGGCCGACGGCGAGGCCGCTAGTGCCGGCGTGGCTACCGTGGCGAGGCCCGCATACAGCAGGGTAGCGGTGACGACGGGTGCGCAGAGCGCGAACAGATTGCAACGAGACTTCATGACGAGCTCCCTTCGTGATGTGACGTTGGTTGGAGCGCAGCGTGATCACCGCGCCTTTTGCCGCCCCATGCGTTGCCACGGCAACGTGGTGAAACGCGCCCGCCGGGGATGATCCGTATGCGGCGGCAGTGCGCATGACACTGCGCTCAGATGACAGGAAGCCTTCGTCGACGCATGGCAAGTTCATGCGGTCACGCAGGATGCAGCTAGTGCTGTTTGCGCGTGATGCAGTTCACCAAAACAGGGTGCGCTGCCATTGCGACGGTGGAGATGATGTGAAAAATATCGACGCGTTGTTGCGCGTATTTCGTGCGACAGCGCGCGCACGCTATCAACGCATCGAGCACGTCGATGCGTATCGCAGCGCGTGGTCAGTAACGATTACTAGTGATCGGTGGGCGATGCGTCCATTGGCGGATTCATCTTGCGCAGCGCCGGATCATCCGGTTTCACAGGGCGGAGAATGCCAACGGTGACCGTGCCCGATCGCAGGTACGAAGTGAACTTCGGGTCGTAGGGATCGGTGCTGGCGCGCAGCTGCTCGTAAGCGATGACGCCGTCCGTTTGATGTACGCCCGTGACTTCGCCCGGCGCGTTGGGGTGAATGCCGCCATTGCCAACATCGTAGTTGGAGAACGACTCATGGCCATTTCTTCCCGACATACCGCCCACCATCAGGTGAGCCGCTGCCGATCCCACGCGTGAGCCGGTGGCGGAAATGAGCACTTCGTGCCAGCGCGCCTTGGCGCGCGGCAGTGCCGTCGCGTCACCGTACGTCGGTAGCAGTTCGCGCCAGATGACGTTGGCTTGATCAAACTGATCCGGTGTCAGGTGTGCGTAGAGCAACTGCTTGGCATACACGTACTGCGGTTCGTTACGTTCCGCGGCCAGCGCGAACCACGCCATGGCGCGTGGCAGATCCACCGGCGAGCCATGGCCGTTGAGATACAACACGCCGAGGTTGTACTCGGCCGGTTTGTACGCCCAGGATGCCGACACCTGGAACATGGCGATGGCGTGCGCGTAGTCACCCTTCTGGTTGGCCAGCGCGCCCAGGTAGAAAAAGTATTCGCCGGGGCGACCATCGTCCTCTGGACGATTGAACGGATCGGTGCGACTGCTGGGGACGTCCGGCGTCGCGTTGTAGCTCACCACCTTCGGTGGCGGCGACTGCGTGTCGATGGGGATGGTTGGCAAGGCCTCGTCCGCAGCGCGCAGGGCAGGGCAGAGCAGCAGCCCTGCAAGGGCGATGGCGCGTAAGGAATGCGGCTTCGGTGGATTGCGCACGGTCATGGCGACACCTCGCGTGTGCCTGGAGATGGCAGCGTTTTGACGCTACTCCCATCGGTGGCACCGGGCAATTGCCGTCGCCCCCGTGGAAAACCGCATGGCGAATCAAGGCCGCAGGTTCGCCATGCCATGGTTACGGGTGGCCGTCGTCGCCCGTCTTCGTGCCGCCATCCTTTGTGCTGCTGTCCTGGTTCTTGGTGGCGTCGCCGTCCTTCTTGTCCACCTGGGACAGTGGCCCCACGGTGGCCTGTCCAGTGACCGGATTCAGCTTGGGATCGTAGGGATTGTCGGTCGAGCGCAAGGCTTGATAGGCCATGGCGCCATCACCCTGGTGCACACCGGCGACCTCTGCGGGATTGGTGCTGGTGTGACCACCGTCATGAACGTCGTAGTTGGCGGAGCGCATGTGATTGGGTGTGCCATCGGCGCCCCCCACGATGACGTGACCTGCAGACGAGCCTACTCGGGAACCGGTCGAGTTCTGCATCGCCTCGCGCCAGCGCGCCTTGGCACGCGGTAGTGCCGTCTCGTCGCCATAGGTGGGGAGTAGTTCACGCCAGATCACATTGGCTTGCTCGTACTGCTCGTGCGTGATGTTGGTGTATATCAGTTGGCGTGCGCGGAGGTACTGCGGGTCGTTGCGCTCCGCAGCCAGCGCCATCCACGCGAGTGCGCTCGGCAGGTCCACCGCGGTGCCTTGTCCGCTCAGATACATCACGCCCAGGTTGTACTCGGCCGGCTTGTACGCCCATGACGCGGCGACCTTGTACATCGCCATGGCGTGCGCGTAATCGCCTTTCTTCACGGCCTGCACGCCCAGGGCGAAGTAGTACTCGCCCGGTCGGCCATCGTCGGTCGGCGTGTTGAACGAGCGCGTGTTGTCTTCCTCCGTGTCGTTCGCCGCGGCGGCGGCCGGAGAGATCGCCACCGGCTTGTCGTCGATCGGTATCTTCCTTTGCGAGAGATCATCGCCGGCAAACGCGGCAGACGTTTCCAGCACCAGCGCGGCAAGCCACAGGAGGAAAGACGAGGAGCGCTTCTGCACGGCCATGGCAATCCTTCCCGGGGTGCGTGTGCGAACGGTGCGCCGAACTTACTCCCGTGTCCGGCGCTCCGCAATTGTGCGCACGGCGGCGTCAGTCGGACGAAAGTTGCTCGTAGCGCGCCACCAAGTGCTCGAAGATGGGCCAGAACGGCTGCGGCAAATGGCCGTCCAGACGATCGGCCAACACGTCCAGATGGGTGTGCCAGCCACCGCTGGTACTGATGAGGTCTGCTGGCTTGAGCTTGCGGTGCGTCACCGTCAGGCGTACCTGCCCGTGCTCGGGCGTGAGTTCGAAGGTGACTTCCGACGGGTTATCGAACCCGCCCCATGTCATGGCGAGCAGGTGCGGCGGTTCGCAGGCAAGTACGCGGTGGTGGGACGACACGCCGTCCGCGTAGACCTTGAAACGTTCCGGTGGCGGTATCGGCGTTTGCGACAGATCGACGTGATGGAAGCGCATCTCGAACTCGCTGCCTACGCGCTGTTCCATCGCGCCGGTGGCGAGCCATTGGCCGCGCTTGTCCGACTCGGTGAGGTACGACCACACACGTTCGATGGGACCGGGCAGCACGCGCTCGAAGCGAATGGTGTCCTTAGCCAGACGCTGGCGCGAGGGTCGGCGATGCAGATTCTGTTGTAGGTGGCCGAGGATATCGGTCCAGCCCTGTGTCGTTGCATCTGCCCACTCCGGCAGCACGTCCTCATGCAACAGGGTCAGCTCGCAACCGGAACCCACGGGCACGATATCGATGCTGACGCGCGTCATGGCATCCGAGTACTTGGGCACGCCAAAGGTAAAGACGAGTCGGCGTGGCCGGTCAATCTCAACGTACTCGCCCACATGGTCCACGTCCTCACCGTCGCGTCGGTCGCGAAAGCAGAAATGGCCGCCGATGCGTGCATCGATATCCACCTTCACCATCTCGCCGTTGGGTGCGGAGAACAGCCAGCGTCCAGCTGTGGCGGGATCGAGCCACGCGTCGAACACGCGCTCGGGACAGGCATCGAAATGGCGGGTGATACACAGTGTGCGTAGGGCAATGGTGTTCATCGTGGTGTCCCTTTGGGTTTGGGCTTGCCCGAAGCCGCGTCTTCCGCCTTGAGCAAAGCGTCGAGGGCGTCGAGCCGGAGATTCCAGAACTGCTCATAGAAGCGCAGCCACTCGTCGGCGGCAGCCAGCGGTGCGGGCTCCAGCCGACAGACATGGGTGCGCCCTTTGACCATTCGGCGCACCAGGCCCGCACGCTCCAGCACCTTGATGTGCTTGGAGGCCGCCGCCAGCGACATGTCGAAGGGGGCGGCAAGCTCGCCGATATTGCGGTCGCCTTCGGCCAGGCTCCGCAACATGGCGCGGCGGGTGGCGTCGGTAAGGGCCTGGAAAACGGTGTCCAGCGCGGGGGTATTTAATTCAACCATGGAGTTGAATATCTGCTTGTCGCCAACGAATGTCAACCATTTGGTTGAATGATTGGCCTAAGGGTCAACCCGCGAGCGAGGGATTGGGTTCGAAAGCGCAGCGTCCGCGACCATGGCCGATCTCCTCGGCGATCTCAGGCGTGAGGGTGACAAAGCTGGCGCAGTGACAGCCGAACAACGATCAGGGCCAGCTTGACGATGCCGCAGGTCGCGATCACGGGCTTTTGCAAGAAAGGCCGTCTTTATACTGCTGCGTTGGCTAGTCGCGGATGACGTCTAGGCGCTGGTGGGACTTGGTACGTCGGCAGGTATGAGCCCGTCGCGGTGTCCGGCGTCATGGGTTCGGCTGGCAGCGGGTACGCCTCTGAGACGCCGGCCGGGTAGAATCCGCCGATCTCTCAGGAGCATCCCATGCAGCATATTCCCCCGATGGATACCGCCGTGCCGGAAGGCGACACCGCTGAGATCACCGTGCCGCCCACCATGCATCACCCTGCTGGCCATGGCGTGCAGGACACGTTGGACATTGCCGGTCACGACGAAGTCGAGCACGACGAAGCCTTGCGCAATTCGCAGTTGCGAGTACCGCGCTGACGAGGGCCCTACTGGCCGCGTCTACACAAGCAGCGTTTTCACGCCTTTGCTTTCCAGCGCCTCGACGTATTCCGCCGGTGCTGCGTCGTCGCTGATGACCATGTCCAGCTCGTTCACCGGCGCGATGACCGACAAGCTGCGCTGACCGAACTTGCTGGCATCCAGCACGGCGATGGTCTGGCGCGACACGCGGATCATCAGCGCGTTGAGCGAGGCTTCCAGCGGGTCGGGCGTGGTCACGCCTACCGCCGGGTCCAAACCGTCCACACCCAGGAACAGGCGGTCGGCGGAAAGCCTCGACAGAGCTTGCTCGGCATCGGGGCCGGCGAGCGAGTACGAGGTCTGGCGCAGCAGACCACCCAGCATCATCACCCGCACAGCCGGCGTGGCTGACAGCTCCATCGCGATATTGAGTGCATTGGTGATGACAGTCAGCGAGGTCCATTTGCGCTGACGGATCTGCCGCGCGATTTCCACCGTGGTAGAGCCGGAGTCGAGGATCACGGTGTCGCCATCCTCGATCAGTCGTGCGGCAGCCTGGCCGATGCGCAGTTTTTGCGCATGGTGGCGGGTTTCCTTGATGGTGAGCGGCGTATCCAGTTGCGTCGTTGAGGCGGGCAGGGCGCCACCGTGGGAACGGTTGATCGCACCGGTGCGATCGAGCGCTTCCAGATCTGCACGGATAGTGACCGCTGAGATATCGAACAGGGCAACCAGCTCGTCGACGGTCGCGCGCCCCTGCTCATTGACCCGCTCGACGATGCGTCGCCGGCGTTCTTCCACCAGCAGCTTCGGCGGGGGCGGGGCAGCCTTGCGTCGTGTCGTCATGGTTCCTTTCCTGGTGGGCTGGCCCGGTCCGGCATCGTTGCGCAAGCGCTGCCGGTATCCTGCCACCGTGGTGAATCAGGGCATGCCCAGCAGTCGCGCCGCGTTGTCGTGGTAAAGCTTGCGCAGGATGTCCTGCGGCAGTCCCACGCCGTAGATGGACCAGCGCCCCTGCGGCGGTACAGCGGAAGGAGCGTAATCGAAATACTCGTCCTCTGTCTCCAGAAAACGGTAGTAGATCTCGTAAAGCTCGTCGCCTAGCAACTGCTGCGGCACATCGTTGCCGTAAGGGGGCGGCACGGCGTCGGTGCCAAACAGGATGCGGTCCTGGTAACGCTCGAAGAAGCGTCGCGCCATGCGCGGCTGACGCCCCAGCTCGCTGATGCGCGCGCTGATATCCACGTGCACGTTGGGGTGGCGATCCATGCACGCAGCGATGGCCGCCAGATCCTCGGCCTGATTGCCTACGTGCATCAGCACGAACGTCGTGTTGGGATGCCGCGCGATCACGCGGTCGCGCGCGGCCAACAGGTCGCGATGGCTGGGATACTCCGGGCCGTAGAATGACCAGTCCGGATGCTTGGCCAGTTCCTCGTAGCGCTCGTTGGCGCTGTCGCCCGGCAGGAAGAAGGCTTCCGGGTCGGAGGTGTGGATGAACACCGGCATCTTTCGCGCTGCGCAGGTTTCCCACATGGGATCGAAGCGCGCATCGTCCACGCTGACCAGTTCCCCCTGGTCGATGCCTTCACGCAGGTACAGGCCCAGCGTCTTCAACAGCTTCAGGCCCGCCGCACCGATGCTGTGCGCCTGTTCAATCGCTTCGGCCTGCAGGCGCGGGTAATCGGGTTCGGCAAACAATGCGAACGACGGCTCCGTCATGGTGCGGAACCGTCCGGGTGCTACCGCGTCGAAACGCGCGATGGATTCCGCCAGCCCTTTGCCGGTGCCGCCGGTCAGGTTGACCATGGCGCGGATGCCCTTGCGATCCATCAGTGCTACCAGTTCGGCGGGATCGGCGAAGTAGGTCATGGCCTCGCCGAGCGATACGCCGTTGCGCGTTTCGCTCATCCAGCTCAAGTGCGTATGCACGTCGATCACCGGGAAGGCCGGTTTTTCCACGCGGGTCACCGGCACGTGCAGCATGCTGCGCGGTTTGAAGTCGGTGAGGCGGAGATTCTCGCCGTCCTGCTTCGCTGCGGTTTGCAGCGGGTTCTTGCCGCTGCCGCCACCCAGCATCGGTGGCGCGCAGCAGCCGCACCCGGCGCGTGTGGCGGTGAGCAGGTGGCGGCGATCCAGATCGAATCGCCGCCGGGCGCGAGGGTTCGCGTGATGCATCGTGTATGTCCCGATCAACCCGGATAGCGCGCCATGATGTCGTGCACCTGGCGGGTGAGGGCCACTGCCTGGTCGAACGGTCGCAACCACATGTTGCGGCCAAACATCACGCCGCTGGCGCCGCTCTGCATGTAGAACTCGACCTTGCGCAGCACCGCCGCGTCATCGTCGTTCTTTTCGCCACCCGAGAACAACACCATCGTGCGGCCCGCCGAACGCACCACGCGTGCGCAGCGCGCTGCGGCATCTTCCTGCAGTTTGTCGTAGGGCGCGGGCACGTTGGCCACGCTGTCGTTGGGCTCGTGCAGCTTCACGATATCCGCGCCCAGTTCCAGCGCCACGCGTGCGGCGTAGTCCTGCGCGTAAAGCGTATTGGTGCCGCCCTTGGCATTGATCGCACTGCCGCGCGGGTATGACCACACCACCAACGGCATGCCGTAGCGCTCGCAGTCCTGGCGCACCTTCTCGAACTGGCGGAACTCGTCCTGCTGGCGTGGCGAACCGACGTACATGGTGTAGCCCACTGCATCGGCACCCAGGCGCACGGCATCTTCCACCGAGGCGAACAACGGCGAGGTTGCCTCGGCGTCGCTGGGGATATTGGTCTTGCCGTTGAGCTTCAGGATCAGCGGCACGCGGCCGCAGTACTCCGTCATGTACTTCTCGGCCAGGCCAATGCCTAGCGCGATGGCAGAAAAGCCGCCGGCCTCGGCGAGCTCGAACTGATAGCTCGGATCGACGGCCGGCGGGTGGGGAAAGAAATCGGTCGGGCCATGTTCCAGACCCTGGTCCAGCGGCAGCACCAGCAGGCTGCCGTTGCGCGGACCGCTGCCATAGAGCAGGCGCCACAGGCGGGTGCGCTTGCCATGCGAAAGAGCCAGCGAAGCCAGCTTGGAGGAGGAAAACGACGGGTCTTGCAACTTGCGTTTCATTTCGAATACCTTGTGTTTGAGGTTTCGTGTTGTTTCGTTTCACATCATATTTCATCAGATGCCCATGCCTGTCAAACCCTCCGTGACTGTTCCGACGCTGGAATCGCTCAAAGCCGCATCGCCCGCCGAGCAGGCGCGCCTGGGCTGTGCCGACACCGTGCGCGAGATCCTTCAACAGCCCGATACGTGGCGTGACACGGCCTCCCGGCTGTCTGACCCCGCCACGCAGGTGACGCTGCGCGAGCTGCTCGCCACCCAGCCGCAGCACATCGTGCTCACCGGCTCCGGCAGTTCCGTCTACGTGGGCGAATGCCTGGCGCCGGTGCTGCAGGAGGGCTTGGGCATTCCCGCCCAGGCGATTGCCGCCGGCACCTTGCTCACGCATCGCCGCGGCACGCTGCCCAAGGGGCGTGGCCTGTTGGTATCGATCGCGCGCTCGGGCGATAGCCCGGAAAGCGCCAGTGTGGTGGATCAGGTGCTGGAAGCGGAACCGGACTACCGGCACCTGGTAGTGACTTGCAATGTGCAGGGACAACTCGCCACGCGTTATCGCAACGAGCCACGCGTACGTGTGATGCAGCTGTCGCCGCGCACCAACGACCGCAGCCTGGTGATGACGAGCAGCTTCACCAACCTGGTGTTGGGTGGTAGCGGCTTACTGCATGTCCATGGCGGCAACGCGGATGCAGGCCTGGCGGATCTTGCTGCCGACATCACCGCCCAGCTGTTCGATCGCTATGGCGATGCGCTTGCACAGCAGGGGGCTGCGGATTTCGATGCTGCGCTGTACCTCGGCAGTGGCGCTGCGTTTGGTGCCGCGCGTGAGGCGGCACTGAAGATGCTGGAGATGTCCGGCGGCGCTGTCAGTGCCATGTGCGAAACCTATCTGGGCTTGCGCCATGGCCCGATGTCCTGGCTGGATCGTCCGTGTCCGGTCGTCGCCTTTCTGTCCAGTGCGCCTGCCGTGCGCGCCTACGAGCTGGACCTGCTGCGTGAAATCACGCGCAAGAAGCTGGGCGGCGTGCGCATCGTGGTGGGCGAAGCGATTCCCAGGGATCTGATCGGCCCCGGTGATGTTGCGGTCGAGTTGCCCAGGCTGTCAGGGCTGGATGAAGCACAGCAGGCCATGGTGCACGTTGTCGCCGGTCAGATACTCGCCTTGTTCCGTTGCCTGTCATTGGGCCAGCAGCCGGATGCGCCGTCGCAGGGTGTGTTGACGCGCGTGGTGCAGGCGTTCGCCATCCACGACGCGGAGAGCAGCACGTGAAGCCGCTGCTGATCGCCGGCGAGATCAACGTCGACCTGGTGTTCACCGGTTGCGAGCGCCTGCCTGAGTTTGGCGGCGAAGTATTGGCGTCCGGGTTTCGTCAGGGGCCCGGCAGCTCATCGATGATCTGTGCGATGGGCTTGGCGCGTCTGGGGCATCCAGTCGCTTTCGCCGGCGTCACCGGTATCGATGGTTGGGGTGACTACTGCGTCGATGCCATGCGCGAGGCGCGCATCGATGTGTCCGCCGTGCGGCGTGATGCCTCGCTGCAGACCGGCATCACGGTAGCGTTGTCGTCGCAGCAGGATCGCGCACTGGTCACCTATGCCGGTGCCATCGGCGCGTTGCGCCAGGACATGATCACCGACGAACGTCTGGCTGGCTGCGGCCATCTGCATGTCTCGTCGTACTACCTGCAGGATCTGTTGCGACCAGGGCTGCGTGAATTGTTCGAGCGGGCACGCGGGGCGGGCCTCACCGTGTCGCTCGATCCCGGTTTCGATCCGCACCAACGTTGGGGCAGGGAACTGGTCGCGCTGTTGCCCCTGGTCGATGTGTTCTTGCCAAACGAACGCGAGGCTTGCGCGATCAGCGGTGAATCCACCGCGCAGGCATCGCTGCATGCCTTGCGCAACGGTCACACGCTGACCGTCGTCAAGCTTGGCGGTGACGGCTGCATCGCGTTGCAGGATGACGGATCCCTGCTTGCCGTGGCGGCACACGCCGTCGATGTGCTCGATAGCACGGGGGCGGGTGATTCGTTCGACGCTGGTTTCCTGCATGCGTGGCGTCGCGGGGTGCCGCTGCGCGATTGCCTGCGTTGGGGTAGCGCCTGCGGTTCGCTTTCCACACGCGGCATTGGCGGTACAGCCTGTCAGGGCAGCGAAGCGGATGTTCGCGCCTTGCTGGAGGCAGCCGCGTGATTACCGTCGGGGGCTTCAATACGGCGATCGACCGGTTGGTGACCCTCGACGCGCTGCAACCGGGCGCCGTGCAGCGTGCGAGCGCTGTGCAGAGCTATCCCGGTGGCAAGGGCGTGCATGTGGCGCAGACCATCGCCGCATTGGGCGAACCAGTGCAACTGGTCGGTCTTATCGATGCCACGCATCGCAACTTCGTGGCGCGACGGATGAGCGAACGCGGCGTGCTGTTCCATGGTGTGGAAATTGGAGCGGACTTGCGCCAGTGCCTGGCGCTGCGCGAGCGCGACGGTCGTATGACCGAAGTGCTCGATCCGGGCCCCATGCTCAGTGCCGCGACGCGCGATCAACTGATCCGAACGCTGGAGCGTGCACTCGACAACAGCGATGCATTGGTACTCACCGGCAGCTTGCCGCGAGGCTTCGAAAGCGACACCTACGCGCGCATCGTGCGTCAGGCCAGCGGTAACGGTATGGCGTGCCTGGTGGATGCCAGCGGCGAAGCCTTGCGTCACGTCGTCGATGCGCGCCCCAGTGTGATCAAGCCCAACCGGGACGAGGCGGGGCAATTGATGGGGCATCCGGTGGAGACGCACGAACAGGTGGCGTCTTTGTTGCACCAGCTCTACGCAAGAGGCGTTCTGCGGCCCGTAGTGACGCTGGGAGAACAGGGCGCGTTTGGCTTTGACGGTGAAACCACGTGGCACGCCCGGCTCGCGCTGAAACAGAGCACGAATGCGGTGGGCTCAGGTGATTGTTTCCTGGCGGGGCTGGCCGTTGCGCATGAGCGAGGCCTGAGCTTTGACGAGTCCTTGCGCCTCGCGGTGGCCTGCGGTGCCGCCAATGCCATGGGTGAGGAAACCGGCTTTGTGGAGCGGCGCGTCGTGCAGGCGCTGCTTCCTGACGTGCGAATTCAGCGCATCGCGGTATCGACAGCAAGCGTTTGATGGCGCGCGTGGCGCGCTGAGGCCACGCGGGCGAAAGGGAGAGTTGTTCGCGTCAACCAATCCATGGAGACCGACTCCATGGGAAGTCATCCAGCACCGCGACGAACGGGGAGTTCATGCGGTGCGACGACATAGACCACGGGGAGAGAGTGTTCATGAATACGAGGAAGGGTGGTTCTTCATGGTGTAACGGCCGTCGCGACGGCGTGATGCAGGCCAATGCCTTGGTAGTCGCCATGCGCCTTGCATGGGCTGTCGGCGGCGTTGCCTGGGGCGGCGCTGCACTGGCGCAGTCTTCGACACCGCCGGCCGACACGCCGACCAACGTGCCGTCCAAGCCGCAGAGCAAGGATGATGGCCAGGCGTCCGAGAAGAACGCCAAGCAGCTCCAGCAGGTGACCGTGACCGGCTCCAACATCCGCAGCGTTGACGTGGCGGATGCACAACCGGTGATCACTATCAGTCGCGCCGATATCGAGCGACAAGGCTTTGCGACTGTCGGCCAGATCCTGCAGAACGTTTCCGCCGCCGCGACACCTGACCTGAGTATGTCGGCACCCGGCGATCTGGGGCCGAACCAGGGCGGGCAGTTCATCAATCTGCGCGGCCTGGGCGCGCCACGCACGCTGGTGCTGCTGGATGGTCAGCGCATTGGCGCGGCGCATGGCGGCTATACCAACGTCAATGTGATCCCCACGGCGATCATCGATCACATCGACGTGCTCGCGAACGGCGCATCCGCTGTGTACGGCTCCGATGCCATTGCCGGCGTGATCAACATCATCACGCGCAAGGATTTCAACGGCGTCGAGCTCAATACCTATAACGGCATGTACGCGCCGCATGGCGATGGCGAGCAGAGCCAGTACGACGTGACGTTCGGCAAGACCACCGACCGTTGGGGCGTGGTGTTCAGTGCCTCGTACCAGAACCAGGAACCTGTGTGGGCCAGCTCGCGCGGTTTCTCCAGCTACCCTTGGACGGATCAGCATCCCCTGTACGGTCGCTCGTACGTGGGTTACCAGCCCGTGATCACCAACGCGACCCTTCCCGATGGCAGCCAGCATTCCATCGTGCTCGGCCCGGGCGGGGATGGATCCAATCTCAATGACTACCATCAAGTGGTCAAACCGACTTACGGTCCGAACGGGGACGTGATCAATCCCGGTGATTACACGTACAACAGGGACGCCGGCCATCAGTACATGTTGCACACGGCTGACCGCACCAAGAACCTGTACCTGGATACGCATTACAAGATCACCGACAACATCACGGCCAGGTTCAACGCGGGCTACAACCTGGACAGCGAGACGGCCACGGCGGGCACGGCCACCCTGTACAGCGGCATGGGCGGGCATGACAACTTCCCATCGGTGCTTTCGGCCCAGAGCTATTACAACCCCTATAACCAGCCCGGCCAGACGCCGCAGGATGTGAACTTCTACCGCCGCATTGCCGGCGATACGTTCAACAGCTACAACAAACCCAAGAACACCCGTTACAGTGCGGGCCTGGATGGCGTGTTCAGCCTGGGCGAGCACACGTTCAACTGGGATGTGAACTACTACGACAGCAAGATCACCGGCGTGAACACGCGTACGGGTTATTTCAACCTGCCGAACGCAGCGAACGCGCTGGGGCCGTCCTTCCTCGGTTCGGATGGCGTCGTGCGTTGCGGCACGCCGGGCAACGTGATCGCGGGCTGCGTGCCGCTCAATCCGCTGGGCAACGTCACCCAGCAAATGCTCGACTACCTGATGATCAACAGCGTCGAGCGCTATGGCAGCGAGGAAAAGGCGGCATCGGCGGACTTTGGCGGTGACTTGTTCTCCTTGCCGGGTGGACAGTTCACCTTTGCGACCGGTGTGGACCATCGCAGCGTGTCCGGTTACGACGAGCCTGATGCCTTTGCCGCCGCCGGCAATTCGACCGATGGCGCGGTGGGCCCCAATCACGGCAGCTATTCCTTGAACGAGGCGTATGTCGAGGTGAACGCGCCGTTCCTGAAGGATCTGCCCGGCGCCAAGAGCCTCGCACTGGATGCGGCGCTTCGCTATTCCGACTACAGCAACTTCGGCAGCACCACCAATGCGTCGTTCAAGCTGACCTGGCAGCCGTTCGAAGACCTGTTGGTCCGTGCGAGCTATGGCACGGGTTTCCGCGCACCCACCGTCAACGATCTCTATCAGGGCCTCTACAACGCGGGCGGCTTCACGGATCCCTGTGATGCGGTATTCGGTCCCGCCATGTATGGCTACAGTCCCTCGGTTGCACAGCGTTGCAAGACGGGTTTTGCCGGGGTTGCCGGTGTACCGGCGAACTTCCGTCAGCTCGACAACACCGGACAGCCGGTGATCGCTGCTGATTCCGTTGGCGTTACGGAGAGCTTCAACGGCGGCAATTCGCATCTGCAGCCCGAGACCTCGTACAACGGCCAGGTCGGCTTTGTGTACAGCCCGTCCTGGCTGCAGGGCTTCAATGCCTCGGTTGACTACTGGCGCTACAACATTCGCAACCTGATCACCGGCATCACCAATGATCAGGTGCTGGCCAACTGCTACCAGTACGGCATTGAGTCGGCATGCTCACAGTTCCAGCGGCAGGCGGGCACCGGGCAAATCATCAACCTGATGAACCTGGAAACCAATGCCGGTTGGGAGAAGACCTCCGGCTACGATTTCAATCTCGCTTACGCCTTGCCCGAGTACGCGATCGGACGCTTCAAGCTCAACCTTTCCGGTACCTACGTCACCAGCTACAACATGCTGCCGACGGTGGGTTCGGCGGTGGTGTACGGCACAGGCATCGCGTCGTCGCAGACGGCCATGTCGGTGTGGCGCCTGCGTGGCAACTTCTCGGTGGATTGGGCCTGGCGCGACTTTGGCGCCACCTGGACCATGCGCTACTTCTCGCCGCTGAAGGCACCATGCGCCTTCCCGCCGCCGAATACGCGTAGCGCATTCCCCTGCACCTTGCCCAACTACTACGCACCGGGTGTGGGTCCGGAGCCGATGACGCAGATCGCCTCGGTTACCTTCGATGACGTACAGGTGTATTGGAAGGCACCGTGGAAGGCCACCATTTCGCTGGGCGCCAACAACGTGTTCAATCGTAAGGGGCCGTATATCTACGGCGCTTACGCGGGCAGCGATACGCCGTATAACTACAACGCGTCGTATGACATTGGTCGTTATGTCTACCTGCGTTACCAGCAGAAGTTCTGATCGGGTTTGACCCACGCGCGAGCCGCGGCGCCTGCCGCGGCTTTTTGATCCGGGCTGGCCGCGAGCGATAACGCTGCGCGGGCTACGGCACGAAGAGAGGCTTGAACATGGCAGGGATTGGAATTGGCCGTACCCAACGGCTTATCGGCACATCGCGCGCACCATGGGGGCGCACACTGCTGGCATGCATGCTGCTGGCTGGGATGACCGGCGCGGCCGGTGCAGCGGACGGGCACATGGCTGCTTTTTCGCAACAGGGCGACGCATATCAATTCGGCAACGACAGCATTGTCGCCCGGTGGAAGATCGCCGACGGCACGTTGGCCGATATGGTGGTGGAGGATCAGCCGAACCATCAGACGTTGCCGGTAACGGCGCCGATTGAATTGACCATGGCGGATGGCAGCAAGCTCGGTGTCGGCCAATTGAAGGTGATCTCAGCACCCAAGGTCAGCGCGCTGAAGGCGAATGCCAAGGCATCCCGTCTTGCAGAGCGCTCCGCCGGCAAGACGGTGCAAGCGACCTTCGGCGATGCAGACGGCCGTTTCCGCGTCGACTGGCAATGGGTGCAGCGCGAAGGCTCCGACTATCTTCGTGCCGTCGTCACCATCACTGCGCTGAAGCAGGACGAGAACATCAGCAAGGTGGCCTTGCTGCAGATGCAGGCGGACAGTGCGGAAGTCGTCGGTGTCGTGCCGGGTTCACCCATCGTCGCAGGGCATGATTACTTGGGCTTCGAGCATCCGCTCTCGTCCAGTGAGGTACATGGCAAGCAGGCAAAGCTGTGGATTGAACGTGGCTTGCCGCTACCCAAGGGGCAGTCGATCACGTACTCCGCCGTGGTCGGCGTCACGCACGATAACCAATTGCGCCGTGATTTCCTCACCTATGTCGAGCGAGAGCGTGCGCATCCGTATCGCACCTTCCTGCATTACAACTCGTGGTACGACATTGGGTACTTCACGCCGTATACCGAGGCGCAGGCGCTGGACCGCATCCATGCGTTCGGCGAGGAGCTAAAGGTCAAGCGCGGCGTGACGCTCGACTCCTACCTGTTCGACGACGGTTGGGATGATCGCAGCGGCAGCTGGCATTTCAGCAAGGACTTCCCGCATGGCTTCTCGCCGTTGCGCGACGCGGCAGCCAAGTACGGTGCAGCACCGGGCATGTGGCTGTCCCCGTGGGGCGGTTACGGCAAGCCCAAGGAGGAGCGCGTCAAGAACGGGCAGGCGGCTGGCTACGAGATCATCGATGGCGGTCTGGCGCTTTCCGGTCCCAAGTACTACCAGCGTTTCCACGACGCCGTGATGGATCTGGTGAAGAACGACGGCATCAACCAGTTCAAGTTTGACGGCACGGGTAACGCGGACAAGGTATTTCCAGGCAGCCGCTTCAGCAGCGACTTCGATGCAGCGATCCAGTTGATCGACGACCTGCGCGTGGCCAAGCCGGACCTGTACATCAACCTCACCACGGGAACCATGGCCTCGCCATTCTGGTTGCGCTATGCCGATTCGATCTGGCGTGACGGCGAAGACGACGACCTGGCCGGCGTGGGCACCAAGCGCGAGCGTTGGATCACCTATCGCGACCGCGAGACGTACCACAACATCGTGGAGAAGGGCCCGCTGTATCCACTCAACTCCCTGATGCTCCACGGCATCATCTACGCCAAGGAAAACCGCCGACTCAACGCCGATCCGGGCCACGACTTTGCCAACGAAGTGCGCTCTTACTTCGGCACCGGCACGCAGTTGCAGGAGATGTACATCACGCCGGATCTGCTCTCCACGCAGGACTGGGACGTGCTCGCCGAAGCCGCACGCTGGTCACGTACCAACGCGGGCGTACTCAAGGACGTGCATTGGGTCGGTGGCGACCCCGGACGCTTGGACGTCTACGGTTGGGCGGCGTGGACACCGACCAAGGCCATCCTCACCTTGCGCAACCCCAGTGACAAACCACAGCTGGCGGTGATCGATCTTGGTCGACAGCTGGAGCTTCCGCCGGGTGCGGCGCATCGCTTTACTGCGCGCAGCCCGTGGAAGGAAGACGCAGGCAAGCCCGCGATGAGTTTCGACGCGGACCAGCCGGGCACGATCACGCTGGCGCCGTTCCAGGTGTTGAACCTGGAGTTGGTACCCGACGCATCGCACTGAGCATCCCCTTCGGCCGGCATCCCCCCGCTGGCCCTTGGTCCTGATGTATCCAGGGACCTGGCCTCGTCGTGAGACGAGGCCTTTCTTTATCTGCAGGAAAGGTCCGCAGCCTTACATGCGGAACACGCCGTAGCGCTGGGGCTCGATCGGTGCATTCAGCGATGCCGAGATGGCCAAACCCAGCACACGGCGTGTATCGGCGGGATCGATGATGCCGTCGTCCCACAGGCGGGCACTGGCGTAGTAGGGGTGGCCCTGACGCTCGTACTGGTCGCGGATCGGCGCCTTGAAGGCTTCTTCGTCCTCCGCGCTCCAGGACTTGCCGCTGGCTTCGATGCCATCGCGGCGCACGGTGGCGAGCACGGAGGCGGCTTGCTCGCCGCCCATCACGCTGATGCGCGAGTTGGGCCACATCCACAGGAAGCGTGCGCCATAGGCGCGTCCGCACATGGCGTAGTTGCCCGCGCCGAAGCTGCCGCCGATCACCACGGTGAACTTGGGCACGTGAGAGCAGGCCACGGCGGTCACCATCTTGGCGCCGTCCTTCGCGATGCCGGCGTTCTCGTATTTCTTGCCGACCATGAAGCCGGTGATGTTCTGCAGGAATACCAGAGGCACGTTGCGCTGGTTGCACAATTCGATGAAGTGCGCGCCCTTGAGCGCGGATTCCGAGAACAGGATGCCGTTGTTGGCAATGATGCCCACCGGATAGCCGTGGATATGCGCGAAACCGCAGACCAGGGTCTTGCCGTAACGTGCCTTGAACTCGTGGAACTCCGAGCCGTCGACGATGCGTGAGATCACTTCGCGGATGTCGAACGGGCGGCGGCTGTCCTGCGGAATGATGCCGTACAGCTCGTCGGCGGCGTACAGGGGCTCCACCGGCGCACGCAGTGCCAGCGGCATATCTTTCTTGCGGTTGAGGCTGGCCACGATATCGCGGGCGATGGAAAGCGCATGCGCGTCGTTCTCGGCGTAATGGTCCGCCACGCCCGACACGGACGTATGGACATCCGCGCCACCCAGCGCCTCCGCGTCGACCACCTCGCCGGTGGCCGCCTTCACCAGCGGCGGGCCGCCGAGGAAGATCGTGCCTTGCTCGCGCACGATGATGGTTTCGTCGCTCATTGCCGGCACATAAGCGCCACCGGCCGTACACGAACCCATCACCACCGCGATCTGAGGAATGCCCAGGCCGGACATGCGCGCCTGGTTGAAGAAAATGCGCCCGAAGTGCTCCTTGTCCGGGAACACCTCGTCCTGCAGCGGCAGGAAAGCGCCGCCCGAGTCGACCAGATAGATGCAGGGCAGGCGGTTCTCCAGCGCGACTTCCTGCGCACGGAGGTGCTTCTTCACCGTCATCGGAAAGTAGGTGCCGCCCTTGACCGTGGCATCGTTGGCGACCACCACCACCTCGATGCCGTTGACGCGGCCGATGCCGGTGATGATGCCGGCAGCCGGTGCAGAGTCGTCGTACATGCCATGCGCGGCCAGCGGTGACAGCTCCAGGAACGGCGAGCCGGGATCGAGCAGGGCGCGGATGCGCTCACGTGGCAACAGCTTGCCGCGGGAGGTGTGCTTATCGCGGGCCTTCTCGCCACCGCCTTCCGCGCTGCGCGCCAGTTCGCGATGCAGGTCGTCCACCTGGCCCTTCAGCTGTGCGCTGCTGGCCTGGAAGTCCGGGGAGCGGGGATCGATCTGCGACGCGATGACACTCATGAGCGGAAGCTGCCGTTCGTGGGGAGTCCCGGATGATAGCCGCCTGTGCTCAAGGGCTAAATCGGCGTCGCAGCATGAATGAGGGCAAGGCCTTGTCGAGGCAAAGAAAATCGGCCGCATAAGGCGGCCGCTGGCTTTTCATAGGCACAAAAAAAACCGGCCGCACAAGTGCGGCCGCTGGCTTTTCATAGGTACAAAAAAACCGGCCGCACAAGTGCGGCCGGTTTCAGAAGCTGTCTCTTATACACATCTGACGCTGCCGACGAAGCTGGGATGGTGGGGGGGGGGGGGGGGGGGGGGGGGGGGGGGGGGGGGGGGGGGGGGGGGGGGGGGGGGGGGGGGGGGGGGGGGGGGGGGGGGGGGGGGGGGGGGGGGGGGGGGGGGGGGGGGGGGGGGGGGG
>NZ_JAELTQ010000249.1 GCF_016428905.1 Dyella sp. ASV24 | reverse complement strand
ACGCTCACGCTGGGTACTTCGCTTGTTGTACGAAACTGCGCTGCGCGTGTCGGAAGCCGCGCAGGCGCAGGAAGCGGATCTGCAACTGGTCCGCGGCCGGTGGTGGCTTCGCGTCATTGGCAAAGGCGGTGTCGAAGGCCGGGTTCCGTTGAGCGACACCTTGATGCGAGAGTTCGCGCGCTACCGCTCCTTTCTTGAGCTATCGCCCACGCCAGAGGTCGGCAGCCGGCGCCCACTCATTCTGGGTATTGCAGGGCGCGAGGACGCACTCACGCCGACGGCGGTCTACCTCATCGTCAAAGACACCTTCGCCCGGATCGCTGACGACTGGGAAGCTGAAGACCCGGCACGCGCCGCACGGCTCCGACGCGTGTCGACCCACTGGCTTCGCCACACCGCTGCCTCGCACCAGGCGGATGACGGCAATCCCATTCACCACATCCAACAAAACCTACGCCACAGCTCCATTGCTACCACGTCGATCTATCTGCATGCGGAAGACGATGCCAGGCATGCAACGACAACGGAGCGGCAACAACGATCGGAGGCATGATGGGACTGGTCAAGAGCGAATGGATGGAAGCCCAGGAGCGAGGTTGGTCGGCACCGGACACCTTCGTGTGCGCCGACTGTGTCGACGACCCGCATCTCAAAGATCTGATCAAGCGCGCCGCCTGTGCTGACACCTGCGATTACTGTGGCCGAAGCGACGTGGTGGACATTGCGGCCGAATCCCATGTCGTGATGGAGGCTGTCTACGACACGGTCCATACGTACTACTGTGAACCAGCGGCAGGCGGCGTGCCCTATGACGGCGGCTTTGTCGTGCCGCCGATCGATGTGCAAGAGGTCCTGGACAATCTGGGCTTCGATGGGCATGCAGATTTTGTCGAGGCGGTCGTCGATGCCGAAGTCAATGGGGACGCCTTCGTCCCCGCTGCTAACGGGCATTGGGCAGGTAGCCATCCGCACGAAGTGCTTTCGTCAGCATGGAGCTTGTTCACGCATACGGTGAAGCACGAGACGCGCTTCCATTTTGCGGACGCACCGCGATCCGAATCCACGTCGCCTTACGAAATCGACGTGGCCGACGTCTTGCCCGCCATCGCGCAGCGCCTTCGCCCGTTGATTCGCACCCTCCCGGCGGGGACTGACGTCTATCGCTCACGGGTGCGTTCCCGTGGTCAGGCCTGGTTGCCCGGTGCAAAGGAGTTGGGGCCGCCTCCGAAAGACAAAACGTCGGCGGGCCGGATGAACCCGGCGGGCATTCCTTACCTCTATACCGCTTTCGACAAACCAACGGCTCGTCGCGAAATCGGAATCACCGGTCGGACGAGCCACACCGTATTCACGGCCACCTTCACGTTGTCGAAGCCGCTAGAAGTCATCGACCTGACCCAGTTGCCGCCTATGCCGTCGCTCTTTGACGTGGCCAACAAAGAGGCGCGCGAGCAGGCCTTATTCATTCGGGCGTTTGTCGACACCCTCAGCAAGCCGGTGATGAAGGACGGTCATGAGCACATCGACTATGTGCCCTCCCAAGTCGTTTGCGAATACTTGGCCCAGGTCTTTGAACCGGCACCGGGCACCAAGCTCGGCGGCCTGATCTATCCGAGTGCCGTGCACCCTGGCGGGAAGAATCTTGTGGTTTTTCCCGAGGATCGTTATTGGGGCACCTTCCACGGGGTCACCTTTGCCCGCGCCGGGAAATGAAACCGCGCCGTCCTGAGCGCCAATCAGCAATGGCGACCGAACGGGCAAATCATCATGATTTGCTAGACGGGCAGATGTTTGGCTTCCGCCTTCGTGCGTCGAGGTCTAGCCGTGTTGCGCCCTAGGCTGTGCGCTTCCGAGGACGCGCGGTATTTGCTACGGACTTGGGCGCGGAAGCCGGTGTGCAGGACTGACCGGTCGCGCAGCAGCAATTCTCAGTTAGGTAGCCCACCAATTCATTCATGACCTCAAGGATGGGCGAGTAATAGATGAATCGGCTTTCTTGTCGGCTGGTGATCAGCCCAGCATGAACGAGTTCCTTCAGGTGGAAGGAGAGAGTGGCATTGGCTAGCCCTAGCCGTTCGGCGATCACGCTAGCCGCTAAGCCATCGGGAGCGTGCTCCACAAGCAGGCGATATACGGCCAATCGCGACTCTTGGGCGAGAGCGGATAGGACGGTAATGGCTTGTTTGGTCTGCATTGGCATAGGAGGAACCGGAGACTTCGTAGAGAACACACGCAGTGTAGGAAGAATGCCGTGGTCGCGGCGGTTAAGACTGACCAGATGCTTCTGAGATCTGCCCGATTGCAGCAAGCCGGCTAGAGAGTGCCAGGCGGTCCAGTGCCTCAATGCGCAAGTTCATCAATAAGCTAATGCGTTGCTGGAGCAGACTTTGTGCGAGCAGAAACGCCTTGTAGATGACCTCGTCGTCGCCCGTCGCTTTGGCTGGATCAGGAATGCTCCAGTGCGCTGTGATGGGTGCCCCCGGCCATGCAGGACAGACTTCGCCCGCGACCTGATCGCACACGGTGATCACGAAATCCATCTCTGGCGCACCAGGACGGGTAAATTCTTCCCAGCTTTTGCTTCGCAGTGTCTCCGTCGGTAGATCAACCGCTCGCAATACCTCAAAGGTTTGCGGGTAGATGAACCCCTTGGGCTGACTGCCCGCACTGAAGCCGTGAAACTGGCCCTTACCAAAGTGGTTGGTGATCGCCTCGGCCAGGATGCTACGGGCCGAGTTTCCGGTGCAAACGAACAAGACGTTGTAATGCCCCTGCATGGCAGTCTCCGCTCAGGCTGTGCGTGCTTCGTA
>NZ_JAELTQ010000248.1 GCF_016428905.1 Dyella sp. ASV24 | reverse complement strand
GGCTGGAAGGGCAGTTGGGCGTGCGCCTGTTCCACCGCAGCACGCGCAGCATCGCGCTGACGGCCGAAGGGCAGCAGTTTCTGGCCCGCAGCCGGCGCATTCTTGGTGAGCTGGAGTTGGCCGAGGCGGAGCTGCACAGCCAATTCGCAGAACCCCGCGGCAGCCTGCGGGTGAGCCTGCCGCTGGTCAGTGGCCTGGTGCTGCCGGTGCTCTCCGACTTCATGGAGGCCTATCCGCACGTGCGGCTGGACCTGGATTTCGATGACCGCCTGGTGGACGTGATCGAAGAAGGCTTCGACGCCGTGCTGCGCGTCGGCGTGCCGAATGACTCGCGCCTTATTGCCCGCCGCGTCGGCACGTTCCGGCGATTGCTGGTTGCCTCGCCCGAGTATCTGGCGCGGCGGGGCACGCCGAGCATCCCTTCCGACCTGACGCAGCACGACTGCCTGCATTACCGCTTCCCCACCAGCGGCAAGCTGGAAGCGTGGCCGGTACCGCCGGAGGTCGACGTACCCATCGCCATGGTGTGCAACGACGTGGATACCCGCGTCTGTTTTGCCATGCGCGGGCGTGGCATTGCCTACGTGCCCGAACATGCTGTGCGCAAGGCGCTTGCGTCAGGTGAACTGGTGCCGGTGCTGGACGAGTACGCCCAGGTGTGCGGCACGTTTTACTTGTTGTGGCCGTCGGGGCGACACATGCTGCCCAAGCTGCGCGCGTTCGTGGATTACGTGGGTGAGCGACTGTTGGGCGACAAGCTCTGCGATTGACGCGACGTCAGTTGGCCTCAATCCATTGCGCGGCGAACTGCTTCAACTGCGGAAAGAACGTCTCGAACGTCGCCTGCAGCGGTCGGTCCAGCCCTACCAGCACAGGCAGCGCCTCCCCCACGGGATTGGCCCGCCGCAAACGATGGGAAATGCCATCGAACGCTGCGCCCATTTCCTCCGGTCGCGCATAGCCCGCCGGCAACGCATGTGCATCCATGTAGTGGCGGAAACGCAACAAACCGGGTGGCAACAACGACTCGTGACGATAGAGCAGCTCGCGCACGCCAGCCGAATAAACGTCCAGCGACTGATCGCTCCAGCGCGGGAAATCGCGCGCAAGCAAATGGTCGAACCACATGTCCAACAGGATGCCGCCATAACGGCGATACGGCGCCGGCAGCAACGTGCGCGCCTCCACCACTACGGGATGACTATCGGTGTAGACGTCGATCGCTCGATGCAAGCGGATACCGGCGATCAGACCCGCCGGGAGCGCCGAATCGGGCTTTCCATGGACGAAATCGCCCATCAAGCCACCCAGCCGCAGCAGCTCGTCGTCACCCGCCAGCAATGTATGCGCAAGATGATTCATCGCCGTCCGCCCGAACGTCCGGGGCACATGGCGGTTATCATCGTGTTTATGAACCCCGTCATGATCCCCACCCAACCCGACCGTTTTCCTGAGCAGGCCGCCAGCTTCGCGCTGGAAGGGCCCGCGGGCAAGCTCGAAGCCGTGAGCGACGTGGCCGTGCCCGAAGAGGCGCGCCGTGGCACCGCCATCATCTGCCATCCGCACCCGCTGCAGGGCGGCACCATGCACAACAAAGTGGTGACGATGGTGGAGCGCTCGCTGCGCGAGTCGGGGCTGGACACCGTCCGCTTCAATTTCCGCGGCACCGGCGAGTCGGAGGGCACGTACGACCATGGCAACGGCGAAGGCGACGACCTGGCCGCCGTGGCCGCCTGGGTGCGCCGCCTGCGCCCGCACGACGCGCTGTGGCTGGCTGGCTTCTCGTTTGGCAGCTACGTCTCCATCCGCAACGCGGTGCGCCTGCGCGCCGATGCGCTGATCAGCATCGCGCCCCCGGCTGGCCGCTGGCCGTTCGAAGACATCCAGCTACCCACCTGCCCCTGGCTGGTGGTGCAGGGAGAGGAAGACGAAGTGGTCGACCCGCAGGCTGTGTTCGACTGGATCGACGGCATGGACCAGAAACCCGAACTGGTGCGCATGCCGGAAACCAGCCACTTCTTCCACCGCCGCCTGATGGATCTGCGCGGCGCCATCAAGCACGCCGTGCAGCCGTGGCTGCCGCCGCTGCGTCAGGATTGATGCCCTACCCTCCCCCCGTTCGATGCTCCGCGTCCCCACGGAGCATCCGAAGAGTCCGCCGTACCCATGAGTAACTCCGTCCCGCTCGCGCCCAGCGCGCGTTATCACGAAGGCGTCAGCGCGCACCGCTGGGAAGCCGATCCCGCACAGCAAGCGCTGCTGCCTGAATTCGACCGCATGCATGCCGAACTCATCGCGGCAGCCGCCAGCGGTAACGGCAGCGGCCTGTTTGGACGTCTGAAATCGCTGCTTGGCAACGACGCTCGCGAAAGCGTGCAGGGCCTGTACCTGTGGGGCAGCGTGGGCCGCGGCAAGACCTTCCTGATGGACATGTTCGTGGCGAGTTTGCCGCAGGGCATGGCGTTGCGCCGGCACTACCATCGCTTCATGGGCGAAGTGCACGAGCAGTTGCGCGAACTCGGTGAGCGGCAGGACCCGCTGATCGAGGTCGCTGCACATATCGCATCCCGCTGCCGCGTGTTGTGCCTGGACGAGTTCCTGGTGAACGACATCGGCGATGCCATGATCCTGGGCACGCTACTGCAATCGCTGTTCGAGCGTGGTGTAGCACTGGTGACTACCTCGAACACCGCGCCGGAAAACCTCTACAAAGACGGCCTGCAACGCGCCCGCTTCCTGCCGGCCATCGCACTGATCGAAAAGCACTGCCGCGTGGTGCAGATGATCTCGTCGCACGACTGGCGCCTGCGCGCGCTCACGCAAGCGGCGGTCTACCAGACC
>NZ_JAELTQ010000247.1 GCF_016428905.1 Dyella sp. ASV24 | reverse complement strand
GTGCAGGGCCAGAACCTGCATGCCGCCCTGCAGAAACGCGGTATTGCCCACGAATGGTTATACAAGTCTGGCGAAGCGCATGGCTTCTACGACGAGGCGAACATCACCGAGCTGTTCGAGCGAGTGACGCAGTTCCTCGATCATCACTTGGGCGGTGCAGCCGGAGTCGGAGCACTCTGAGCGGGATAATCAACGTTATTCCGGCCGTGGCCGGAATAACGCGATGACAAGCACCGCCGCGGCAAGAGGCCATGCCGGCCTTGTCGCGGCGGGACACCTTAGAACAACAGCGACGCCATCTTTCGGCGGTAGCTACCCACCAGCTCGGCGTCATCGAGTGTGGTGAAGGCCGCCAGCAGGCGCTTCTTGGCCTGTCCATCATTCCAATCGCGTGCCTTGCCCAGGATGGCGAGGAACTGATCCAGGCCCGCAGCGGCATCACCCTCCAACAACAGACGCACGCCCAGTAAATCGCGGGCGGCCCAGTCGCTGGCATCGGCTTGCACGCGTTGCTGCAGTTCGGGCAACGATGGCGCACCGGTCAGGGCACGGGCCAGGTCGAGCTGGCTCCGCAGGCGCACGGCGCGAGCGTCGGTGGCCAGGTTGGCAGGCAGCGAGGTTAGCTCAGCTTCCGCCGCATCCGCGTGGCCCGCGCGCATCAGCGCCAGCGCGAGATCCAGCTTCAGTTCGGCCTGCTCGGGTTCGGCGGCAATAGCCTGCTGCAACCGGTTGATCGCTTCTTCCGGCGATTCCGGCACAACGTCTACGTCTTGGTCATTGGCAGCGCCGTCAAGCGCCTGTACATGCCGCTGCAGGAATTCACGCAACTGGCCTTCGGGCAGGGCGCCGGCGAAGCCATCGACGATCTGGCCATCCTTGACCAGCATCACGGTGGGAATGCTGCGGATGCCGAACATGGCCGCCAACTGCTGCGACTTGTCCACGTCCACCTTGGCCAGCCGGAATGCGCCGTTGAACTCGCCGGCGAGCTTCTCCAGCATGGGGCCCAGCGTCTTGCACGGGCCGCACCATTCCGCCCAGAAATCCACCAGGATCGGCGTGGTCAACGAGGCCTGCAGCACCTCGGTTTCGAAATTGTCCTCGCGCACGTCAAAAACATGCGTATCGGCGGTCGTGGCACTCACTGGGAACTCCCGTTGACGAATGCCCTCCACATCAGGGCACCAGACAGCATATCAAGGTTGCGAACCCCTGCCGCAGGGCCGTCGGGGACTATCTGACCGTGCCCTATCGGCGAAAGCCTCGATATTTGCGAAAATCATCACATGACCATGCCATCGCAAGGCGTCAAGCCCGCCATCGCGCCGCCCACCCTGTGGATTTGCGAGCATTGCGACACGGTATACCGCCGTCGCAAGCTGGCCCGTGGCGAAGTGGCACGTTGCGCTCGCTGCGATGCCATCCTCGCCCGCCACCACAGCCTGAACGTGAACGGCATGCTGGCACTGGTGATCACGGCGATGATCGCCTTCGTACAGGCCAACATCTGGCCCATCGTGACGCTGGGGCTCAATGGTCAGCTGATCAGCACCACGCTGTGGGGCTGCATCACCATGATGTGGCAGGAGCACTCACAGGTGGTGGCGGTGATTGCCGCGCTGACCTTGTTCTTCTTTCCGATTTTTAAAATGGGCTTGCTGTTCTGGGTCTTGCTGTTCGCCCGCCAACGGCGGCGCGCGCCTGGGTTCCGTGCGGTGATGGTGCTGCTTTACCGCATTGGCCCCTGGACCATGAGCGAGGTGTTTGTGCTGGGCGCGCTGGTGGCCATCGTCAAGGCCCATATGTATTTCGACGTGCTGCCCAACCCGGGCATCTTCGCCTATGGTGTGCTGATGCTCATCATCACGGCGTTCTCCAGCATCGACGTGCGCCGCCTGTGGGATCTCACCGAGGAGACGCAGGCATGACCGACTTGCCCCGCGCCAGTGACCTTGGTCTGATCGGCTGCCATGTCTGCCGTTTGGTCTGTCGGGATGTGAAGGCCGAAAATGCCGTGTGCCCTCGCTGCGGCTCGGCGCTGCACAAGCGCAAATCGAGCAGTTACACCCGCACCTGGGCACTGTTGATCGCGGCTTTCATGTTTTACGTGCCTGCCAACGTGCTGCCCATCATGCGCACGGTGAGCCTGGGTGATGTCGATGACAACACCATCCTCAGTGGCATCATCGAGCTGTGGGTCAAGGGATCGCCCGATCTTGCCGTTATCGTCTTCACTGCGAGCATCATGGTGCCGGTGCTCAAATTCTTCGCGCTGAGCCTGCTGCTGATCAGTTCGCAGCGGGGGAGCACATGGGCGCAGCGTCAGCGGTCCAAGCTCTACCGGCTGGTGGAATTCATCGGCTACTGGTCGATGTTGGATGTGTTTGTGGTGGCGCTGCTCACAGCGCTGGTGCAATTCGGTTTCTTCAGCCAGGTAGAGCCTCTGCCTGGTGTAGTGTTCTTCGGCCTTACGGTGGTGATTACCATGATCGCCTCCATGACGTTCGATCCGCGTTTGATCTGGGATGGCAGGGAAATCGATGACTGACGACAACAAGCTCACCGAGAACTTGCCCGAGCCCGTAGTGCAGCGGCCGCGCATCAATGCCTCATTGGTCTGGCTGGTGCCGATCATCGCGGCGCTGGTCGGCCTTTCGCTGGTGATTCACGCGTGGTCCGAGGCGGGTCCCACCATCAGCGTGAGCTTCCAGAGCGCGGAGGGGCTGGATCCGGGCAAGACGCCGGTGAAGTACAAGAGCGTGGTGATCGGCAAGGTCACCACCGTGCGGCTGAGCGAAGACCGCACCCACGTGGTGGCCAAGGTGGCGCTGGAGAAGAGCGCCAAGAGCTTCGCCACCGCCGACTCGCGCTTCTGGGT
>NZ_JAELTQ010000246.1 GCF_016428905.1 Dyella sp. ASV24 | reverse complement strand
CCCCCCCCCCCCCCCCCCCCCCCCCCCCCCCCCCCCCCCCCCCCCCCCCCCCTCTTTTAGATGTGTATAAGAGACAGGCGCTGTGCCGCGCACTGCCGCCGGACGGCCACTCAAGAACAACGCGGGCTACGAGGAAAGCGTGAACAGGCTCTATGAGCAACGATATAGTTGTGGGTTCTGTCACTACCGGAATATTTCTGCTGGCAGCGGCCGGCGGAATCCGCTAAAACCCACGGACGGCGCGCCCTCCTGTCATGTCAGGCAAGTAGTGGCGTACAACGGATTAGCTCGGCGAGCCCATGAAAACTGACCAGGTCATCAAGATCCTTTTCATCGAGAAGTCAGTCGAAGACGCGGAACAGATCATCAGCCTGCTGCGCAACAGCGGCATCGCCGTCAGACCCGGGCGCGCCACCAGCGCCGAGCAGGTCACGGCAGCACTGGACGAGCTGGGCCCCGACATCGTCCTCTTCGACCCTTCCATCGGCACGCTCGAACTGCGCGAAGTGTCGCGCATGCTTGATGCGCACGGCCGCGACCTGTCACTGATCGCACTCGTCGGGCAGGTGGACAACGCAGCGATCACCGAGTTGTTCGTCAATGGCGCACGCAGCGTGGCCTTGCGACCGCAGCCCAAGCAGCTGATGGCTGTCATCCAGCGTGAGTTCGACGCGCTCAACATGCGCCGGCAAGTGCGACGCCTGGAAGCGGCGCTGCGCGAATCGGAGCGTCGCTGTGATGCGTTGCTCGATTCTTCCACCGATGCCATCGCCTACGTGCACGAAGGCATGCACGTGCGCGCCAACCAGGCCTATCTCGATACCTTCGGCTACACCGATTTCGACGACCTGCTCGGCCTGCCCCTGCTGGACATGATCAGCCCCAGCGATGCCGACGAGCTCAAGGGCACGCTAAAGGGACTCTCCAAGGGCGAGAAGCCCGCCGGAGTGATCGAGCTGCAAGC
This sequence comes from Dyella sp. ASV24, assembly GCF_016428905.1. Lineage (GTDB taxonomy): Bacteria > Pseudomonadota > Gammaproteobacteria > Xanthomonadales > Rhodanobacteraceae > Dyella. The sequence goes on along the minus strand of NZ_JAELTQ010000246.1, from coordinate 1,886 downwards.
CCGCCGCGCCGACGCTACCAGCTTCAAGGCAAGCGTGGAGTTCGCGCACGCCATGTTCGAGGGCGAGCCCTGCCTGCAGGTGGTGTTCCGCCGACAGAAGGTCGACACCAGCATGATCGAACAGCTGCAGCGCGACCCAGTCACCGGCCTGTTCAACCGCGCGCGCATGCTCGAATGCGTCGACGAGGCTGTCGCCGCCGCTGCGCAGGGCACCAAAGGGCAGTCGCTGCTGCTGATCGAGCCGGACAACTGGCAAAGCATCGTAGCCGGCGTTGGCCTCGCCAAAGCAGACGAACTGCTGGCCGCTTTCGCCAACCGCGTGGAGGGCCAGCTCACAGCCCACGACACCGCTGGCCTGCTGGCCGAGCACACGGTAGGCGTGCTGCTGCACACCCGCAACGACGAAGGCATCAAGCAGTGGATCACAGGACTGCAGCAGGCCATCGCCGGCGGCATCTTCGATCTCGGCACCCGCTCCATCACCATCACCGCGAGCACTGGCGGTAGCCTCCTTGGCGAGCGTAACGCCAACACTGAGCTGCTACTCAACCAGGCCAGTCAGGCGCTACGCAATGCGCAGAGCCAGGGCGGCAATCGCAGCGATCTGCATGACCCCGCTGCCCGCGAGAAGGCCGACGAAGAGCGCGAGCGTTACTGGCTGGGTGTCATCAACCAGGCGCTTACACAAAACGATTTCGTCCTTTATCACCAGCAGACCATCAGCCTGCAGGATGCCGAGGGCGAGTTCTCCGAAATCCTGTTGCGCCTCAACGGCCCACAGGGCGAGGTACTCCCCGGCTTCTTCATGCCGATCGCCGAGAAACACAACCTCACCCCGGCCATCGACCGATGGGTGCTGAACCAGGCGATCGAACACTTGCGTGCTCGTGATCGCATGGGCTCTCCCACCACCTTCTTCGTCAAGCTCACCGCTGGCTCGCTGGAGGACAAGGAGCTACTGCCCTGGCTGGGCGAGCGCCTCCGCCAAGCGGCACTCAAGCATGGCCAGCTGGTGCTGGAAATGACCGAGAGCAAGGTGGTGACAGCGCTACGACCCTCCCAGGAGTTCGTGCAAGCCTGGCAGAAGCTTGGCGGACAGTTTGCGCTTGAGCAGTTTGGCTCCGGGCTGAATTCGTTCCAGTTGCTCAACCACATCAGTGCGGACTATCTGAAGATCGACCGCAGCTACATGGCTGACCTGCCTCAGCAGGCTGAAAGCCAGAAGAAGGTGGCGGAGATCTGTCGACAGGCACGCGAGCTGAAGAAGCAGACCATTGCCGAATGGGTGGAGGATGCGGCGAGCACGTCGCTGTTGTTCGCCTGTGGCGTGGACTTTGTGCAGGGTAATTTTCTGCAGGAGCCGCAGAGGTTGGCGTGATCGTTTGCGCTGCTGGAGGTCGATGACCCAGGCGCGGTTTTGCCGCTTCATATCGGCGCAATCGTCATCCCGGCGTATGCCCGACCTGGGCAAGCGCGTAGCGCATGATCGACTCAGTTTTCTACCCTCTCTCCTACGGGGGAGAGGGATGGGGTGAGGTGCGGGTGCTCGCCTTAGCGTTTCATCTTTGGCCGTCTTCCCGGCGCAGGCCGGGATCCAGGAGCCGTGAGCGCGATTATCGCCTCGTGCGTTATCGCGATCTGGCCGCTTACGCAGCGGGCGTTTCGATCGTCTGCCGACGCTCGAGTCACTTTTCTTTTGCTGGCCCAAAAGAAAAGTAACCCAAAGAAAATGGCCGCAAAGCCAACGCCCGCAGCATAGCGATGGGATAAGCCCGAACGGGTGAGGAATCGTGTGGCTTGGCCACCTTCGCCGCTACACCGCGGGTACGCCAGAGCGCTTCGCAACGCGCCGTGGCGCAGAGGACTTAAAGCAGGCTTCGCTACGC
>NZ_JAELTQ010000245.1 GCF_016428905.1 Dyella sp. ASV24 | reverse complement strand
CTTGTTTTGTTAGATCTTCCGCATCGTTAGGCGAGAACTGTTGCGGGGCATCCCCATCGGCCACCGCAAAGACGTCGTAGTGAAGGGCTTTGAATCCCGCAGCGAGGGGTTTGATCTTGCTCGCACCGTGCGCATCCAGCAGAGTGGCACCCGCGTAGGACAATGGATTGAGGCCTTCCGCCACCCAGAAATTATCCAGGCCACGTAGAAAACCAACCTCGGTCGCGCCCTCGCAAACGATGACTTTCATCGATAGAAACGCTTCCGCGCTGGACCGGATGTGACCTTGAACATTGAGTCCGTCCAAGTCTTTTCCGGTGGTTGCGACCACCTCTACGCCGCCTTCCAATTTGTGCACGACATGAAGTTCATCAACCGTCAGCTCACGCAAGACTGAGGGCGAGTGAGTCGTCAGGAAATACTGCCCCGCTGGATCCTCTTTGATATGTCGCATCAGGCGCGCGATCCGATGAGGCTCCAAGCCAAGCTCTACCTCATCGAACAGCGTGATGTGCTGCTCGTCGAGACCTTCCTTCTGGATGCCACACAAAAGCATTCTTCGCGACCCCAGCCCGAGCTGTCGCAACGGTATTTCCCCGTCGTGCAACGTCAGACCGCCCAGCCTGATGCTGATGGATGCGAGGTCAAGGTGGGCTTTGAACGAATCGTCGACCGGAACGCCAAGCTTCTTTGCCACCGCTTCCGACTTCGCCGCTGCCGTGTCGAAACTCTTTAAAGCAGTTGCGCGCTGCCCATCGAGTGAGCTGCGCGCTGCCCGCGTCGCGTCCACAAGCGACTCGCTTAGATTGTCAGATTCCGTGATCCTGGCGAGCGCGGTTCCGGCCGCCCAAGTCAGCTGCTTTTCGCTATAGGAGCCAATCAGGCCTACGTTTGCTCGTGCACGATCAGCTGACCGAAAGTCGACACCATCGGCATTTCGGGCAGTAATAACCTGCCATTTGGGTTCCAGCTCTTTTCCCACGGTGAGGCGGACGCTCAGTACGATTTCGTCACCGTCTTCGGGCTCGTCATGAAGGCTGAATGTGGCCTTGTCCCATCCACGCAGATGCGCACCGTATTTTTGCTCGGCGCAGAACTCGTCGGGCAGATCACCGATCACGATCTCAATTTTTATCGGGACGTCGGTCTTGCAAAGATGAAAATCAGAGTCATTAAATGCGAGATTCCACTGTGGATTGAAAGCACAGCGGATTGCCTCAAGGATCGTCGTTTTGGCGGAATCGCCCTTGCCAATTAGGCAAAATACCCGCTGGTCAGGAAGATTCCATTCCAGATCTTTGATGCCCCTAAAGTTCTGAATACTGATTCTTCTTATCTTCACGATTCGACCTTATCTATCGCAAGTCTGCCCGAACACGGATATCGTTCGCCGAGGCGATCGGGAGAGCAATAAAATCTAGCTCTGCCATCTCGTCATAGGTGTTGAGGAACGGCAAGTACAACTCAACCACCCAGGCATCTCCTTCCTTCCGACCCGCGTAGGGGTGGAGGATTTCGCCATCCGGCCGACACCGATCGAAACGCAGCACGCCTTCATGCGGATAGCGGCCTCCCTTGTCCTGGTGACGCGCCTTCAGCATATGCGCGACAACCTCATTGGGATAGCCTGGATGACCTGAGGTTTTATGCTCGCGCACCGCGGCGGTGAGCGCATCCGTCTCGGTCAAGTGGCAGCGCTTGATCTCATGCTCATCGAATACCTTTTCCTTGGCGATGTACGGCGGCCCTTGATACCAAAGCGGGTCCTTGCAATCGAGCGGGATAGCCAGAATGGTTCGCGTGCCGACGTCCGTGCAGCGCCACCGAAAACCTGCGCTCCCCACGAATTCCAGGCCAATATGAAAATCTGCGTGCTTCACGGCCCCTCCGGTGATAGCTGCGTTTCCTCCGTTAAAGCATAGCCAGCCTCGGTCTCGACATGTGAGCCGCTTCGCTGCCCCGGCTGCGGGCCACGCGGAATCACCACCCCCGACCATAAGGCTGGGGCGACCCTCACTCAGATCGCCTACGTTTACGTCCTGCGGCCATTTGGGTTTCCGCTGTCACCGCCCGCGCTTCCGCCGATTGAAGCGCGGCAGTCAGTCCGGCCGTCTGGCCTCGTGCGGTGGCCAACTCAAGGGCCAATTGATCGCGCTCGACAGTCATGCTGGCGAGCGTCGCCAGGCGTGTCTCGTTGTCAGCCAACTCGCGGCGATGACGGGCAATTTCCAGGCGCAGCTCGGTGAGGCTTGTCTGCTGCTCTTCGCTTCGCTGCCGCAGCTTGGCCAGCTGTTGCTCGGCTTGCCTGAGCCCTTCGCGTGCTGCGTCCGTTTCCTGCAGCATGCGGGCCTGAGCGGCCTCCACGCGGTCGTTCGCCTTGTCGCGCTCCACTTGAAAAGCGGCATCACGGGCCGCGACGGTGGCCTGGAATTCAGTCGTCAACCGGTCGTGGTTTTGCCGCGCGGCTTCCAGTTGCTGAGCCATGTCGGCACGGACAGCCGTCACTTCCTGTTGCAGGGCCTGGACTTGTCCGAGCGCATCGCGCTTGGCTTCGGTTTCGCTAGCGAGCTGCTGCTGCAGTTCGGCGCGTTGCTCGTGCAGTCGGCTCACCTCGTGCCTTAGCTGATCGACGGCGGTCAACGCCGCGTCCCGCTCGCTGATGAGCTCATCATGGGCTTGCTGCAATACCGCCAGGTCCGACTCCAGCGCTTGGCGGTGCTCGCTAAAGACCCGCTCGCCTTGTTCGACGGCGGCCACCCATAGCGAGCGCATCGTGTCAGCAATCGCCGGTGGCAGATCGGCGCCGAGCGCATCGGCCTTGGCCTTTTCATTTTTCCACTGTTTCAGCTCGTCGTTGATCGTGGTGCGGCTGCCTTGCTGTATGGCGGCATAGATCAGGTCGACGGTGAGTTCGTGCGGGTGTTTACCGCTGGCCACCAGATTGGCGGCTGCTTCGCGGGTGCGTTG
>NZ_JAELTQ010000244.1 GCF_016428905.1 Dyella sp. ASV24 | reverse complement strand
TACTGAAGGTTGACGACCGTCATGCCGGTGACTCCAGGCGTTGTTGCATGGCTTCCCTTTCCTCGGGCGTGTTGACGTTGTCCAGCGCGTCACCGGGTGCGGGCAGCAGCTTGATGTGGGATTGGATAAGCGCCTTGCGCGGGCAGTAGCTGCCGTCCTGGTAGCGCTGCATGAGCAAGGCGTGGCTGGAAGGCTCCCATATGGCACAGAGAGGCTCAGGCAAGCCGTCATGGCTGCTGGCGAACGCGGTCGCTGCGGCATACGGATCGCGTGCATCGATCAATCGCCGCAGCGTGTCACTGTCCAGCAAGGGCAGATCACAGGCGAGCACTAGCCACGCTGCTTCCGGATGAAGCTTCTGCGCCGACAGAATGCCCGCAGCAGGACCAATGGCGTCATAGCTGTCCACGATCTGCGGCAACCCAGCGCGAAGCGGGTCGTCGCGCTGCGTGTCGCGCACAGACACAAACGCGCGTTCGGTCACCGTCTCCAGCAGATGCCATGCGCGCAACAGTTGCGGCTCACCGCGATAGGCCAGCGCCGCCTTGTCCTGGCGCATGCGCTGGCTGGCGCCACCGCTGAGCAGAAGACCATAGAGGGGAGCGCGCTGCTCGCTCATGCTCTCTCCTCGCCATCCATGATGTCGTGCTTTCCACCGGTCTTGGAGACCAGACGCACCTCGCCTATCACGATGTCGTGCGACATCGCCTTGCACATGTCGTAGATGGTGAGCGCAGCAATGCTGGCGCCGGTCAGCGCCTCCATCTCCACGCCGGTACGCCCGCTGCAGGACACCGTGCAATCGATCCAGGCGTCCACGCCATCCATACGGATGTCGACATCGCATTTGTCGATGCTAAGCGGATGGCATAGCGGGATCAGCTGGGGCGTCGCTTTGGCGCCCATCACGCCAGCAATCTGCGCCACGGTGAGCACTGCGCCCTTGGGTGTCACATAGCCAGCCTCATGCAGGCGCTGTGCGACGTCGGCGGGAAACGTGACCCGCGCACGTGCACGGGCCGTCCTGAAGGTCACGGCCTTGGCGCCGACGTCGACCATGCGTGGCTGCTGTTGTTCGTCGACGTGGGAAAGCGTGGTGGATATCGCGGTCACATGACACTCCGGAGAAGCATGGAGAGGATTATCGGCCGGATACGGGCGGGCGGAATTAAGAAACTGTCTAGAAAACTCGGTATTCCTGCCCGACCGCGCCGATCAGCCCCCGATATAGTGCATTTCGATCTTGTGCGGCGCCTTGCCGTGGTGTTCCGCCCGTTCCTCGCTGTAACGGTCGCGGCGGCGCTGCCAGGTGTCGCGCAGCAGGCCGGTCAGCGCCTCGTCGGTAGCACCGCCACGCAGAGGGCTACGGAGGTCGATGCCCTGCGTAGCGAACAGGCAGGTGTAGAGCATGCCTTCCGACGACAGGCGCGCCCTCGTACAGCCGCCGCAGAACGGCTGGCTGATCGACGAGATCATGCCGATCTCTCCTGCACCATCCTCGAAGCGGTAACGCGCGGCGACTTCGCCGGGATATTTCGGCGGTACGGCGCTCAGCGGCCAACGGCTCCCGATGCGCTGCACCAGTTCCGCCGAGGGCACCACGGCCTGGGGGCTCCAGTCGTTGCGATTGCCCACGTCCATGTACTCGATAAAACGCACGACGATGTCGCTACCGCGAAAGCGTTCGATCAGATCGATCACCGTGTGCTCGTTAACCCCACGCTGCACCACGGTGTTGAGCTTCACGCCATGAGGAAAACCGGCTTCCCGCGCCGCCTCGATACCTGTCAGCACGTCATCCAGCGCACCGCGCCCACCGCTCATGCGATGGAACAGTGCGGGATCAAGCGTGTCGAGGCTGATGGTGACGCGGTCCAGGCCTGCCTTGCGCAACTCACTCGCATGCCGCGACAACAAGACGCCGTTGGTCGTCAGCGCCAGGTCGGTGATGCCGTCAATCCCGCGCAGACGCGCGACGAGATCGGCCAGATGCGGCCGTAACAGAGGCTCGCCGCCGGTCAAGCGCAGTTTGCTGACACCCAGCGTCGCAGCAAGCCGACAGAGGCGCTCGATCTCATCGAAGCTCAGGCGTTCGTCGTTGCGCAGAAAGGCAAAGTGTTCGCCATAGGTCGACTCCGGCATGCAGTATGGGCAGCGGAAGTTGCAACGATCCATCACCGAGATGCGCAGGTCGTGCAACGGCCGGCCCCGTTGGTCGAGCGGCAACACGGCAGTCTCGTCGCGGGCGTTGATCGCGTTCATCTCACCACCGGAAAAACGGCGCCACCGTTCCGGCGGGCGCCTTGCCCTGCCCCGGTGGCAACTGCACGAATCCCTGCGTGCGCGGCAGGGATGAAAAATCGCCCGACGTACGTGAAGGTACTGGATAGGCCCTCAGGCAGCCCCGCTCGTCGGTTTGTACGCGTGCGGGCACAAAGCTCACCAACGCCGGGTTGGTGTCCACGGCCTCGTCCAGACACACGTATTCAGGCACAGGCACCGCCGCCCCCTGCGCGGCACGCAAAGCCGGGCGGGCGTAGCGCGTGGCGCATACCAGCGCGGAAACCGGGTTGCCAGGCAAGGCGAACACGGCCTGCCCGCGCGGACCAATGCCAAACCACATCGGCTTGCCGGGCTTCTGCGCAATGCGATGGAACACCTTGCGCACCCCCTCTGCCGCCAGTGCCGCCGGCACGTAATCACGCTGCCCCATGGACACACCACCGGAAAGCAGGAGCACATCGTGCCTCTCCAGCAGATCGGCGATGCGCGCGCGCGTGGCGGCTTCGTCATCGACGATATGTTCCAGGGTGACGCGGTCGAGGCCATCCAGCCACAACGCCGCGCGCACGGCCGTATCGTTGGAGCGCCGGATCTGCCCTTCGCCCAGGGACGCGTTGACTTCGACCAACTCGTCGCCGGTCGATACGATGGCGACCGACGGCACGGCCGCCACTTCAACCATCCCCACGCCGTTGGCCGCCAACAAGGCCATTTCCGGGGGCCCCA
>NZ_JAELTQ010000243.1 GCF_016428905.1 Dyella sp. ASV24 | reverse complement strand
CCCCCCCCCCCCCCCCCCCCCCCCCCCCCCCCCCCCCCCCCCCCCCCCCCCCCCCCCCCCCCCCCCCCCCCCCCCCCCCCCCCCCCCCCCCCCCCCCCCCCCCCCCCCCCCCCCTTTTTAGATGTGTATAAGAGACAGGCGCAGCTTGGCCTGACCACCAGTCAGGCGCTGCGCCACGCGTCGCGCGCAGTCAGGCGCTGGCGACCAACGCGGGCCACACAAAACCATGAAACAGGCTCTCATGCGTGTCCCGCATAGCCAGGCAACTGCAATGGGTCAACGCCCACCAGGCCGGCGGCAGCGCTCCAGCGCTCCTCAAGCGGGGTGTGGAACACCACGCGTTCGCTGGCTTCGACCGTAAGCCAGGTGTTGTCCTTCAACTCCTGCTCGAGCTGCCCAGCGCTCCAGCCGGCGTAGCCCAGCGCCATCACGGCAAGGCGAGGGCCTTCGCCATGGGCCATGGCGATGAGGATGTCGCGCGAGGTGGTTACCGACCACTCGTCGTTGATCCGGTAGCTCGATTCCCAGTGGCCGGGTTCCCGGTGGAGCACGAAGCCGCGCTCCTGCTGTACCGGGCCGCCGATCAACACGGGCGCATCGGCCAGTTCGAGGTCGCTGCATTCCAGCTTCATCTGGGCGAGCACGTCACCCAGGCGGTATTCGGAAAGCTGATTTACCAGCAAGCCAACAGCGCCGTCTTCGTCGTGCTGGCAGATAAAGGCTACGCCGCGGGAAAACGGTGGCTCAGCCAAGCTGGGCATGGCGATCAGAAACTGACCGGCGAGGGATGACGGCTGGGATCGGGTAGCAGGCATGGGGCCATTGTAAGCCTAGCCGGCATCGCCTGCCCGCACGGATGCGGGTCGGGTTAAGACCCGCTGGGGATCGTCGAGGGGCTGTGACGTTGCTGCAGTCTTTCCGTGTGCGTGGCTTACCGGCTGTGCAGCGTGTCGTTGGGCATGAACTGCCAGGTGCGCGTGATGTTCAGCTCGTCGATCCGTTCCTTGTCTGCCGGCAATGCCGGGAACGGCGCGGCAAGACGCACGATGCGTTGTGCGGCGGCGTCCAGCAGCGGCTGGCCCGAGCTTTGCACGACCTCGATGCCCTTCACGGAACCGTCGTGGTTAAGCGTCACGGTCATCAGTACGTCGCCGTGCAGGCCGCGGCGGCGTGCTTCATTAGGATAGTTGAGGTTGCCGACCCGCTCCACCCGATCCACCCAGCCGCGCATATAGGCCGCGTAGACGTATTCCTTGGTGTTGGATGAGATGAACTTTTTCTTGGGGCGCTTGGCGTACTGCTCGCTGCGGTCGCGCACTTCAGCCGCCAGTTGGGCCATCTCCTGCTGGCGCTTCACCTCCTCAGGGGAATCGGGAAGATCCTGCGGTGTCCGCTCCAGCTTCGCGCTGTCGGTGCTGACGCTGTAATGGCTGTTACCCGTCGTGGTAAGCAGCTTGTCGTTGGTAGCTTCCTGCGGGCGCGGCGCACTGGCTTGAATGGGCTGCGGCGCCACGCCGTTGGACGGGCGGGGCAGTACGCCGGACACGGGCTGGGAGGGGCGGGCAGCCTTGTCGCTTTCACCGCCACCACTGTTGTTGGCCTGGGCGAGGAAATCCGCCTTGTCGGGCGACTCGCGATTGGCGACATCGACCAGTGTCACGTCGAGCGTGGGCAGGCTCGGCTTGGCCTTCACGTAGGTGAAGGTGATGCCAAGGATGACCACGCCGTGCAGCAACAGCGAGAAAAGCATCGTGGCGCCGAACATGTCGGCGCTTGTGCGGACAGCAGGTTGGCTCACGCAGCGCGGGTCTCGGTTCGTTTCTGCTCAACGACATCGAAGAGCTGACCGGCAATATTAAGCCCGAATTGGGCGTCCAGTTCGCGCACACACGTCGGTGATGTGACGTTGATCTCGGTGAGGTAGTCACCAATCACGTCCAGGCCGACAAACAGCAGGCCGCGGCGGCGCAGTTCCGGCGCTACCTGCGAGACGATCCAGCGGTCGCGCTCGCTGAGCGGCACGCCCACGCCCCGGCCGCCTGCCGCCAGGTTGCCGCGGAAGTCGCTGCCTTGCGGAATGCGGGCGAGTGCGTAGGGCACCGGCTCACCGTCCACCACCAGGATGCGCTTGTCGCCGGAGGTGATCTCCGGAATGAACTTCTGCGCCATGGTGAACTGCTTGTGCTCACCCTTCGGGCCGGCGGCAATCAACGTTTCCAGCATGGAGTTCAGGTTGTTGTCCCCCGCCTTTACCCGGAAGATGCCGCGCCCGCCCATGCCGTCCAGCGGCTTGAGCACCACTTCACCATGGGCCGCGACAAAGGCGCGCAGCTCGGCGGCGTCACGGGTCACCAGGGTGGGTGCCATGCACTGCGGGAAGTGCATGGCGAACAGCTTCTCGTTGCAGTCGCGCAGGGCCTCGGGGCGGTTTACCACGGTCACGCCGGCGCGCTCGGCCAGCTCGGCCACCATGGTGTCGTAAATAAATTGCGGGTCGACCGGCGGATCCTTGCGCATCAACACCACGTCCATCTGGCGCAGGTCGCGCCATTCAGGCTCCCCAAGAACGAACCAGCCGGAGGGATCGTCCCGGACGGACAGTGGCGCCAGGCGTGCCCAGGGCTCACCGCTGCGGGCAGCCAAGTCGCCCTGTTCCATGTAGAACAGGTGGTGTCCGCGCCGCTGGGCCTCCAGCAGCATGGCGAAGCTGGTGTCCTTGGCGATCTTGATCGAGCCGATGGGGTCCATCAGTACGGCGACCTTGAGGGTCATCGTCATTCTCCGGTAGTGGAAGGATGCTCTGATCCATTTCATGAGGGCCATATGATTGTCACCCTTCGGGCCGGCCCTGTCTGTCCGCAGATGGGCGTTGCGGCGACTCGACAGGCAACCAGCCCTGTCTCTTATACACATCT
>NZ_JAELTQ010000242.1 GCF_016428905.1 Dyella sp. ASV24 | reverse complement strand
TCGCTTTTGATCTTCCGGGCCCCGTATGAGGCGGCGGGCGGGTGGAGAGAAGGCCCGCAGGGGAATCGGCAGGGATGCCGATTCCTTTTCGTCGGGGCAGGAGCCCCGTCGAAAAGCCCGGAACCCGGCCGCGCACCTGGAGGGCGTCAGCCCGGAAGGCGCCTCATCCGGGGGGCCCTTTCTTTGGGTTACTTTTCTTTGGGCAAGCAAAGAAAAGTGACCCGGCCTCCGGCAGGAGGTCGGAACGCCCGCCGCGTAGGCGGCCAGATCGCCGCCACGCGACAACCAAGCGATACCGCTACTGGATCCCGACCTACGTCGGGATGACGGCCTAGAAGAAACGTCGAGGCGAGCACCCACCCCTCACCCCAACCCACTCCCCGAAGGGGAGAGGGAGCAAAAGCAAAAGCAAAAGCAAAAAGCTAAAAGCGGCGTCACTCGCCCCGCAACCACCGCGCCGCATCCACCGCAAAATACGTCAGGATCGCATCCGCCCCCGCCCGCTTGAACGCCGTCAGCGACTCCAACACCACCGCCTTCTCGTCCAACCAGCCATTCTGCGCTGCCGCCTTCAACATCGCGTACTCGCCACTCACCTGATACACAAACGTCGGCATGCCAAAGGCATCCTTCACCCGACGCAGCACATCCAGATACGGCATACCCGGCTTCACCATCACCGCGTCAGCGCCCTCGTGGATATCCAGCTCGATCTCGCGCAGCGCTTCGTCACTGTTGCCCACATCCATCTGGTAAGTGTGCTTGTTGCCCTTGCCCAGATTGCCGGCGGAACCCACGGCATCACGGAACGGGCCGTAGAACGCCGAGGCGTACTTGGCCGAGTAGGCAAGAATGCGCGTGTGAATGTAACCAGCGGCTTCCAGTGCATCACGGATGGCGCCGATGCGCCCATCCATCATGTCCGACGGGGCCACGAAATCCATGCCGGCTTCCGCCTGTGCCAGCGACATCTTGATCAGCGCTTCGATGGTCGGCTCGTTCATCACGTAGCCGTGCTCGTCGATCAACCCGTCCTGCCCGTGGGTGGTGTACGGATCCAGCGCGACATCGCCGATCAGGCCGAGCTCTGGGTACTTCGCCTTGAGCGCGCGCGTCGCGCGCTGCATCAATGCGTTGGGATTCCAGGCCTCGCGCGCGTCCTCACTCTTCACCGATGCGCCCGGCGACGGGAACAGCGCCAGCGCGGGAATACCCAGGCGCACGCACTCACCCGCCAGCTTGAGCAACTCATCGATAGACACCCGGTCCACGCCCGGCATCGACGGCACCGGCTCGCGCTGCCCTTCGCCTTCGATGACGAAGGCCACCATGATCAGGTCGGTGGGAAGCAAGGTGTTCTCGCGCATCAGCGCGCGGGAGAAGGCATCACGGCGCATGCGGCGCATGCGAACGGCGGGATAGCTCATGGGCGAACTCTCGGGCAAGACATTCGTCCATTTTAGCGCTTTCGCGACAACACGCCGTGGGGGCAGGTTGACGCGGACGGTGAGACGGCAAAACCGCACCATGCATGAACGCCCCGAACAGCAAACACCCTGCTGCAACATTTGAAAGTGCAGTCTCAGCCAGCCTGTCACCAAGGAGCCCGACCATGAGCACGCTCGCCGCCCACCGTCATCACTGGCCGCTCGCCAACGAAGCCACGTACCTGGGACCGCACGAAGGAACGGACCCCATGGACGTCACCATCGTCATGCGGCACCGCGGTGGTCAACACCCTTCGCCCGCCGCGTGGCCGCACAAGCCTGCGCTTCGGCGAGAGGATTTCGGCACCCAGTGGGGCGCGGACCCGGCGGATGCGGAAACCATCCGCAAGTTCGCGGACGAACATGGCCTCACCGAAACAAGTTGCGCGCTCAATCGCCGGGTGATGCATCTGCGTGGTACGCCGCAGCAATTGCAGCAGGCCTTCGGCGTGGAACTTGGCCGTTACCAGATGCCGGACGGCGGCCCGGAGTTGATCGGTTGCCATCTCCCGCCATCGCTCCCCGGCACGATCTCGTCATCCGTCATCGCCGTGCTCGGCCTCGACGCACGACCGATCGCACGCCCGCATTTTCGGCGCCCCGCCGCCAAGCCCGCCACGACGTACACGCCGCTACAACTGGGCTCACTCTACGAGTTTCCGACGAGTGTCGACGGCACGGGTCAAACGGTGGCGGTGATCGAACTCGGCGGCGGCTTTACGCAAAGCGACTTCACCCAGTACATGCAATCGCTGGGCGTGAAAGCGCCTAACGTGACCGTCGTCTCTGTGCAGGGTGGCACCAGCCAGCCCGGTGGTGATGCCGATGGCGAGGTGATGTTGGATGTGGAAGTGATCGGCGCACTCGCGCCGGGCGCCAACATCGCCGTGTACTTCGCACCGAATACCGACCAGGGTTTCTACGAGGCCATCTCGCAGGCGGCGCACGACACCACCAACCATCCGTCGGTGATCTCCATCAGCTGGGGCGGCCCGGAGGACAGCTGGTCCGCGTCATCGCTCAGCGCCATGCAGAGTGCATTGCAGGATGCGGCTGCGCTGGGCGTCACCATCACCGTGGCGTGTGGTGACAGCGGCTTCACCGATGGCGAAAGCGATAACCAGCCGCACGTGGATTTTCCTGCATCCAGCCCTTATGCGTTGGCATGCGGTGGCACGTCACTGGCTGCCAGCGCTACCGCCATCACCAGCGAAACCGTGTGGAACGATCTGGCAAGTAACGAAGGCGCTACAGGCGGCGGCGTCAGCGCGAGCTTCGCCTTGCCTACATGGCAACAGTCGTCCAATGTGCCTGCGGGCGCTAACGGCTTCGTGGGGCGCGGCGTGCCCGATGTCGCCGGTGATGCCGATCCCAATACGGGTTATCAGGTACTGGTGGATGGACAAAGCCAGGTGATCGGCGGCACCAGCGCCGTCGCCCCCTTATGGGCTGCGCTGATTGCGCGCTTCAACCAGCAATTGGGACAGAACGTCGGCGATCCGCACGAAGCGCTCTACACCATCGGCACCGCTGCATTCCACGACATCACCAAGGGCAACAACGGCAAGTTCGCAGCAGCCAAGGGCTGGGATGCCTGCACGGGCCTGGGCACGCCGAAGGGCCAGACACTGCTCGATGCGCTGACCCAACTGAAGAGCACCGGTGGCAGCAGCACACCCACGACACCCACCAAGCCCGGCAAGCCCACCAAGAAACCCACGAAGCCT
>NZ_JAELTQ010000241.1 GCF_016428905.1 Dyella sp. ASV24 | reverse complement strand
GAAAAACGGCTTGCTCGCCATTGTGTTGGACGAAGCCGAGCACCGCTGGCTGCTCGCCAACCCCGGCATCGAACTGACCATCGACGTACGCGAGCAGGTTATCGCCCTGCCGGACGGCGGCCATATCCGCTTCCAGCTCGAGCCGTTTGCACGCCACTGCCTGCTCAACGGCGTGGATCAGCTGGGTTATCTGCAACAGCACGGTGATGCCATCACCGCTTACGAACAACGCGTGGAGAAAGCTGCATGAGAGCGCACATCGTCACCCTGCCCGGCGACGGCGTCGGCCCCGAAGTCACCGCGGCGGCTGTAGCCGTGCTCGACGCGGTCGCCGCGCACTACGACCATCATTTCCATTTCGAAGAGCATCCCATCGGCGGCTGCGCCATCGATGCCACCGGCGAACCGCTGCCGAAGGCGTCGCTGGAAGCATGCAAGGCGGCCGATGCCGTACTGCTCGGTGCGGTTGGCGGCCCCAAGTGGTCCGACCCGAATGCACCGGTGCGTCCGGAACAGGGTCTGCTGGCGCTACGCGCCGCGCTAGGCGTGTACGCCAATCTGCGCCCGCTGCAGGTGCATCCCGCGCTGGCTGAGCTGTCGCCGCTGAAGAACGAGAAGCTGAAGAACGTCGACGTGCTGTTCGTGCGCGAACTCACCGGCGGCGCTTACTTCGGCGCCAAGACGCGCACCATCGACACCGCCACTGACGAGTGCAAATACACCGTGGCCGAAGTCGAACGCGTGACGCGCCGTGCCTTCGAACTGGCACGCGAACGCCGCAAGCACGTCACCTCGGTGGACAAGGCCAACGTGCTGGAAACCTCGCGCCTGTGGCGCACTACCGTGCAGCGCATTGCCGCCGAGTATCCGGATGTGAAGCTGGAGCACCAGCTGGTCGACTCGATGGCGATGCTGCTGCTGACGCAGCCAGGCAAATACGACGTGGTCGTCACCGAGAACCTGTTCGGCGACATCCTCACCGATGAAGCCGCCGCACTCGCCGGTTCGCTCGGCTTGCTGCCCTCCGCCTCGTTGGGCGAAGGCAAGGCTGGGCTGTACGAACCCATCCACGGTTCCGCGCCGGACATCGCCGGCCAGGGCGTGGCCAATCCTATCGGCGCGATCCTTTCCGCCGCGATGCTGCTGCGCCACTCGCTGGGCCTGGAAGAAGAAGCAAGCACGGTGGAAGCCGCCGTGGCCGACGTGCTGGAACACGGCCCGCACACGCGTGATATCGGCGGCAGCGCCGGCACGCAGGACGTGTTGAACGCCGTGCTAGCTGCCCTCGACGAACACGCCTGCAATGCAGCGGCTTTTCTGCGTTGGGGGCGGGCCTGCGGATGAGCACCAAAATGCGTAGTGATCTGATCAAGACCGGCCCCGATCGCGCCCCCGCGCGCGCCATGCTGCGCGCCACTGGCCTGGACGATGAAGCCATCGCCAAGCCGCTGGTGGCCGTGGTGCACACGTGGTCCAACGTGAGCCCGTGCAATCTCAACTTGCGCGAATTGGCCGAACACGTCGCCGATGGCATCCGCGCTGCGGGTGGCACACCGGTGGAGTTCAACACCATCGCGGTGACCGACGGCATCGCCATGGGCACGCCGGGCATGCGCGCCTCGCTGATCAGCCGCGAGGTGATCACCGACTCCATCGAGCTGGCCGTCGATGGCCATTGCCTGGATGCGATGGTGGTGCTGTGCGGTTGCGACAAGACCATTCCCGCTGCGGCGATGGCGATGGCTCGCCTCGACATCCCCAGCGTTGCGCTATACGGCGGCACCATTGCGCACGGCACGCACGACCAGCACCCCATCACCATCCAACAGGTGTTTGAGGCGGTCGGCGCGCACGGTGCGGGCAAGATCGACGATGCGGAACTGACCGCCGTGGAGCGCGACGCCTGCCCGGGCGCTGGCGCGTGCGGTGGCCAGTTCACCGCCAACACCATGGCGATGGTGCTCACCACGCTGGGCCTGTCACCGATGGGCTTCAATGACATCCCCGCTACGCATCCCGCCAAGACCGCTGCCGCGCACCGCTGCGGCGAACTGGTGATGGAATGCCTGCGTGAGAACCGCACGCCACGTGCATTCCTCACCGAAACCGCGTTCCGCAACGCGGCGCGCATGGTCGCCGCCACTGCCGGCTCCACCAACGCCGTGCTGCACTTGCTCGCCATTGCGCGCGAAGCGGGCACGCGCTGGACGCTGGAAGATTTCGAACCTGCGTCCAAGCACACGCCGGTCATTGCCGACCTGTTGCCAGGCGGACGCTATACCGCCGTTGAGATGTTCGGCGCAGGCGGTGCGGCGCGCGTGGCTCAGGAACTGATCACCGCGGGCATGCTGGACGATGCACCCACCGTCACTGGTCGCAGCTTGTTTGAAGAGACGGCTGCTGCGCCGCGTGCCGAGACACAGGACGTGGTGCATCCGGTAACGCAGCCCCTGAAACCGCGTGGTGGCTACTCCATCCTGTACGGCAATCTCGCGCCGGAAGGCTGCATCCTCAAGCTCGCCGGCAAGGGTGCGAACCATTTCGAAGGCCGCGCGCGCGTGTTCGAAAGCGAGGAACAAGCATTCGCCGCGGTGCAGGGTGGCACCATCGAGAAGGGTGACGTCATCGTCATCCGCAACGAAGGTCCGGCCGGCGGCCCCGGCATGCGCGAAATGCTCGGCGTCACCGCCGCGCTGATCGGTCGCGGCATGGGTGATGACGTCGCCTTGATCACTGATGGCCGCTTCTCCGGCGCCACGCACGGCTACATGGTTGGCCATATCGCACCGGAAGCCGCGCGCGGCGGCCCAATCGCGTTGCTGCGCGAAGGTGACCGCATCCGCATCGACGCCGATACGCGAGCCATCAGCACCACGGCCGATCTCGCCTCGCGTCGCGCGGGCTGGCAGCCGCCAGCACCCAAGGTCACGCGTGGCGCGCTGGCCAAGTACGTCTCCCTGGTCGGCTCCGCCTCCGACGGCGCCACCACGCAACCCATTGCACCAAGCACCCCATCCGCATCCGCTTCCACACACGTCTACGAAGACACGACCGCAGGAGTCACCGCATGAGCAGCAGCAATTCCAACGATTCGCTGGCCAAGGCCCGCATCGCCGTCCTTGGTTTCGGTAGCCAGGGTCGCGCCCACGCCCTCAACCTGCGCGACTCCGGTCTCGACGTAGTGGTCGGCCTGCGCAAGAACGGCCCCTCGTGGGAGAAAGCCCGCGCCGAAGGTTTCAACGTGGCCGAGCCGGGTGATGCCGTGAAGGACGCCGATCTCGTCGCCGTGCTCACGCCCGACATGGTGCAGCCCGCGCTGTACAAGGA
>NZ_JAELTQ010000240.1 GCF_016428905.1 Dyella sp. ASV24 | reverse complement strand
CCTCCAGGTACGCGTGCGGGTTCCGGGCTTTTCGACGGGGCTCCTGCCCCGACGAAAAGGAATCGGCATCCATGCCGATTCCCCTGCGGGCCTTTTCTCCACCCGCCCGCCGCCTCATACGGGGCCCGGAAGATCAAAAGCATCAAGCTCACGGCTCGTGCAGCTGCGCTGCACATCGCATCGCGGCAGATCGCGTTGCTCCTGCTCTAAGTGCGCAAAGCCAAGGCACAAGAGAAAAGCAATGCCGTTCAGTGGCGAGTTCTCCACAACGGTAGGGAAGCGTAGCGTCCTCCTTCCCTAGCCTCAGAGGTAGGGAAGCGTAGCGCGGCCTGCTTTAAGTCCTCACCGCATCGGCGCGTTGCGAAGCGCTTCGGTGTACCCGCTGTGTAGAGGTGGAGGTGGCCAAGCCACACGATTCCTCACCCGTTCGGACTTATCCCAACGACATGCTGCGGGCGTTGGCTTTACGGCCATTTTCTTTGGGTTACTTTTCTTTTGGGCCAGCAAAAGAAAAGTGACTCGAGCGTCGGCAGACGATCGAAACGCCCGCTGCGTAAGCGGCCAGGTCGCCGTAACGCTCGAAGCGACAGCCAACCGCTGACGCCACTGGACCCCGGCCTGCGCCGGGGTGACGGTTCCATCGAAACCGTGCGGCGAGCACCCGACCTTTACCCCCTTTTCGGGGCTCACCCCAACCCTCTCCCCAAAGGGGAGAGGGAGCCAAAACCAGCGCCCCAACCTTATGCCCACCCCCTCCTCCCCACCCCCACAACCCCCACCGTCACCACCAACAACACCACCAACGACCACGGCAACATCACCACCCCCGCCGTCTTAAGCAGCACCCCACCCACCACACCACCACCCGCAATCGCCAGATTCCACCCCACCACCACCAGCGACTGACCAAGATCCTGCTGCTCACCAGCACGTCGTGCGACCGCCGTCTGAATCAACGTGGCCGCGCCACCGAATCCCAGTCCCCACACCAGCATCGCCCCCACCAGCACGGCCGACGAATGCGGCCACAGCGCCATCGCCAGCGCGGCCACTAAAAACAGGCCGGTACCGATGACCATCAACGGCCGCATCCAACGGTCAATCAGCGCACCAGTGATAGCGATGCTCACCACCGAGGCCACGCCAAACAGCAGCAACAGCCGGTCCAGCGATGCCTGCGCACCGGACAGCGCGGCGAACGGCGCGATATACGTGTAGAGCACGTTGTGCGCGAGCACCGCGAACAGCATCACCACGTACACCGGCAGCAGGCCGGGCAACGCCACCACGTCACGCAGCCTGCCCTGGGTCTGCGGTGGCAGGCCTGGCACGGGCGGCAACGTGGCGCGTGCCCAGGCCACCAGCACCAGGCTCAGTAACGACATCAGGCCGAAGACCCAGCGCCAGCCGATCAGCTGCGATAGCCAGGTGCCGGCGGGAATACCGATGGTCATCGCCAGCGGCGTACCCAGCATCGCCACGGCAATGGCGCGGCCTTGCTGATGCGGCGCCACCATGCGGCTGGCGTAACCGGCCACCAAAGACCACAGCAGACCTGCCGCCACGCCAGCAAAGAAGCGCGTGACCATCATCAGGGCGTATGACTGCGACCACGCCATCGCGCTGTTGACCAAGGCAAAGCCAATCAGCGCCGCCAGCAGCAATGGCCGGCGTGGCAAGTGGCTGGTGAACTTGACCACGGGAATCGCCGTCAGCATCGAGCCCACGGCGTAAACAGTGGTGAGCTGGCCGACCAAGGCTTCGCTGATCCGCAGATCGTGGCTCATGGCCGGCAACAAGCCGGCGACAATGCACTCGGTGAGCACGGTGATGAAGGCGCCACAGGCCAACGCAAGCAGACCCAGCAACGGCAAGCGCGCCGGTGTCGGCGTGCAAAGAGCGCCCGATACGGCCTCGTCGATGGCGCTCACGACACTATCTCCAGCGTGGCGTAGATGAGATCGCACAGCTCATCGGTCAGGAATCCGGCTGGCAGACCTTCGTGCAACGTGTTGGTCAAGGCGACCACACTCAGCTCGCTGGCAGGATCGACGAACCAGCTATGCCCGTACACGCCGCCCCATCGCCAACTGCCGGCACGCTGCGGTGTACCGGCTGCGATGGGGTCACGCAGCACACCAAAGCCAAGGCCAAAGCCCCAACCGGGCTGTTCATCCAGATCCCGCTGGCCGGTGTGGATATGCGTCATCTGTGACATCCAGGTGTGATCGAGGATTGGCCCACCGCCTTGCCTCAGCACTTCCAGCAGACGCATGACGTCATCGGCCGTACCGACCATGCCTGCGCCACCAGAAGGAAAGGCCTCGCTATCCAGCGCACGGGCGGGGCTGTAAGGAATGCCCGCGACGCCGGGGAACGGCGCCACGACCTCGCCCTCTGCCAAAAGATGTGGGTCCGGGGTTCCGGCCACGTAATGTGTCGCCAATCGGGCGGCATCGCGTGCATGGAAGTCCGTATCCGCCATCCCCAGCGGCGCAGTGACCGTGTCTCGAACGATCTGCCCTAGCGTCTGGCCGGTGGCCGCCTCCAGCACGCCGCCGGCCACATCGATGCCTAGCGAATAGAACCACCCGTCGCCCGGTGCGAACTGCAGGGGCACCGTGGCGATGCGGCGCAGGTTCTCCGCCAGGGACATGCCGCTGGCGTCCATGCCGTCCGACACGCCGGCCTGTGCATACGGGCCACGGACGTCGGCCTCAAGGAAGCGATACCCGAGGCCGGATTGGTGGCTCAACAGCTGGCGCAGGCTGATGTCCGGCGTACGGCCATCGGGCAGGCGCGGGCGAAAATCTGGCACCCACCGGGTCATCGGCGCATCCAGATCCACCACGCCACGGCTGGCGAGCACCATGGCCGCCGTGGTCACGATGGGCTTGCTGACCGAGGCGAGGCGAAACACCGTATCGGTCCGCATAGGCTGTCGTTGCTCGCGATCCGCCCATCCGGCGCTGCGGCGATACAGCTCGTGGCCGCGATGCTGGATCAGCACCACCGCGCCCACCAACCGCTGCTGGTCGATGGCTAGATCAATGGCCGCGTCGATCGGGCGGGTGACGGAAACCGGCTCAAGAGCAAGGCTCTGGCTCGAGGGCATGGGGGCGCTCCTTCCTGGGAATGGGGACTGCCACGTTAGATTCCGCGCACCAGCGGAAAAAGACGGGTAGAGTTCGTGGCTTTACGGAGCCAGAGTTCCGCAATCTATGAACGTGGACAGCCTGGGCCTGCTGCAGACCTTTGCGCAGGTCGCCGACAACCTGAGCTTTGTGGAAACCGGCCGCCTGCAGGGCGTCTCCGCCTCGGCCGTGGGCAAAGCCATCGCACGGCTGGAAGGGCAGTTGGGCGTGCGCCTGTTCCACCGCAGCACGCGCAGCATCGCGCTGACGGCCGAAGGGCAGCAGTTTCTGGCCCGCAGCCGGCGCATTCTTGGTGAGCTGGAGTTGGCCGAGGC
>NZ_JAELTQ010000023.1 GCF_016428905.1 Dyella sp. ASV24 | reverse complement strand
GCAGGGTGCGATCCAGCACGCGGGCAAGGGAACGCTACGCATCAATGCGACTACGCTCAATGGTGCAGGCGGCACGATTGGTAGCAACGGCCAGTTGATCCTCACTGGCGCGACCACGGATCTGAGCGGTGGCACCACCTCGGCACAGCAGGTATCGATGTCGACCGGGGCGCTAAGCACCTCGCACGGCACCCTCGTCGCAGCCGCTGGCTCACCGTTGCAGCTCGCCGTGAATGGCGCTTGGGATAACACCGGCGGCAAGGTCAGCACCAATGGCGCGTTGCAAGTGAACGCGGTCTCGCTTACCAACGCTGGCGGCTCACTCTTGGCGGCAGGCACCGCGGCCACTGACATCACTGTGACGGACCGACTGGATAACACGGGTGGCACGCTTGCCGCGCAAGGCGCGACCACTCTTCAAGTGGGTGACCTGATCAATCAAGGCGGTATCGTGCAAGCGGGTGGTGCGTCTGAAGAGGGGACTGGCGTCGCGTCACCGCTAACCGTGTCGGCCAGCGGGTTGCTCGACAACAGTCAGCATGGGCTGATCACCGCGGATGGCGACCTGACGCTGGCGGCCTCGACACTCAACAACGCCCAGGGTTCGATCCAGCATGCTGGCAACGGAACACTGGCGATCCACACGGCCACGCTCAATGGATCCAACGGCACTATGGCCAGCAACGGTCAGCTTGTCGTTACTGGTGGCCAGGTGGATTTGAGCGGAGGCACAACGTCAGCACAGGCCATCAGCCTTATCGCTACTACGTTGAGCACCGCCAAAGGCTCACTGCAGGCGGTAGGTGCTTCGCCATTGATAGTGCAGGTCGGCGGTGCCTGGAATAACAGGGGTGGCCAAGTCAGCACCAATGGTGCGTTGCAGGCGAACGCGGCCTCGCTGACCAATGTGGGCGGCACATTGCAGGCTGCCGGTACGGATGCCTCGATCCTCACGGTCACGAACGCCTTTGACAATACCCAAGGCACGTTCCGAACGGCGGGCGCCACGACGGTGCATGTCGGTAGTCTCGATAACACTCACGGCACCGTCCAGGCCGCCAGTACTTCGCCCCTGGTCGTCAACGTCGATGGTCAGCTCGTCAATGACACGGGCTCGATGGTCAGTAACGGCGATATGCAGCTCGCCGCGGGGGCGTTGAGTAACCATGGTGGCTCCATTGCCACGCAGCAGGCCATCGAAGCCACGGTGACCGGCACGCTGGACAGCAGCCAGGGCGGTGCAATCGTTGCTGGCGGCGACCTGACCGTGCAGGCTGCGTCGCTGCTCAATAGCAACACGAGTGGCACGCAAGGCATGCATGGCCAGCACGTTGGGTTGAACGTAGCGACGCTGGATAACACGCAAGGCGAAATCCAAGCCAGTAATGGCCTCGCTGTGACCGGCAGCACGCTCGTCAATGCGGGCGGCGTGCTGGATGGTCAGAACACCGTTGCAATCACTGAGACATCGCTGGATAACACCGGCGGCCAGGTAATCCAGCGTAGCGACAGTGGGTCACTCACCGTGAACATCACGCAGGCGCTGAGCAACGATGCTGGTGGCCTTATCGGTGCGCAAGGCACGTCGAACCTTCAGGCCGGCACGATCAATAACATCGGCGGCACCATCTACGCCGCTCACGATCTGACCCTCGCCAGCAACAGCACCCTCAGCAACACGAAGAGCGGCCTGTTGCAGACCGGCGGCAACCTCACCCTGACGGCCGGCGGTCTGCTGGACAATACCGGTGGCCACGTCGATGCGTCGTCAGCTGCAACGATCACTGCCGCATCGATCACCAACACCGGTGGTCAATTGCTGGCCGGCAATACGGCCGATCCGAATGCGACGCTAACGCTTACCACGGCTGGCGCGATCGCCAACGAAGGCGGCACCATCGGTAACCGTGGCGGCGATGTCACATTGCGGGCGGCCTCGCTAGACAACAGTGCGGGCGGCAGCGTGGTCGCACAACGTGATCTCACCCTCGATGGGGTCGGGGCGTTGTCCAATGCCGGTGGTACCGTCTACGCCACACGCAACCTGAGTTTTCAGAATACGGCTGCGACGCTCAACAACAAGGGCGGACAATTCGGTGCTGTCGACAACGTAACACTGAACATCGCGTCGCTGACCAACGATAACAACGGCCGGGTGCAGGGTGCCTCGCTCTGGCTGACTGCACCGACGTTGAGCAACAGCGGCGGCACCATCACGGCGAACGCCCTGCATGTGACGCTGGCTAGCCTTACCGGTGCGGGCACACTGAATGGCGCGCAGTCATTGGATCTGCACGCTACTGGCGATTTCACCAACGGCACCGGCCAGCAGTTGCAGAGTAACGGCGCTCTCGATCTAACAGTCGACGGCACCCTCACCAACCAGGGCACGCTGCAGACCCCGGGTACGCTCAACGTTACGGCCGCCAACCTGATCAATCAGGGCACCATCAACGCCAGTGCCAACAACGGTAGCGGTGTGGCCAACGTCAACGTTAGCGGTGCTCTCGACAACCAAGCCAGCGGCGACCTGGAAGGCGACACGCTGGCAATCACTGCTGGGAGCCTCTCCAACATAGGCAACATCAGCGGCAACGCGGTGACTATCGCGGCCAACACCCTCACCAACGGCCAGGACCTTGGCGCCACGATGGCGCCCGTCGACTATGGTCAGGGCTTTATCGGCGCGGCGCAATCGCTGAAGTTCATGGTCGGCACGTCGCTCACGAACATTGATGCAGAGATCTACAGCGGCGGTGACCTCAGCATCGGTGGACGCACGCCGGGCGGCAGCGTGAGTACGCTGCTCAATAGCTCCGGCCGCATCGAGGCAAACGGCAACCTCACCCTCAATGCCGATACGATCACTAACACCCGACGCATCCTGCCGACCGTGAGCGGTGTAACACCGGTATCGATTGACCTCGGCTACACCATTGTCAGTGGCAGCGGCCCGAACGGGCCCCGCAACGAGGAATACTGCCTCGGAGCGCCTCACAACCAGTGCTACGTGCAAGACCCTAGCGTGTGGATCACCAACACGGTGGTCTCCGAGCAAACGTTGAGCTCGGCCAGTGCTGCGGGCGTCATTACTGCCGGCGGCAATATCGCGATCACCACCGGCAGCTTGCTCAACCACGTCTCGACCATTGCGGCCGGGAACAACTTACTGATCAACGGCAGTGGTGCCTCCACGGATGCCAATGGCAACCTGGTCACGGGCAATCCAGCCACGATCACTAATGAAGCGATCAGCGTGCAACAAACGGTGCAGACACAGACCGTCACACGCACGATTGAAGACAATTATTCCGATTGCTACCAGTCCGGTGGCTCGCATACCCCTTGCGCTCCGGACAACATCGAGACCACCAGCAACACCAGCACGACCACTACCACCGGCGTGGCGATGGGCTCCTACATCACGGCCGGCGGCACCGTGAGTATCGCTGGCGGAAACATCAACAATACGGCCGTGGGTGCGAACGGCGGTGGCAGCGGGATCACCACGGGTAGCTTGGCCGGGTCGGGCAACACCGGACTCGGAAATGCCCAGGGCGCCCAGGCCGGGAGCGCGGGCGCGGTCGCGGGTACGCAAGGTGCTAGTGCCTCCGGCGCCGGTGGTTTTGCGGGAGCCTCCGGCAGCTCCGTCCAGGGTGGCAATGGCACAGCCGGCGCTACCGGTCAGGTCCTCGGCTCGATCGACCATCCGCTGCCAGGCCTGGTACCGCCATCCAATGGCATGTACCACGACAACCTGTCGCCCAACGCTCCCTTCTTGGTCACCACCACGGCGCGGTTTGCACAAGGCCCGGTAACCAGCTCGAACTATCTGCTGCAAGCGTTGGGTGACGATCCGGCGGACATGCAGAAGCGTCTGGGCGATGGCTACTACGAACAGAGCCTGGTGCAAGACCAGATCTTGCAGCTCACGGGCCGGCGCGTTCTCAACGGCGCTTCCGATGCGGCAGACCAGTATCAAGCGTTGATGCAGGATGCAGCGAACCAGGCGCAGGCCCTGGGCCTCACCCTGGGGCAACCCTTGACCTCCTCGCAGATCGCGGGGCTCAGCTCCGACATCGTGTGGCTGGTCGATGAAGTGGTGGACGGCCAGGAAGTGCTTGTGCCGGTGGTGTACCTGAGCAAGGCCAGTGCCGATCAGTTGGAAAGCAACGGCGCATTAATCGCCGGTCAGAACGTCAACATCAAAGCCTCGGGCATCGTCACTAACGATGGCACGCTGACCGGCACGCAGAGCACCACGATCCTCGCCGATACGTTAATCAACACCGGCACAATCAGTGGTGCGCAACAACTGGCCATCGCCACACAAGGCGATCTGACGAATCAAGGCGCGATCAGCGGCGGCAACGTCAGCCTGCTGGCCGGCGGCAACCTCATCAACACCGCGCCCTCGGTGCCGTGGGCAAGCGCCGCCACGATCAGTGCCACCGGCAACCTCGCCATGGTCGCGGGTGGCAACATCATCAGCACGGGCCCGGTACCGCAGTGGAACGGTGCCAAGGTGGTAACAGGTCCCACCGCGATCAGTGCGGGGGGCAACCTCAGCATGATCGCTGGCGGCGACCTCACGCTGATCGGGAGTGGCGTCAGTTCAGGCGGTAATGCGCTGCTGAGTGCCGGCGGTAATCTCAACCTCCTCGCGCAGGGTACCCAGTCGTCAAGCAGCCAAGGCGGCAGCGGAAACGGTCCTGTGAGCTTCCAGGAGCAGACAGCGTCGCAAGGCGCCGTTATCTCCAGCGTGACGGCCGGCGGTAACCTGTCGCTAGTCGCCGGGGGCAACCTGGACAGTCAGGCCGCCAAGCTGGCCGCCGGCAACAACCTGGCGGTGCAGGCCGGCGGCAGCGTCATCCTTGATGACGTGACCACCGAGCAATACAACCATGTCGCCGAAGCGCAGGGCGACAAGACCTCTCTGAACCGCACGTCCGACCAAGTCACGGTGACAGGTAGTCAGCTCAGTGCGGGCGGCAACCTGTCCGTGGTGGCTGGCGGCGATATCGATGCGGCCGCGGCCAAATTGACCGCGGGTGGCAATGCCGCTCTGGTGGCAGGCGGCCAAATCAACCTGCTCGCCGACGCCAACACCCTGCAATCGAGCGACGCCACCAAGGACGGCCACAAGAAGACCGCCGACGAGGTCGACATCAGCACCGCGCAGGGCACGCAGGTGAATGCCGGCGGTGGGATCGCCCTGATCAGTGGCGGTGATCAAACGTATCAGGCAGCGACGCTCAACAGCACCACCGGCACCTCGATCGTCAGCGGTGGCACCGTGAATTTCGACACGGCGGCCAACGTCGATAACGAAAGCCACACGATGAATTCGAAGTCCTGGTATCGCGTCGCGACGAGCAACCAGGGCATCGAAAGCACCACCAACGTGCAGAGCACCATCACCGGCCCCTTGTCGGTAAACGCGGCCCAAGGCATCAACGTGCAGTTTGGGCAGTTCGCCGGCGAGAGCCAGGATGCGGCGCTGGCAAGACTGGAAGCAAATCCTGGCCAATCCTGGGTGAGCACGCTCGGCCCCAACGTCAACTGGATGAGTGAGGTCGACACTCACAAGACCTGGGACCAGTCACAGTCAGGCATGGGCGCAGGGTTGGCGGCGGTGGTGACCATCGTCGCCGTGGCGGTTACGGCGGGTGCGGCGAGTGCCGCGGTGGGCGCGATGGCCGGTGCGGAAGCGGGATCTGGAACCGCCATGGCAGCCGCAGGAACGGGTGCCGCCGCTGGCTGGGGTAACGCGATCGTCACCGGCGCGGCGCTCGGTGCAGAGGGTGGTGGGCTGAGCGCAGGGCTGCAAGGCCAGAACATTGGCCAAGGCATGCTGCATGGCGCAGTTCAGGGCGGCGTTAGCGCTGGCCTGTTCTACAGCGCAGGCAGTCTGGCGCAGTACGAAGGCTGGGGCCCTGGTAGCGCACCAACAATGCTCGCCCATGGTGTTGCGGGCGGCACCTCTAACGTACTGCTGGGCGGCAGTTTCAAGAATGGCTTTATCAGTTCATCGGTGGCCGACAGCCTTGGTAATGATCCCAATGGCAACATCGGCCTGCAGACGCTGGAACATGCCGGTACCGGTGCGGCTGCGTCGTGGTTGACTGGGGGGAATGCTACGCAAGGTGCCGTCAATGGTGCGGCGGGGTACCTGTTCAACGACGCAATGCACTATTCGCAAGGACTGGACGGCAAAGTCACCGTGACATCGCCACTCTCTGACACGGCTCAGGCGGAAGATCAGTCTGCCGGTGCCTATGTTGGGGGGAAAATCTATGTCGCGGGGATGAGTATTCTTAACGCGATACATGACGCCATCCCGTTCTTGGGTGCGGACGAGTCAAACGCGTATAGCGCGAATAGCGGTACAAACTCAGGGTCGCAGAATAGTGTGCTAACGCCAGCGTGGTCGCCTTCGAGTCAGGGCGATCAAGCGATCTATTCCTTGGGATCAGTGCTTGGCGGCGGCATCATACTGGCGGCGACGGATCGCCTGCCGGAGACAGCCCCATTCACACCGATCTCTGACACGTCGATCCCAAATTACGTAGCCACGGGTAACACGCAACCGCTCGCTTACGATATCTCCGCTTGGAATAGTTACGGTCTACCTTCAGATGGTTACTTTGCGCGAACACTCAATGAGCAAGATGCTTTCTCTTTGTTGCAAGGGGACACTGTTAGCTTTGGTGGGAAGCCAGTAACTGGCTATCCTGCGGGCATGGGATTCCTTGGCTCAGCAGAGGAGGTAAGTTCCATCACCACCGGTGCGGACTACGCAAAAAGTTTGGATCTGACATATCAGCCCAAGTACCTTCTTGAATTTCAGCTCAAGGATCCGACTGGACTACAAAACGTTCTTGAGGCGCCTTATAAAGAGTTTGTCCCGGGCGGGTTGACTGCCAGCGGATACCTTGAATGGAACTATCCGGGAATAAAGTCGGACAATATTGTCAATTGGCGTCTGAGGGTTCTGAAATGATTCCGCTACTCATTAAATGTATTGATGGAACAAGCAAGACCATCGATATGGCGAGTCTCCAGCGCATCGCGAAGGGTGAAAGTGATCTTCATCCTGGGTGGGGCAGTACACTCACCTTCTCTAAAGAACTAAACGCGTTCATTGAACTCTCCGGAGCACCTGCCGACGTGAGAGGGTGTGCAGAGGGTGCTGCGATCGAAGTCGGGGATGACTACGTGCTGCGGGTCTATGGGAAGACTCGTAACGGACTAACCAATGGCTAAAGCTGATATCGCCTACAATCCTTCGATACGACCCGTCTATTTACACCTCGAGCCGATAGTTGATTTGTTGCTGGCTCATGGAAATGAACTTTCCAAGGAATATAAGTGGGGCGAGGATCGTACCGGATTTTATTGCGCTCTCAAGCGACCGCTGGACTTTGAACGTATTGAGACGACATTCAATGTTCCCTCCTTTGTTAGGTTTGATAGGGATGGGGATGTCATTGAGTGTGATAAGACATGGGCAACCATTAGAGGTGGTGTCGAATAAGCTCCAAATGCGAAGGGAGCGTATTCACCGAGCGGTTGCCAGTGATGGCCGCGAACAGCAGGGTTCGAGAGGCGGAAGTTCAAGTACTACCGGGCCCGGCAGTTGTGATTCCTGTTGTCATCTCTGGGAAATGATTTCGCTATTTCGTCCAACTGCCCAACGTCAGTTTCCTACGATCAAGCCCGTATCGGCCTTGATGCGTTGCGATTGGCGATTGAAATCATGGTTGAGATTGAAGTAGCGGCAGCATCGGCCTGACCATAGCGTGTCACTCATGTAATCAGCCCACCTGGTGTGATTGGTCTGCCCGCGAACCCCCAACGCTTCGCGGATGGGTTCGGGTATGCACTGAAGCGTGCCCCATGCAGGCGGGCTGAAAGAAAAAACAACCGCACGCGGCGACTTTCATAAGCCGAGCAAGTCCTTCCACCATGCACAATCCAGCGCTTGTGGATTGAGCGGGGTGGGGAGTTTTTATGGTGGATGGTTCTCGTCGAGACGTCATCAAGTTGATGTTGGCAGGGGCGGCGGTTGCGCCGTTTTCCATGGGGGCGGCCATCGCCGGCACGCAAGCTGCGCGGAAGGGAATCCCACAGCGTGCGGGTATGGAGGGGCAGCGAACGGCTGACCTGGGTGATGGCACCTATGTGAACCCTATCGTTGCCGGTGATCACCCCGACCCCACCATCCTCAAGGATGGCAACGACTACTACATGACGTTTACGTCGTTCGATGCCTGCCCGGGCCTGGTGATCTGGCATTCCACCGATCTGGTGAACTGGGTACCGGTCACTGCGGCGCTGACCAAGCCGTTGGGTACTGTGTTCGCTGTTGATCTGTGCAAACACAACGGGCGCTATTTCATCTACATCCCGGCCAGTGCAGGTGATCGTGGCTGGGCGCTGTACGTGATCTGGGCCGATCATATCGAGGGGCCGTGGAGCGATCCGATCGACCTGCGTATCGATGGCTGCATCGACCCGGGACACATCGTGGGAGAGGATGGCAAGCGCTATCTGTTCGTCAACGGCATTCGTCGCGTGCGGCTCACCGACGATGGGCTCGCCGCGGATGGCAAGCTGGAGCCGGCGTACAGCCCCTGGCGCTACCCTGACGACTGGATCGTGGAGGATTTCGCGCCGGAAGGCCCCAAGCTGCTGCGGCGTGGCGAATGGTTTTATCTCGTTACGGCTGTTGGTGGCACCGCAGGTCCGCCGACCAGTCATATGGTGATCGCGGCGCGTTCCCGTTCCATCCATGGCCCCTGGGAACATTACCCACGCAATCCGCTGGTGCGTACGACCAGCGCCGCCGAGCCCTGGTGGTCACGCGGGCACGCGACACTGGTGGAAGGGCCGGCCGGCGATTGGTGGATGGTCTATCACGGCTACGAGAACGGATTTCGCACGCTGGGGCGTCAGACCTTGCTGGAGCCGATCGAGTGGATCGCTGATGGTTGGTTCAAAGCCAAAGGTGGCGATCTGTCCCGGCCACTGCCGAAGCCGAAAGGTGGTGTGAGCGGGCCGAACGGTCTTGCTCTGTCGGACGACTTCAGCAGTCACAAGTTTGGGGTGCAGTGGAGCCTGTTCGGTCCGAAGCCGGAGGAGATGAAACGTGTGGGCTATGAGGCAGGTGGCCTGCGCCTGGCCGCGAAGGGCAGTACGCCCTCCGATTGCTCGCCGTTGACCTGTCTGCCAGGCGATCGCAGCTATGTGGCCGAAGTCACTCTCGATCTGGTAGGCGATGCCGAAGGCGGTTTGCTGCTGTTCTACAACACCAAGGCCTTCGTCGGCATCGGCCTCTCACGGCGCGATCGCGTGCTGAAGACCTACGAATACGCCGAAGAACAATCCTGGATGCGCGTGCCTATGCAGGCATCCAGCTTGCGCATACGCGTGACCAACCAGGATCACGTTGTGACTTACCACTATTCGCTCGACAATGGAAAAACCTGGCAGCAGCACGGCCTTCGCATGGAGGTTTCAGGAATCCACCACAACGTGTTTGGTGGATTCCTGAGCCTGAGGATTGGTGTTTACAGTGCAGGCGAGGGCAGTGTGGTGATGCGCGATTTCAGGTATCGGGCTATCGCTTGACGGTAACCAAACGACTCAGCGCATGACGCTGGTGGCGTCAGGCGTTGAGTCGACGTCGATCTCATACGCAGGAATTGCCATGCCATCGGGGCGCTGCACGGCCCCGATGGCCAGCCCCTCGGCGGTCTGTCGCCAAGTTATCGGGCGGGATGTGCCAAGCAGGCGAACTGACCGCACATGATTGTCCGATGTGATGCTCTTGATGAGCGCGGAGCCGCTCTCAGGCCATGTCATCTCAATGGCAAAGAGCTTGCCCGGTTTCTGCGTAAAGCGGAAATCGGCGCTGGTATAGGCTGTCTGACCCGTGTCTTCCGAGAAGGAACCTGAGCGCGAGACGGTGGGGCCTTCGCCGTAAACGCGCCAGGGCTGGGTGTCGTAGATCGCCGTACCGTTGATGGCGAGCCAGGCGCCGATGTCGTGAAGCACGGCCTGTTCTTGCGGCGTGATGCTGCCATCCGGCTTGGGCCCGACATCCAACAGCAGGTTGCCATTCTTGCTCACCACATCCGCAAGCAGGCGCACGATGTTCACGGCCGGGCGGTACGTGTCGTGTTCCACGTAGCCCCATGAGCCGTTGCTGATGCTGGTGTCGGTCTGCCAGTGCTGGGGGCGGATGGCGCCGAGCTGGCCGCGCTCCACATCCAGCGTGCCGCTGCCTTCCGGCAGGGCATTGAGTTTGTAGTTAACTACAACGCCGCCGCGCGTGGCGCCGGCGTTGTAGTAGTACGAAAGCCATTGCGCGAGCGCATTGCGGAACGATGGATGACCCACCCACCAGTCGAGATAGATCAGGTCGGGGTGGTAGTAAGCCTCCAGTTCCGCCGTACGCGCCATCCAGTCGTCGACCCAAGCCGGTGAAACGTAGGTCCAGTCCTGGGCCAGATCCTGATCGCCGTTCAGGGAGATGTGCTGTTGGGCAGGGCCGTAAAAGTCGGCGTAGGCAGGGTCATTCACGTCCGAATCGATTTCCCGCCCGTGGTCGAAGAACCACGTATGTTCAGCGCGATGGGTGGACAACCCGAAGCGCAGGCCTTCGTTCTTTACCGCGTGGCAGAGCGCCGCCATAACGTCACGCTTGGGCCCCATCTGCACGGCGGTCCAGCGGGTGAGCTTGGAGTCATACATGGCGAAGCCGTCGGTATGTTCGGCCACGCCTACGACATAGCGCGCGCCGGCTTGCCTGAACAGCGTGGCCCAGGCCTTCGGATCCCAATGCTCGGCACGAAATTGCGGAATGAAATCCTTCAGGCCCGCGTGCGCCAGGCTGCCGTACGTAGCCACCTGATGGGCGTATTCGGCGCTCGTGCGGTCGTACATGTTGCGCGGGTACCACTCGTTGGCGAAGGCCGGCACGGCATAGACGCCCCAGTGAACGAAAATGCCGAACTTGGCGTTGTCGAACCATGCCGGTTCCCGGTAATTTCGCAAGGATGCCCAATCGGGCCGGAACGGCCCCAGCGCGGCACCTTCCTTCACCTTGGCCACCAGCGCGGCCCGTGCCGGCGCATAGCCTTCTGTGGCCTTACGCCAGATCAGGTCAGCTTGTTGCGGCGTGATGGCTCCCGCCGTGGGTGCCGTGGGCGCTGAGGCGAAGGAGGCCTGTGACACGGCCGCGCACAGCAGGACGAAGGCGGCAAGGCAACGCTGGGCTGGGTTGATGCGGTGACGGCGCATGAGCAGTTCCGTGGTTGTCGATGGGCCGAAAAACTAGCAGTAGAGCAGGGGGTTCAAGGCCCGATGTGGCAACCGCAAACGAAGAAACGTTATTCGCGCCCATCAATTTCGTAATTGTGTGCCACGACAGCGCAATCCAGCATGCGCCACCACCAAGCAGGACGTGACGTTGCCAGGGCCAGTGAATTGGCTTGACGCAACCACCGGGTCGTGGGGGCCTGGGGATACGCAGCCTGCGGTTTCGGCCGATGGCCAACGACAAGACGGGGAGAGTTTTGACCATGATTCAGACTGTGCACGGGAAAACCGCCTGTGCGGCCCAGCATTCCTTGCCATTGGCGCGTCTGTCCGCCGCCGTGGCCATTGGCATGGCGCTGCTCTACGCGCCGCTCAGCGCTCGCGCTCAGCAGGCAGCTGCCACCCAGGACCAGACGCAGAGCCCGGCCGGGGATCAATCCAAGCCCGCCGATGCGAATAACAAGAAAAAAGCAGAGGACGCCAAAGCCAAGGACGCCAAGAACCTCGATGGCGTCACGGTGACCGGCATCCGCGCCAGCCTGGAGTCAGCGCAGTCGCTGAAGCAGAACGCGGACCAGATCGTCGACTCAGTCACCGCAGTCGATATCAATGCCCTGCCGGATCGCAGCGTTACCGAGACGCTGCAGCGTATCAGCGGCGTCACGATCGACCACTTTCTCTCGGCCAATGATCCGGATCATCCGTCGGCCGAAGGCAGCAACGTGTCTATCCGTGGTCTTACGCAGGTGGAGTCGCTGCTGAATGGTCGCGACACCTTTTCCGCCAACAGCGGCCGCTCGCTGAACTTCGAGGACGTGCCGGCAGAGCTCATGGCCGGCGTGGACGTATACAAGAACCCTTCGGCGGAACTTATCGAAGGCGGCATCGGCGGCACGGTCAACCTGCGTACGCGCCTGCCGTTCGATGCGCCGGGGCAGGTGATTGGCTTCTC
Source organism: Dyella sp. ASV24 (assembly GCF_016428905.1). Classification (GTDB taxonomy): domain Bacteria; phylum Pseudomonadota; class Gammaproteobacteria; order Xanthomonadales; family Rhodanobacteraceae; genus Dyella. Next base: position 34,849 of record NZ_JAELTQ010000023.1, on the reverse strand, counting down.
CTACGGCATCAACGAAGGCGACCTGTCGCAGAAGAGCAAACCGTCGACGTCCTTCCTCTACAGCAACCGCTGGAAGACGGAGAACTGGGGTGAGTTCGGCGCGTTGATCGATGTCTCCTATTCGGAGCTGGCTACCCGCACCGACGGCATCCAGCTCGAGCCGTTCACCATGCGCTCGGACGCAGCGGCAACCGCTGGCAGTGGCCTGGGCACGGTGTATGTGCCGGGCGGCGCGGATTGGCGCACGCTGGATTTCCAGCGTCGTCGCATCGGCATTTCCGGTGCCTTGCAGTGGCGTCCAACCAAGGATCTGGAAATCACTTCCCAGTTCATCCGCTCGCGTTACGACATGTCGTGGCTGGAGCATGGCGCGATCTTCAGCGACACCAGCTTCGATATCGATCCGGCCAGTGGCACCACGTTCGATTACAACGGCCAGGGCGTGTTTCAGCGCGGCTCGCTCAGCTCCAACGCCTGGAGCAACAACCTGAGCAATGGTGGCGTGCGTTTTGATACGGATACGCGCTACCAGACGCAGACCACCGTCACCACCGACTTTTCGAACGGCTTCAAGTACAACATCAACGACCATATGTTGTTGACGGGTGACGTCCAGTTCGTGAAGTCCACCAGCAACGAGCTGGATTTCACGGTGTTTCAGGCGACCTACCTGCCGGGCATGTACCTCAACACCACGGGCAGCGGTGGCATGCCGCTAGTCTCGGCCAGCCCGGCGGGCTACACCACCAATCCCGCGAACTATTTCTGGTCCGCGGCGATGGATCATCGCGAGGACGAGGTGGGCATGAGTCGCGCCTACCGTATGGATCTGGAATACGACTTTGAAGACAGCAGTTGGCTGAAGTACTTCAAAGTGGGTCTGCGCGCCACCGACCGCAGCGAGAACAACACCAGCACGCCCTACAACTGGGGCGTGATTACCGATAGCTGGGCATCGGTGAACACGCCGAGCACCGTAGCCAGCGTCAACTATTACCCGGCGAACGCATCGCTGTATTCGTTCTCGAATTTCTTTCGCGGCAACGTGAAGATTCCCACCCCGTTGTACTTCCCCGGCAATTCGCTGGTGGAGAACTACGGCGCGGCTTACGGCATCTTGCATCCCATGGGCGTGTCATATGGCTGGAGCCCGGTGCAGATCACGCCGGCTGATCTCAATGATCAGGGTGAGAAGACCAAGGCCGCTTACGGCGTGCTGTACTTCGGCAACGAGACGGCGCTCGGCATTCCGTTCGACGGCAATATCGGCTTGCGCCTGGTGCGCACCGATGTGGATACCAGTGGCGTTGTGCAGCTGCTCAATCTCAGCAGCACAGGCGTGTCCGATGCCGAGAAGGCGATCTGGAATGGCGGTTACCAGCCGCTCACGGCGCGCACCCACTATCAGGATGCGCTGCCCAGCCTCAATCTGCGTTTCAAGTTGACCGACGATCTGCAGTGGCGCATCGCGGCGTCCAAAGCGATTTCGCGGCCGAACTTCGCCGACATGCAGTCGTTCGTGCAGTTGGGCTACGTGCTGAATGCAAACAACACGCAAGTGACGCAGTGGAACGGCCTGGCGGGCAACCCCTACCTCAAGCCGCAACGCGCCACTCAGTTCGACACCGCGTTGGAATGGTATTTCTCACCGACCGGCTTGCTGTACACCACGGCGTTCTACAAAGACATCCACGACTACATCGCGCAGGAAACTGCCCCGGAGGTCTACCAGGGCCAGCAGTTTGAAGTTACTCGCCCGTACAACATCGGCACCGGCAAGGTGCGCGGTGCGGAAGTAGGCTACAACCAGTTCTTCGACTTCCTGCCGGGCTGGATGAGGGGCTTCGGCGTACAGGCCAACTTCACCTACGTGGACAGCGATGGTGGCGTCAACAGCGCGACCAATCCGTACACCAACGCCACCGTGACCGGCGTGGATCTGCCGATGACCGGCATCTCCAAGCGCAGCTACAACTTTGTGGCCATGTACGAAAAGGGTGACTGGTCGGCACGTCTGGCCTGGAACTGGCGCTCGCGCTATCTGCTGACCACCAGTGATGCATCCACGCATCTGCCGACGTGGTCCGATAACTACGGCCAGTTGGACGCCTCCGTGTTCTATCGCCTCAACAAGAACATGCAGGTCGGCTTGCAGATGAACAACCTCAACAACGCTGTCGTGCGTACGCTGATGGGGCCGACCAGCTATGGCGACGGCGTGGTGGACTACCGCTTGTATAACCGTGGCTGGTTCGTCGCCGACCGGCGCTACGAGCTGGTGTTCCGCGCCACCTTCTGATCATGGCGAAGAACAGCGGGGGAATGGCACGCAGCCGGATTCACCGGCTGTTGATGGGGAAAACGCTGCTTGCGGTGCTGGCGCTATGCGCCAGCACCGCCACGCGCGCCAGCGATGACGAACTGGCCTATCGCTACGCCAGCGTACGCATCGGCGGTGGCGGCTACGTGAGTGGGCTGGTATTTCATCCCGCCGAACGCGGCCTGTATTACGCGCGTACCGACGTGGGCGGCGCCTACCGGTGGGACCAGGCCAGCGGACAGTGGGTGTCGCTCACCGACTGGATCGAGGCGAAAGATACCAACCTGCTCGGCATCGACAGTCTGGCGCTCGATCCTTCCGACAAAGAATGGGTCTATCTCGCCGCGGGCACCTACACGACGCCGACGACAGGCAACGCGGCCGTCCTGCGCTCGCATGACCGCGGTGCCCATTTCGAACGTGCGGATCTGCCGTTCAAGCTGGGTGGCAACGAGCTGGGTCGCGGCAATGGCGAGCGCCTTGCCGTTGACCCACACGATGGTCGTGTACTGTTCCTTGGTTCGCGGGACGCTGGGCTGTGGCACAGCGACGATCATGGTGCGCACTGGTCGAAGGCGGAGGGATTTCCCGCCGTCGCCACGTCGCCCGCTGCTACCGCGACCAACAGCTGGCGGCCGCAATCCATCGGCATCGTGTTCGTGGTGTTCGAGCCTGCCAGCGGCAAGCCGGGGGCACCCACTCCGGTGCTGTATGCCGGTGTTTCCACACGCGAAACCAGCTTGTTTCGCTCCACCGATGGTGGTCGCAGTTGGAGTGCCATTCCTGGGCAGCCCACCGGCCTTCGGCCGAGCCATATGCACCGCGCCAGTGATGGCAGCTATGTGCTGAGCTACGGCGATGAGCCCGGCCCGGACACCATGAGTGACGGCGCAGTGTGGCGCTGGCAGCCCGCGGGCAATCGCTGGACGAACATCACGCCGGTGTCGAGCAAGAGCACGCCGTCGGGATTCGGCTGGGGTGACGTCGCGGTGGATCCGTCCAACCCCAAGGTGCTGATCGCCAGCACGCATCATCGTTACGAACCACACGACGTGCTGTTCCGCAGTACCGACGGTGGCAAGCATTGGATTGAAATTTTCGCGCGCTCGGCGTTCGATCATGCTGAAGCGTCATGGACCAGTGCGCATACGCCGCACTGGATGACCACGGTGGCCATCGATCCCTTTGATGCCGACCACGTGATGTTTGTCACCGGCTACGGCATATGGGCCTCGCGCGACATGCGCGGGTTCGACAAGGGCGGCACGGTGCACTGGTGGTTTCAGGATCGTGGCCTGGAAGAGGTGGTGCCGTTGGGCCTGATCAGTCCGCCGCAAGGCGCGCATCTGCTTAGCGCAGTGGGCGATCTGGATGGTTTCCGTCACGACGACCTTAACGTGGCACCGCTGCAGTTCACGCCGCCACCGCGTTATGCGAACGGCGAAAGCATTGACTATGCCGAGCACCATCCCACGTTGATCGTTCGCAGCGGACGTCTGCGCCAACCCTTTGGCTCGGCCGTTCGTGCGGCGTGGTCCGAGGATGGCGGCGAGCATTGGCAGGCCTTCGCCAGCGAGCCGCCTGAAGGCGAGGGCGCGGGAAGCATCGCCGTGGCGGCTGACGGTGTTGCCGTCGTGTGGGCGCCGAGCGATGCCCGGCATGTCTACCTCACGCGGGATCGTGGCCAGCACTGGCAGGTGGCGCTGGGATTGGGCGAACGCATGCGCGTGCTGTCCGACCGGGTCGACGCCCGGAGGTTCTATGCGTACTCGCCGCAGACCGGCGCCTTGTTCGCCAGCAACGACGGCGGTGCGAGCTTTGCGTCGATCCCAGGTGATTTCGGCGATGCCGCACGCGGCCATGCGGGTGTTGAGCTGAAAGCCTCACCGGCGAAGGCCGGCCTGTTGTGGCTCGCGGCGCACGACTTGCCCTTGCTGCGTGGCGATGATCAGGGGCATCTGCTGCAACGCCTGCCACATATCATCGGCGTCGATGCCTTCGGCTTCGGCAAACCCGCCGTCGGGAGCGACGAGCCAACCTTGTTCGTCGCAGGACAGCGTGACGGGCAGCAGGGCATTTTCCGTTCCGTCGACGGTGGCCAACGCTGGCAGCGTGTCGACGATGACGCACATCGCTACGGGCGCATCAGCCTGCTTAGTGGCGATCCGCGCGTGTTTGGACGTTTCTATGCCGTGACCAGTGGACGCGGCCTGATCTATGGCGAACCCGTGGAGTCCACGCCTTGAAACACCTTCATGCCGGCGCCTCACTGGCGCTACTCCTGTCGCTGCCTCTGTCGGCTCAGGCAAAGCTCGAGCTTCCACTGATGTTCTCGCAGGGCGCCGTGCTTCAGCGGGACATGCCCATGCACGTATGGGGATGGTCCAAGCCGGGTGCGCAGGTCACCGTGGGTTTCGATGGCGCTCATGCCACCGCGAAGGCGAATGCCGAGGGGCGTTGGGATGCAACGCTTCCCAAGCACGTCGCGGGTGGCCCGTATGCGATGGACATCGACGACGGCAGCGAGCATCGCGTGCTGCGCGACATGCTGGTGGGTGATGTCTGGCTGTGTTCCGGGCAATCGAACATGGAATTCACCATGACCGACGTACGTGACGCGGCCGCCGAGCAGGCGAGGGCGAACGATCCAACCATCCGTCACTTCAAGATTCCGCACAGTTGGTCCCTGCAACCACGGGATCGGCTGGAAGGTGGCTCTTGGGTGGCGGCCAGTCCCTCCACCGTGAGCGAGTTTTCCGCCGTCTGCTGGTTCTTTGCGCGTGACATGAAGGCACGCACCGGTGTGCCGCAGGGTTTGATCAACAGCAGCTGGAGCGGTAGCAGCGTGGAAGCGTGGACCGACGCACACACGGGCAACGTGGACGTATCGGCACTGGCGGACACCATCAAGAAGGACGATGCCGCCGAAGAGGCGAAACTTGACCAGACCCGCCAGCGTCTTTCGCGCTGGCCTGCAGCGCAGGGCGATGTACTGGATGCCGCCGGCAAGCCGTCATGGGCAGCCGAAAAACTCGACACCTCGGCCTGGGCAGATATCCCCGTGCCGGCCTATTGGGAAACCGTGGGCTACTACGACATGGATGGCGTGGCCTGGTATCGCACCGAGTTTACGCTGAGCGCTGCCGAGGCAACCCAGGGCGTGACGTTGGGCCTGGGCGCGGTTGATGACTCTGATCGCAGCTACGTCAATGGCCAGCTGGTCGGCGAAACCGAGAAGCAGTGGAACAAACCGCGTGTCTACAAGGTGTCTGCCAGCGTGTTGCACGCCGGCAGCAACAGTATTGCCGTGCGTGTGGACGATCTTGGCAATGGTGGCGGCATTCATGGTGATGCCGCTGCGCTTTACGTGCAGACAGCAAATGGTACGCACCGACCGCTCGCGGGTACGTGGCATTTCCATACCGCCAACGTAACGCTGGTAGCTACGCCCTCACGCCATCTGACGCCGGCGATGCTGTACAACGGCATGATTCAGCCGCTGCTTGGTTATCCGTTGCGCGGCGTGGTGTGGTATCAGGGCGAGTCCAATGCGTCGGCACCTCACGCCATGGCTTACCGCAAGCAGTTCAGCGCCATGATCCAGGCTTGGCGCACCGCGTGGAAGCAGCCGGAACTGCCGTTCTTGTGGGTGCAGCTGGCGAACTTCAAGAGCGGTAGCGACACGCCGGAGCAAAGTCCGTGGGCGGAGCTCCGCGAATCACAGTCCGCGGTGCTGTCGCTGCCGCGCACCGGGCAGGCCGTCACCATCGATGTCGGTAACCCCGATGATATTCACCCCACCGACAAGCAAGACGTGGGACATCGGCTCGCACTGGCCGCACGCCGTGTGGTGCTTGGCGACCACATCGTGGCGTCGGGCCCGGTGTATCGCCAATGGCATGCCGATGGTGCAAAGGCGGTGGTGTCGTTCGACGCCGAGAGTGCTGCGCTCGCCGTGCGTGGCGGTGGCGATGCGGTGGGTGGTTTTGAGGTTGCCGGTGCCGATGGCCGTTACCAGCACGCCCAGGCACACATCGATGGCCGGAACGTCGTGGTGTCCAGTGCAGCGGTACCGCAGCCAGTCGCCGTGCGCTATGGCTGGAGCGACAACCCCGTCGACGCCAACCTGATCAATAGCGACGGCTTGCCCGCATCACCCTTCCGCACCACGCCATCGCCGTGAGTAAGTTCATGCGCGCAACGCTCTCACGCCGTATCGCCCTGGTGTTGTTCACTGCCCTGATGACCTTGGGTGTGCAAGCTGGTGAACTGCCGCGCATCGCGACGCAGAATGGCCATCACGCGCTCATGGTGGATGGCAAGCCGTATCTGATCCTTGGCGCGCAAGTGAATAACTCCAGTGCATGGCCGGACATGCTGCCGGAGGTATGGCCGGCCATCGAGCGCATGCACGCGAACACGGTGGGCGTGCCCATCGCTTGGGAGCAGATCGAGCCGAAAGAAGGGCAGTTCGATTTCAGCTTCCTCGATACGCTGCTCACGCAAGCGCGCGAACACCACGTGCGCCTGGTGCTTGTGTGGTTCGCCACGTGGAAGAACAATGGGCCGAGCTATGCGCCGTCGTGGGTGAAGTTGGACAACCAGCGTTTTCCGCGTCTGGTATCGCGCTCGGGCAAACTGCTCAACTCGCTGTCGCCCCATGCCGTGGCCACCATGGAGGCCGACCGCAAGGCGTTCGTGCAACTGATGACACATCTGCGTGCCGCCGACAGCGACAAGCACACCGTGATCATGGTGCAGGTGGAGAACGAGTCGGGCACTTACGGCACCGACCGCGACCATTCGCCGATGGCTGACAAGCTGTTTGCCGGTGCCGTTCCCGACACCTTGCTGCGCGCTACGGGAAAACCGGCCGGCAACTGGAGCCAGGTGTTCGGCAAGGATGCGGCGGAGTTCTTCCATGCGTGGTCGATTGCGCACTTCATCGATCAGGTCGCGGCAGCGGGCAAGGCCGTTTACAACTTGCCGATGTACACCAACGCTGCGCTGCGTGATCCGTTTCATCCCGGGGAGCCCGGCGGCTACGAGACGGGAGGCCCCACCGACAACGTGCTGGATATCTGGAAGGCCGGCGCACCATCGCTTGATCTGCTGGCGCCGGATATCTACCTGCCTGATTACGCGCGCTATACCACCGTGCTCGACCGCTACGCACACAAGGACAATCCGCTGTTCGTTGCCGAAACCGGCAATGCCCACGGCTATGCACGCTACGTCTACGCGATGCTGGGTCATGGCGGCATCGGTTTCTCGCCGTTCGGCATGGATTTCACCAAGTACAGCAATTACCCGCTGGGCGCGCGCCAACTCGATGACGCCGCCGTGGATGCGTTTGGCGTCAACTACAGCGCGCTGGCGCCAATGAGTAGGGAGATCGCTGTGGCGGGGCTGGCCGGCAAGCTGTGGGGCGCAGCAGAACCCACGGATGCACACGAGCAGACACTCGATCTCGGCGACTGGAAAGTCCAGCTCGGTTACGGGCAACTGCAGTTCGGCATGGATCCTCCCAAGGGCAATGCCGACACCGATGGTGGCGCCATGATCGCGCAGCTTGGCGAGAACGAGTACCTCGTCACCGGACACAACGTGCGCGTGAGCTTTCAACCAGGACGCCGCGGCAAGGACGGACGCTTCCTGCTCGATCGCGTCGAAGAAGGCCGTTACGAGAACGGCCAGTGGATCTTTCGAAGGCTGTGGAACGGCGACCAGACCGACTACGGCCTGAATTTCACCAGCGTGCCGCAGGTGCTGCGCGTCAGGCTGGCCACTTACTGAGGATGTTCATGCGCAAGACCATGCTTGCCCTGGCGCTGTATGCGCTGGGGATGTCCACCGCTGCCACCAGCGGCGATGCCGTACCCGCCGCCGATACCGCCGCTGTGGAACAGCGCGTCGAGAGCCTGCTCGGCAAGCTCACTGTTGAACAGAAAGTTGTGTTGCTGGGCGGCGTCGATAGCTTCTACACCCGTGACGTGCCCGCCATCGGCCTGCCGCGTTTAGCGATGTCCGATGGCCCTATCGGCGTACGCGCCCCCGGACCTTCGACCGCTTACGCGGCAGGCATCGCCCTGGCGGCGAGCTGGGACCCGGCGTTGGCCGAGCGTGTGGGCACGGCAATGGGGCGCGATGCACGCGCCCGCGGCGTAGCCTTTCTGCTGGGCCCGGGCGTCAACATGTATCGCGCGCCGCAGAACGGCCGCAACATGGAGTACTACGGCGAAGATCCGCTGCTAGCCGGCAAGATGGCTGCGGGCCTTATCCGCGGCGTACAGGGGCAGGGCGTAGTCGCCACGGTCAAGCACTTCGCGGCCAACAACTCCGAGTACGACCGCCGGCACCTGGATAGCCTGATCGACGAGCGCACGCTGCGCGAGATCTACCTGCCGGCGTTCGAGATGGCCGTAAAAGAGGGCCACGTCGGCGCGGTGATGAGCAGCTACAACTTGGTCAACGGTGAGTACCTGTCCGAAAACCGCTACATCGCCCACGACATCCTCAAGCAGGAGTGGGGTTTCAACGGCCTGTACATGTCCGATTGGGAAGCGGCGCACGATGGCGTGAAGGCGTTCAAGGCCGGGCTTGATCTTGAAATGCCCGCACCCGATGCGATGACACCGGCGTTGATCGAAAGCGGCCTGCGTGACGGCTCCCTGTCTACCACTGATCTCGACGACAAGACGCGCCGCCTGCTGCGCACCGCCGTGCGTTTCGGATTCCTTGATCGCCCGCAGCGCGATTATTCCATTCCCTTGATGGACCCCACGTCGGCACAGGCGGCACTCGATGCCGCACGCGAATCACTCGTGCTGCTGAAGAACACCTCGCAGACCTTGCCGCTGGACGCCTCGCACATCACATCGGTCGCGGTGATCGGGCCGATGGCGTATCCGGGCGCAGCCAGTGCCGGCGGCAGCTCGCATATCGATGCGTTTCGCACGCAAAGCATTCTTTCCGGCATCAGTGACCGCGTAGGCGGCAAGGTAAACGTGCTCTACAGCCGTGGCCTGCCCAGCACGGCTGACGTCTTCGCGAAGGAAGTATTCGTGACGACGGATGGCAAGACCGGCCTGCTTCGCGAAACCTTTGGCAACGCGGATTTCGCCGGCAAGCCGGTCGAGCGTACCGTCAACGCCAAGGTGGACCAGTGGAAACCTGAGTTGTGGACGACGCCTGCAACGGAGCGCCAGAGCATTCGCTGGTCTGGCCGTTTCGTGCCCGATCACAGTGGCAAGTTCCTCTTCCTCACCGCGGCGGCAAGCAAGGACAGCTATACGCTATACGTGGACGGCAAGCCGGTGATCCAGCAGCCAGTGTTCGAAGGCCAGGCACCACATTACGCCGTGCTACCGATGACGGCGGGCAAAGCCGTGGATATCCGCCTCGACTATCGCCCCGACGTGAGTTACAGCCGCATGAGTCTGGGCGCCATCGCCGTGGATGCGATGATCCCCGAGGAGACTCGCAAGATGGCCGCCATGGCCGATGCCGCGGTGGTCGCCGTGGGTTTCGACGGCACCTCCGAAAGCGAGGCTTTTGACCGCAGTTTCCAATTGCCCTGGGGACAGGAGGCGTTGATCGAAGCGGTGGCTGCCGTCAACAAGCGCACCATTGTCACCGTGACCTCCGGTGGTGGGTATGCCACCGACGGTTGGCTCGATCACGTGCCCGCGCTGCTGCAGAACTGGTACCCGGGCCAGGAAGGCGGGCAGGCCATTGCGGAAGTGCTATTCGGTGATCGCTCGCCGGAAGGCAAGCTGCCGATCAGTTTCGAGCGCCACTGGCAGGACAATCCGACCCACGATTTCTACGACGCGCATCCTGCTGCAGACGGTCACCCGACGGTGCGCTACGGCGAAGGGGTATTCCTCGGCTATCGCTGGTACACCAGTCATCCGCGCGACGCGCAGCCGTTGTTCGCGTTTGGCCATGGCTTGTCGTACACAAGCTTCGCCTTCAGCAAGCTCGCGCTTTCCGGTGTGGCGGCAAATGGCGATGTCACGGTGTCGTTCGACGTGAGCAACACGGGCGCGCATGACGGTGCCGAGGTGGCTCAGGTCTACGTGGGTGATCCGTCAGCACATGTCGCGCGACCGGCCAAGGAGCTCAAGGCGTTTCGCAAGCTGCGGCTGGCACCTGGGCAGACCGAGCATGTGAGCCTGACGCTGGATCGTCGCGCGTTCGCCTGGTACGACGCCGACAAGCATGACTGGCGCGTGGACCCGGGTCGTTTCACTGTCTACGTGGGTGACGCTTCCGACCAGACACCGCTGCGCGCGGACTTCACGATGGGCAAACAGCCGTGACGCCTTAGTCGTCGCGCTGGCCCCGGTAATCCACTGAAATAGCCACCGGATCGGAGTGTGATCCGGTGGTATTTACGAACGCGCGTTCTCGATGAACTGCCGCGGCGTGCAATTGAATTCACGACGGAACACGGCGTACATGTACTGCAGCGAGGTGAAGCCACTGCTCACGGCGACATCGGCCAGCGGACGTGACGTGTCCTTGAGCATATTGCGCGCCATCTCAAGCTTGTGCTCCAGGATGGTCTGGTGCACGGTGCGCTTCAGCTCGCGCTTGAAGTGCTCTTCAAGCAGGGTGCGCGAGATGCCCACATAGTCAGCGACCTGCTCGGTCTTGATGCCCAGGCACGCGTACTGGCGGATGTAGTGGCAGGCACGCATCACATGCGGGCTCTTCATCGGCTTGTGCAAGCTGCTGGCCTGGATGTTGAGGCCAGCCGGCGGCACCAGAATGCGCGTACCCGCTGTCACGCCGCCGTGCAGCATCTGATGCAGCACCTGCGCGGCCATGCGGCCCATTTCCTCTGCACCCTGGGTTACCGAGGTCAGCGGGATGCGGCTCAACAGCTGCGCCAGAGGGTCGTTGTCGATGCCGGCTACGGCGATCTGTTCGGGCACCGGCACATCGGCCACCACACATGCCTGGAGCAGCTGACGTGCGCGGGCATCCGTCACCGCGATGATGCCGATGGGCTTGGGCAATGATTTCACCCAGGCCGCCATCTCTTCCTGCGCACGCCCCCAGCCACCTGCGCTGGTTGGCGAGCCTCGATAGACCAAGCCCTCCAGGCGATCCGCCTCGATCATCCGCAAGAAGGCCGATTCGCGCTCCTGCGCCCAGCGATTGCCCGGGTTGGGTGGTAGCCCGTAGAAGGCGAAGCGTTGCAAGCCTTGTTCAATCAGGTGGTCATAAGCCAGCCGCACCAGCTTGACGTTGTCGGTCGCCACGTAAGGCGTGATCGGCGGGTATTGGCTCGCATCCGCATAGGACCCCCCCACGGCCACCACCGGAATGGGGATATCCGCCAAGGTTTCGGCCACCACCGGGTCGTCGAAGTCCGCGATGATGCCGTCGCCGCGCCAGTGGTGGATACCCAGGGTGCGGCTGCGGAAGTCCTCTTCCATGAAGAGATCCCACTCGACGCGCGTGGATTTCAGGTACTGGCCGATGCCGGCAATGATCTGCCGGTCATAAACCTTGTTCGCATTGAAGAGCAGGGCGATGCGGTGTGGAGACATGGTCTGGCTGCACGGGCCGTATGGATAGAGCCCAGGAACCCCGACGCTACCAGCTCCCACCGCACCGGGCATGACGCAACGCGACAGGGAAAAAAACGTGCCTCGTTGGCGGATTTCGCAATTGCGGCCCACTGCAGCCTGAATGCAGCATCCCGGCGTTGTTTGGGGCTCCCCGTGGGCGCCCCTTCCGGGCGCCACGTAGCGCGGCCGGCGTCGCCACCTCGCAGGCTCTGGGCCGAAACGTACGCATGAAGATCACCGCCATCACCACTTTCATCGTGCCGCCGCGCTGGCTGTTCGTGCGCATCGACACGGACGCCGGCATCAGTGGGTGGGGCGAGCCGATCGTGGAGGGCAGGGCACACACCGTGGCCGCTGCCGTCGACGAACTGTCCGACTACCTGATGGGCAAGGACCCGCGCCGGGTGGAGGATCACTGGCATGTGATGTACCGCGGTGGTTTCTATCGCGGCGGCCCGATTCTGATGAGTGCGTTGGCGGGCATCGACCAGGCATTGTGGGATATCAAGGGCAAGCAGTTGGGCGTGCCCGTGCACGAACTGTTGGGCGGCCCTGTGCGCGACCGCATCCGCACGTACTCGTGGATCGGCGGCGATCGGCCGGCCGATACCGCACGCGCCGCGAAAGATGCCGTGGCGCGCGGCTTTACCGCCGTGAAGATGAATGGCACCGAGGAAATGCAGTACGTGGACACGCACGCCAAGGTCGAGCGCGTGCTGGAAAACGTACAAGCCGTGCGCGACGCGGTGGGTCCGAACATTGGTCTTGGCGTGGATTTTCACGGCCGCGTGCACAAGCCCATGGCCAAAGTGCTGATGCGCGAGCTTCGCCCGTACAAGCTCATGTTCATTGAGGAACCGGTGCTGTCCGAACACCTGGAGGCCATTCCGGAACTGGCGGCGCTATCCCCTGCGCCCATCGCACTGGGTGAGCGGCTCTATTCACGTTACGACTTCAAGCGTGTGCTGGAGATGGGCGGTGTGGACATCATCCAGCCCGATCCGTCCCATGCGGGCGGCATCACCGAAACCAAGAAAATCGCGGCTATGGCCGAAGCCTACGACGTGGCGCTAGCCCTGCATTGCCCGCTGGGGCCCATCGCCCTCGCGGCCAATCTGCAACTGGATGCGGTGTGCCACAACGCCTTCATCCAGGAGCAAAGCCTGGGCATCCACTACAACGCCGACAACGATCTGCTCGATTACGTCGCTGACCGCAGCGTCTTCACCTATCAGGACGGCTATGTGGCCATCCCGAAGGGGCCGGGCCTGGGCATCGAGATCAATCAGGCTTACGTCGACGAGCGCGCCATCGTCGGCCATCGCTGGCGCAATCCGGTATGGCGTCATGCCGATGGCAGCGTGGCGGAATGGTGATGCACGCACCCATGGACCTCGTCGCCGGCATCGATGTGGGAACGCAGAGCGTCAAGCTTGTGGTCTACAACATGGATTCGCGGAGCGTGGTGGCCGCCCACGGGCAATCGATCGAGTTGATCGCAGGCGAGGACGGCAGTCGCGAGCAGATGGCCGAATGGTGGATCGACGCCGTACGCGCCTGCTTCGCCAAGCTGCCCAAGTCGCTACGCGCGGACATCACCGCTATCGGCGTGTCCGGACAGCAGCACGGTTTCGTGCCGCTCGATGCCCATGGGAACGTGCTGGCGCCAGTCAAACTATGGTGCGATACAAGCACGCAACGCGAGTGCGACGAGATCATGGCGGCGGCCGGTGGTGCGGGGCGCTGCGTCGAGCTGGGCGGCAATCCCATCCTGGCGGGCTATACGGCTTCCAAGTTGCCGTGGACGCGCAAGCACCGGCCAGATGCCTACGCAAAGCTGGCCACCATCCTGCTGCCGCACGACTACGTGAATTTCTGGCTCACCGGCGAGCGCTGGATGGAGTACGGCGACGCCTCGGGTACTGGCTGGTTGGATGTGCGCACACGCCAGTGGTCCAAGGCCATGCTGGAAGCGACGGATGCAGGGCGTGATCTGTTGGCCTGTCTGCCGCCGTTAGTCGCCGCGGACGCGAGCTTCCCGATCACGCGCAGCATGGCCGACGAGCTTGGCCTCTCGCATGAGGTGCGCGTCTCAGCGGGCGGTGGCGACAACATGATGGCCGCCATCGGCACCGGCAACGTCAGGCCGGGCGTACTCAGCATCAGCCTGGGTACGTCGGGCACGCTGTTCGCCTATGCGGATCATCCGGTGGTTGACCGGGATGCCGGTTGGGCCGCGTTCTGTTCCTCAACCGGCGGCTGGTTGCCGCTGATCTGCACCATGAATTGCACGCTCGCCACCGAAAGCGTGGCCAAGGCGTTCGGCTTCAGTGCGCGCGATGGCGACACCGTGATGGCCGGCACGGTGCCCGGTGCGGGTGGCCTGGTGATGCTGCCGTTCTTCAACGGTGAGCGCACACCGGACCTGCCGCATGCCCGCGGCAGCCTGCACGGCATGGATCTGAGCAACGTGACACGCGCGAACATTTATCGCGCCGCGATGGAAGGCGCCACCTACGCATTGTGCAGCGGTTACGACGCGCTGCTGGCCACGGGGCTGCGGTTTGATGCGATCCGGCTCACCGGCGGCGGCAGTCATAGCGTGGCCTGGCGGCAGATGATCGCCGACGTGTTCAATCTTCCGGTGGAAGTGCCCCTGCAGGCGGAAGGCGCTGCCTTTGGCGCAGCGCTGCAGGCAGCGTGGGCGAACGACCATGCGCGCGGCGGTGATGCGGATATCGCCGATCTGGCGAGCGAGCACGTCGTTATCGCCACCGGTCTGTCGACTCGGCCGGACCCGGTCAGTGTCGCCGCTTACCGGAAGCACTACCACGTATTCCTGAGCCATCTCGATGCAGCCAGGTCGCTGCACGCCCACTCCTTGGTCACGGACGCCGTGTGACGGCCTTCCGGACCTGCTTCAGCTCCCCAACAAGGATTCCGATTCCATGAGCACTCCTTTCATCGGCAAGCGCGAATATTTCCCCGCCATCGGACGCATTCCGTTCGAAGGTGTCGGTTCGGACAACCCGCTGGCGTTCAAGCATTACGATGCGGGCAAGATGATCGGTGGAAAGAGCATGGCCGAGCATCTGCGTTTCGCCGCGTGCTACTGGCATACGTTCTGCAACGCGGGCCACGATCCGTTCGGCCCGGGCACGCGCGTTTTTCCGTGGGACGAGGCGGCAGCGCCACTGGCGCGCGCCGAAGCGAAAATGGATGCAGCCTTCGAGTTCTTCACCAAGCTCGGCGTGCCGTACTACTGCTTTCACGATATCGACATGGCGCCGGATGCTGACGACATTGGCGAGTACGAAGCCAACCTGACGCATATGGTGAGCCTTGCCAAGGAGCGCCAGCAGGCCTCCGGTATCAAGCTGCTATGGGGTACAGCCAACCTCTTCAGCCATCCGCGTTACATGAATGGCGCGGCGACCAACCCGGACTTTGCGGTGGTGGCGCGTGCGGCAGTGCAGATCAAGGCGGCGCTTGACGCCACCGTGGCGTTAGGCGGCGAGAGCTACGTGTTCTGGGGTGGGCGCGAAGGCTATGCCTCGCTGCACAACACGCAGATGAAGCGCGAGCTGGATCACTTTGCGCGCTTCCTCACCATGGCGCGTGACTACGGTCGCAGCATCGGGTTCAAGGGCAATTTCCTCATCGAGCCCAAGCCGATGGAGCCGATGAAGCACCAGTACGACTTCGACTCCGCCACGGTGGCTGGTTTCCTCAAAGCGCATGGGCTGGAAAAGGACTTCAAGCTCAATATCGAAGCCAATCACGCCACGCTTGCTGGCCACACGTTCGAACACGACCTGCAGGTGGCCTCCGATCACGGTTTGCTTGGCAGCATCGATGCCAACCGGGGCAACGCACAGAACGGCTGGGACACCGACCAGTTTCCGACCGACCTTTACGACACCGTTGGCGCGATGCTGGTGGTGCTGCGCCAAGGCGGCCTGGCGCCGGGCGGCTTGAACTTCGACGCCAAGGCGCGCCGTGAATCCACCGATACCGAAGATCTCTTCCTCGCCCACATCGGCGGCATGGATGCGTTCGCTCGCGGGTTGGAAGTGGCTCACGCACTGCTCAACCAGTCGCCGTTGGAAAAGTGGCGCGCGGATCGCTATGACAGTTTCGACTATAGTGCCGGGCTGGATTTCGCACAGGGCAAGCTCAGCCTTGCCGACCTGCGCGATTACGCCGTCAAGCACGGCGAGCCGACACAGCAGAGCGGCAAGCAGGAGCGCTACGAGAATCTGATCAACCAGTATCTGCTGCGTTGACGGTAGCAAGGGGGCAGGGCACACGGGGGTGTGCCTTGCCGGTGGGGACGACCGGAAACGACATGAGATACCGACCGCATGAACAGCGTTGTGCTTGATAGCCCGGCTGCCGCAAATCAGGCAGAGAACACTCGACTCATCGTACAGATCAGCTGCGTCGCCACTTTGGGTGGCTTTCTGTTCGGCTTCGACAGCGGCGTCATCAATGGCACGGTGGATGGCCTCAAGCAGGCCTTTCATTCGAGTTCGGCGGCGATTGGCTTCGAGGTGGCCTCCATGCTGCTGGGCTGCGCCTTCGGCGCATTCTTCGCCGGACGTGTCGCTGATTATTGGGGACGACGTTCGGTGCTGATCGTTTCGGCACTGCTTTTTCTGTTGTCGGCACTGGGCGCAGGCGCAGCAGCCAACGCGGCGTTCTTCGTGGCCGCGCGCATTACCGGTGGCTTCGCGGTGGGTGCGGCCAGCGTGATCGCGCCGGCCTACATCGCTGAAGTGGCGCCGGCGCGTTATCGCGGCAGGCTGGCCACCATGCAGCAGATCGCCATCATCAGCGGTCTCTTCAGCGCTTTTCTCAGCAACTACTTGCTGGCGAAAGCGGCGGGTGGCTCCACTGGCTTGCTGTGGCTGGGCCAGGACGCATGGCGCTGGATGTTCTGGATGCAGGTACTGCCGTCCTCATTATTCCTTGTCTCGTTGCTGTTTATTCCAGAGAGCCCGCGATTCCTGGTGGTACGCAAGCGCGAGCAGGAGGCAGCCAAGGTGCTTACGCGCCTGTACGGCGAGCAAGAGGCACGTGCCAAGTTGGCGGACATCGGCGCTTCGCTCTCGCAGGATCGGCACAACCCGAAATTCTCTGACTTGCTGGACAAGGCAACCCGCCGTGTACGCCCCATCGTGTGGGTGGCCGTGGGCCTTGCCACTTTCCAGCAACTGGTCGGTATCAATGTGGTGTTCTACTACGGCGCGGTGCTGTGGCAGGCGGTGGGTTTTTCAGAGAGCGACGCGTTGCTGATCAACGTACTCTCGGGTGCGCTGAGTATCGCGGCATGCCTGGTCGCGGTCATGCTGGTCGACAAAGTAGGGCGCAAGCCGCTGCTGTGGGTGGGTTCGGTTGGCATGACCATCACGCTGGCGCTGGTGGCCTGGGCGTTTGCGCATGGTGGCATTGACGCCAGCGGCAAGCTCAGTCTGCCCGCTGGTCAGGGTACGCTCGCACTGGTGGCGGCCAACCTCTACGTGATCTTCTTCAACATGTCATGGGGCCCCGTGATGTGGGTGATGCTCGGCGAAATGTTCCCCAACCAGATCCGTGGCTCGGGGCTTGCCGTGGCTGGCGCTGCGCAATGGGTGTCCAACTTCACCATCACCGTGACCTTTCCGATGTTGCTGACCAGCATTGGCTTGGCGGGTGCGTACGGTCTCTATGCATTGGCAGCGGCACTCTCGGTGGTCTTCGTGCTGCGCTTCGTGCAGGAGACGAGGGGCAAGGAACTGGAAGAGATGGAGGGCTGACATGCGAACCTCGAACACGGCACTGCTTGGTCTGGTCCTGTCGCTTGCCACGGCGGTGAGCTCGGTCAACGCTGCACCGACCGTTACGCTGGACCGGCATGGTGCGTGGGTAAGCATCGAAGCCTATGGCCCCAACGTTGTCCACATAACGATCGCTGCCGACAAAGCGCAGGCGCTGAAAGCGCCCGGCTACGGGATTCTTGACGATCACGTTGACCATTCGGCCTTCCACGCCACGCATGACGCGAGCGGAGATACCTTCGCATCGCCGGAGCTCTCCCTGCATGTCGATGCGGCGCCACCACCGCACACGCCAGGTATCACGGAGCGGTACTTTGCACCGGACCTGGCACCGGTCCGCTTGCAGGTGAAGAACGCCAAAGGCGCTACCGTCGTCAACATGACCGGCTGGGAGATGTCCCCGCATGAAGTGGCCGGCGAAGCCACTTACCAGGTGGGTGCGACGTTCTCCGCGCCGGTGGACGAACACTACTACGGCATGGGCCAGAATCAGGACAGCCTTGGTCCGCTCGATCTGCGCGGCCGCGTCATCGATTGCCAGCACTGGTACGACGCACCGAGCGGGGAAACCGTCTGCGTGCCCTTCATGGTGTCGTCCAGGGGTTACGGCATCATCTGGGACAATCCATCGGATACGCGCTTTGTCGCCGGTATTCGCGGCCGCACAAGCTTCCAGTCGAAAGTAGGTGAGCGCGTCAGTTTCTTTGTCGTGGTGGGCGATACGCCGGAAGCGATCTATTCGGCCTACGCACGAGTGACGGGCAAGACACCGATTCCACCCAAGGCCGCCTTCGGCCTGATCCAGTCCAAGGCCCGCTACGACAGCCAAGCCGAAGTGCTGCGCGTTGCGCATACGTATCGCGAAAAGAACTACCCGCTCGACGTCATGGTGGTCGACTGGTTCTACTGGACGCACATGGGTCAGCTGGACATCAATCCGGCGGAATTTCCCGATCCCGATGGCATGAACAAGCAGCTTCATGATGCGGGCATGAAGTCGATCATCTCGATCTGGCCTCGCTTCGAGCGATCCGGGCGTTACTTCAGCGAGCTCGATGCCAAGGGTTATTTTCTGAAGGACAAGAACGGCAAGACGGTCGATGGCCTGCCGTTCCGTTCGGACCGCACCGGCGCGCTGATCGACTCGACCAACCCTGCAGCAAGCCAGTGGTACTGGGAACACGCCCGCGACAACATTCTCTCGCATGGCTTCGACTATCCATGGCTGGACGAGACCGAACCGGATCTCGTGCCGGATGGCTACTTCTTCTCTATCGGCTCTGGCGATCGCTACCACAACGTTTTCCCGCTGGTGCACGTGGAAGGCGTTGCGCAGGGGATGCGCACGTGGAAGCCAGACGAACGTGTATTGATTCTCTCCCGTGCGGCCTACCTGGGGTCGCAGCGCACCGGCGCGCTGTTCTGGTCGTCGGATATCGACCCTACGTGGGAAGCGTTGCAGCGCCAGATTCCCACGGGCCTCAATATGACCGCCTCCGGCATCGCGTACTGGGGCAACGACATCGGCGGCTGGCAATACCTGCCACAGACCACCAGCGCGACCAAGGCGCCGTTGCTTGACCCTTCCGATGCACGCGACACCGTAGGACAGAACAACGACTATCCGGAACTGCTCACACGCTGGTTCGAGTACGGCACCTTTCTGCCGACACTGCGCCTGCATGGCGATCGCAAGCACACGGAAATCTGGGCGTTCGGCCATCAAGCCGAGGCCATCATGGCGAAGTACGACAAACTTCGTTACCGCCTGATTCCCTATATCTATAGCCAGGCCAAGAAAACTTACGACACAGGCGCGCCTTTCATGCGGCCGCTATGGATGGATTTCCCCGGCGATGCCCAGGTCGCCAACCTTGGGACGGAGTACATGTTCGGTCCGGCCTTCCTGGTGGCGCCCATCACCGAGCAAGGCCAGACAGAGAAGGACGTTTATCTTCCCGCGGGCAGCGATTGGTACAACTTCTGGACCAACGAGAAACTGCCGGGTGGACGCTGGGTCAAGGTGGCTGCCCCCATCGACCAGATTCCTGTTTTCGTTCGTGCCGGCTCCATCGTGCCGCTGGGCTCAGACATTCAGTCAACCGCGTCGAAGCAGTCCATCACTGAGATCCGCATTTATCCGGGTAGAGATAACACCTTTGCGCTTTATGACGACGACGGTACGTCGTACGCTTACGTAGCGGGCAAGAGCACCACGACGTCTTTGCATTGGAACAATGCATCCGGCGTACTGAGCGCCACCGGTGATGACGCAGCGTTCAACAAGAAAGTCTCGGAGCTTGCCAAGGTCGTGGGCAGGTAAGGGCGGCTGTCCATCCTGTATGAAGAGGCCGATACAGGATGGACTTGGCAAGCTGTTCACGCGTCATGCCGCCGTTTAGAGGGTACTGACGATGAATGGGGCGCTCGTTCAGGCGATATGGCGTGACGAGGCTTGCAGCCCTTGGCAGGGGAATCTTCATCTGAGGTTGTCGGCAAGAGCGAGGAAACCTCGCTTTTCCCTTGCGCCATACCTGCGTCAGCCACCCTTCACGATGCCGCAAGAACAATCGCTTTCGCTTAGTTGTATGCGATGGACTTGCTAAGGCCGAACTGTGGTGCCTTTGTCCGGGGGGATGGTCCGGAAGACGACGGGCATCCGACTGACGGGATGGGTGCGACCTCATGCCAGGCATATTTACTGTCTCACTAGATCTTGAGTTGTACTGGGGCGTGCGCGACAAGCGCAGCATCCGGGACTATGAAGCGAATTTGCGCGGTGAACGGCAGGCTATCCAGGAGATGCTTGCCACGTTCGATGCCTACGGGGTGCATGCCACCTGGGCCACGCTGGGCTTTCTGTTCTTTGCGGATGTATCAGAGCTGCGCGCATGGTTGCCGCGGGATACGCCTGCCTACGACAACAGCGAACTGTCGCCCTATCCCTATATTGAAGAGCATGAGTGGGGTAGCGACGATCAGTATCACTTTGCACCGGAAGTGATCGATCTCATCCGCCGTTACCCGGGGCAGGAGATCGGGACACACACGTTCTCGCACTATTACTGCCTCGAGCCGGGGCAGACGGTCGACGCCTTCCGGGCTGACATGGCAGCAGCCATCGACACAGCCAGGGCGCGCGGCATCGAGATTCAGAGCCTGGTGTTTCCACGTAATCAGGGGAATCCGGACTATCTTTCCTTGCTGCAGGATCTCGGCATTCGATGCTATCGGGGGAACGAGTACGCGCCGTTCTATACACCGAGAAATCAGGAGCAGCAGAGTGCATGGGTTCGTGGTTTGCGGCTGCTCGACGCGTACATCAACGTCACCGGCCACAACACCTACAGCTTCGAGGAGTGTGCGCAGAGCCGGCCCTTCAATATTCCTTCCAGCCGTTTCCTGCGGCCGTATTCACCGTCCTTTGCGTGGATGGACGAGCTTCGCCTTCACCGTATCAAGCGCGCCATGCGCCACGCAGCGATCAATCACCGCCTCTTCCATCTGTGGTGGCACCCGCACAACTTCGGGGCACATGTGGTGGAAAACCAGCGCTTTCTCGGCAAGATTCTCGCGTATTACGCGCAGTTGCAGCAGCGCTACGGCATGGAATCCTTGAACATGGGCGAGATCTCCACCGTGCTGGAGCGCATGCATGCCGGCTAGGCCGCGCGTGGTGATGCTGGCCGGGCCCGGGCTTTCCACGGTCCTTATGCACAACGGATTGCGTGCCACGTGCGACATAGTGGCGGTAGTGATCGAAGAGAAGCCTTCGTCCGTGGCCATGCTCAAGCATCGAGCGAAGAAACTGGGTTGGCTTACGACGATGGGGCAGATCGCTTTCATCGCCTATAGTCGATGGCTGGGCAAGATTTCAAGGCAGCGTATTGGGCGTCTTATGCGCCGCTATGGTCTCGACAGTGAGCCGATTCCCTCTGATGTCATCACTAGAGTAGCCAGTGCCAACCGGCGGGAAGTGATTCGCTTGCTTACGGAGTTGGCGCCGGACGCGGTTGTTGTGAACGGTACGCGCATTCTATCGAGCAAGCTGCTTGGCTCTGTCGCGGCCCCTTTCATCAACACCCACATGGGCATGACGCCTGCCTATCGCGGCGTACACGGCGGCTACTGGGCACTGGCTATGGATGATCGAACGCGCTGCGGCGTCACCGTACATCTGGTGGACGAGGGTGTCGACACCGGCGGAGTACTCTACCAATCGCCTATCGACACCGATAGCACGGACAACTTCTCAACGTACCCGATTCATCAGATCGCCAAGGCGATTCCCTTGATGTGTGAAGCGGCGAGCGATGCCGCCGAAGGACGTCTCTCACCATGTCCGGCGACAGGGGAGTCACGGCAGTGGTACCACCCGACGCTGTACTTCTATCTCAAGCAACGTCTCCTTAAAGGCATCAAGTAGCAACAGCAGGCGTCTCCTTCTTGTCGCATCCCGCGTGCGGCAGGAATTCTGGTGCAAGTCGTGCGTCGTCTTCTGTGGTGCCGGACTCGAGTCGGCACATGAGTGTGTCATGCAGCCGACACATTCTCGTTCGGTCGGATCATCTGGTGGCTCAGGCCTTGTTCACCATGGACGATGGTGTGAATGTGTATGGACGTCCATTCATCTTGGAGCGTTGCTATCTGATTGTCTTCGCCATAACCGCTATCGAGGCGTATATGAACGAACATGCTCACGAACCTTAAGCCGATGACAGGCGCGTCAAGCACGCGTAAACAGGTAGTGAAACGATGAACGAACCATCATGGTCATCGTCAGACGCGCGGTCTTTGAATCGCCATGTCGATGGTAGATCAAGGTTGAGAAAACTGTTCTTCGTGTCGTTCGGACGTTGATGATCTCTTGAAAGTCATCGTCTCATGTCGACCTGAAGTCATTCGCAGGATCTTGGGTTTCTTCGCATATCGTCTTGAGCGGCGCGATGCGCCGACATGAACATCATATGGAGAGATCTCCAACGAGGTCGTTTCCTTGAACGATCACTAAGCTCATTCAGTGTATTGACTGATCTGCATCTCTCTTCTCGATCATCGTCGCTTGATGCGATAAACCCCGCAGTTCACGGGAAAACTCGCGGTCGATGAGCTGACGAGACGCCTTGATCTGTTCTCAAAATTTGTCGTGATGACAAAAATGTATCAGATCTGTTCGGGCTCGGTTCACGGTAAAGATCGTAGTTAAGTACCCCTGCTCGACGAGTGATCTCGCTTGGTGATCGTTGGATCGCAACAGTCGAGTGATGGCGAACACGGGAATCCGCGAAGCGTAGATTTCCGCATCAAACAGGGGGCTTCTGTCCGATGCTTATGGCGTCGGTCGACTTGCAACGGGAGCCCGAAAATACCGTGTTTAGACAGATATTGATCGTTTGCAGGGGCAACATCTGCCGCAGCCCTACGGCTCAATACCTGTTTCAGCGCCGCACGAATTCGCGTGACATCGAAGTGAGAAGCGCCGGACTCAACGCAGTCGTCGGAAGCCCGATGGATGCGACCGCGATGCAGCTTCTCAATGAGCAGGAAGGCGTCGACGGATCGACTCATCGAGCGCTTCAGCTTGTGCCCTTCATGCTGCGTGGAGCGGACTTGGTGCTATGCATGGAGAAGGATCACATGGTCGAGATGATGGAAGCTGCCCCGGAAGCACGGGGAAAGATCTATCTGCTCGACAAGTGGCTTGATGGACGCGATATACCCGATCCATTCCGCAAGAAGCGATCGGTTTTCGAACGCACCCACGAAATGATTGTTCGTGGTGTCGATAGCTGGATGCGCTATCTGTGAATCGATTCATTCGTCGATGAGGATCCAGGCAACGACATGACCGTTCAACTGGCCACCCTGCAAGATCCATTGTCACGCGAGGACGAGATCGACCTTCGCGAAGTACTTGGAACGCTACGCGATTACCGCTGGCGAATCGCCTTCATCATCCTTGCATTCATTGCGCTAAGCATTGTTTACGTGATGCTGGTGACACCTATCTACCAGGCAACGTCGATCGTTCAGGTCGAGCAAAAGGTGCCGAGTCTCCCAGGTCTAAGCGCGCTGACACAGGAATTGGGCGCTTCCGACTCCACGTCAACGACAGAATCCGCGCTGATCACCTCGCGCATGGTCGTTGGCGCAGCGGTCGACAAGCTCAACTTGAAGATTGAGGCCGAGCCCAATCGTTTCCCCCTGATTGGCGGCTTTATTGCACGTCATTTCGCCTCAAAGAACCCCGGAAAGCTGGCGACTCCTCTGTTTGGCATGTCCCGTTACGACTGGGGCGGCTCCAAGCTGGAGGTGTTTCAGCTCGATGTTCCCGATTCCTTGCTGGACAAGCCGTTGCGGCTGACCGCGGGGGAGAACGGTGTCTACATCCTGCAGGACAAGGACGACAACGTTCTTCTTGTGGGAAAGGTAGGGCAGTTCTCACAGTCACATGGCGTGTCAGCGCAGATATGGTCGCTTGCGGCGAACCCTGGGACACGGTTCCGCGTGGTCCGCCATCGCGAGTTGACGGTGATCAACAAACTGCAGAAGGCCATCACCACGACCGAGCTGGGTAAGGATTCGGGCATCATCCAGCTGACGTACAACAATACGAACGCCGCGATGGCTGCCGATTTTCTGCAGCAGGTGGGTGAGCTCTACGTGCGGCAGGATATCGACAGGAACTCGGCCGAGGCGGCGAGTAGCCTGAAGTTTGTCCGGGAGCAGTTGCCCAACGTCCGTCGGGATCTGGAGAAAGCGACGGCGGCACTCAATGCTTTCCAGAATCAGGCCCATTCTGTTGACGTAAGCATGCAGACCCAGAGTCTGCTCGACCAGTCGGTATCGATCGAAACGAATCTCGAGCAGCTGGAGATGCAGCAGGCCCAACTGCAGCGCCAGTTCACCCCGCAGCATCCCGCCTACAAGTCGCTGATGCAGCAGATTGGACAGCTGCAGGCCCAGAAGGGCGCCATCGAGAAGAAGGTCAATGGGCTCCCTGACACGCAGCAGGAGCTGTTGAAGCTCAATCGCGACGTACAGGTGAACAACGATACCTATACGGGCTTGCTCAATCAGGCGCAGCAGCTCGATATCGCTCGCGCCGGCACGGTGGGCAATGTTCGCATTATCGATAAGGCCGCGGTCGATGTGACCGATCCGATCTGGCCCAAAGGCATGCTGATCCTGCTTGGCGGGACCTTGCTCGGTGGCTTCGTGGCGCTGGTCTATGTATTCATGCGTGAGGCGCTGAATCGGGGCATCGAAGACCCCACGGTCATCGAACGAATCGGTCTTCCCGTTTACGCCACCATTCCTGTGAGCGTCCGCGAGCGATCGCTGCAAGTCCGGCGTGCGCGCGGTGACGGCAGGCAACACATGCTGGTCGTGGACGCGCCCAAGGACCTGGCAACGGAGGCCCTGCGTAGTCTAAGAACGAGCCTGCACTTCGCCCGGCTGGAAGCGAAGAACAACGTGCTCATGATCTCGGGTGCCAGCCCCAATGCAGGCAAGACCTTCGTTGCCGCCAACCTGGCCGCCGTGATCACCCAAAGTGGTCAGCGGGTGTTGCTTATCGACGGTGACATGCGCATGGGTTCCTTGCACAAGGTACTCGGCGGCCGGCCAGATGTTGGGCTCTCGGAGGTGATATCGGGGCAGGCCACGCTGGCGGACGCAGTGCGTGAAGTGGCGTCGCTGGAGAATCTTCACTTTCTTCCGCGTGGAAAGGTTCCGCCCAATCCTTCCGAATTGCTGATGAATGCCAGGTTCTCGGATCTGGTGAATCACCTGAAGTCACATTACGACCTGGTCATCATTGATACCCCGCCGGTGCTGGTGGCGACGGACGCATCGGTTATCGGACATCACTGTGGTACGGGTCTGCTGGTTGTTCGCTTTGGCGTCAATCAGGTCCGCGAGGTCGCCTTGGCCAAGCAACGCTTTGAGCATGATGGCGTCGTCATCAAGGGCGCGATCTTCAACGCGGTCGAGAAGCGTAGTAGCGGTTACTACTCCTACGCGTACTACGAACTTAGTGGGACGGCTTCGTGATCGAAGCTGTTGTTCATCGCGGTTCAGGGAAACGTTTCGACATGGACAGTGCCATTGATGGTTCAGCGGCATTGCAGGGTTACTCATCCAAGACGTCGAGGAACTGGGATAACTTCCATGAAGAACTTTGCGCTCATCGGCGCGGCTGGATACATCGCCCCCCGTCATATGCAAGCGATCAAATCGACGGGGAATGCACTGCTGGCTGCCTTTGATCCCAACGATTCGGTGGGAATCATCGATAGCCACTTTCCAAGTGCCGATTTCTTTACCGAGTTCGAACGTTTCGATCGTCACGTCGATATGCGCAGGCGGGCGAAGAATGGCGGTCAGATCGACTACGTGTCCATCTGCTCACCTAACTATCTTCATGATTCCCATATGCGCTTTGCGCTCCGCTCTGATGCTCACGCCATCTGTGAAAAGCCGGTGGTGCTCAATCCATGGAATATCGATGGCCTGGAAGAGATTGAGCGTGAGACAGGCAAGCAGATCAATACCATCCTGCAACTCCGCCTTCACCCGGCTATTGTCGCGCTGCGTGATCGGGTAGGGCGCGAGCGACGAAGCACGAAATATGAAGTGGATCTCGCCTATGTCACGTCCCGTGGGCACTGGTATCTGCAGAGCTGGAAAGGCGATCAGAAGAAGTCGGGTGGCATAGCGACCAATATCGGCGTCCACTTCTTCGACATGCTCCATCACATCTTCGGCGAGCTTCAGGCCAACATCGTCCATCTGAGTAGCGATACCAAGGCGTCGGGCTATCTGGAATACGAGCACGCCCGGGTGCGCTGGTTCCTGTCCGTCGATATCGAGGACGTTCCCGCTTCGCTTCGTGATGATGGTTTGCGTACGTACCGATCGATCACGGTCGATGGCGAGGAAATTGAGTTCTCTGGCGGATTCACCGACCTGCACGAGCGCAGCTATACGGAAATTCTGGCCGGCCGCGGTTTTGGCCTGGAGGACTGCCGCACTGCCATCGAGACGGTAGCCGCAATACGGGGCGGCAAGCCGGTTTCTCTCAATGTCGATCTTCATCCTTTCCTGTCAAGGAAGAAAATTGCATGAGCTACTACCAACATCCATCGGCCATCGTCGACGACGGCGCCAGGATCGGCGACGGGTCTCGCGTTTGGCACTTCGTGCACGTTTGCGGAGGGGCGCGCATCGGACGAAATGTATCGCTTGGACAGAATGTCTTTGTCGGCAACAAGGTAGTGATAGGTGACGATTGCAAGATACAGAACAACGTGTCGGTCTACGACAACGTCACCCTGGAGGAAGGCGTTTTCTGCGGCCCGAGCATGGTGTTCACCAATGTCTACAATCCCCGGTCCTGGGTGGAGCGGAAGCAGGAGTACCGGGACACGTTGGTAAGAAGGGGGGCAACCCTTGGTGCAAACTGCACCATCATCTGCGGTATCACCATTGGTGAATTCGCCTTCGTCGGCGCCGGTGCCGTGGTCAATCGCGATGTGCCATCCCACGCGTTGATGGTAGGTGTTCCCGCCCGCCAGGTGGGTTGGATGAGCGAATTTGGCGAGCAATTGAATCTTCCGCTTGAAGGTGACGGCGAAGACGTCTGCGCGCATACCGGCAAGCACTATGTGCTTCGAGGCCGAACCCTGGAGATGCGCGAGGTTGTTTCATGATCGACTTTATCGATCTCAGACAACAGCAGGCCCGGATCAAGGGCCGCCTGGACGCGGGCATTGCCCGGGTCATGGAGCACGGGCAGTACATTCTTGGGCCAGAGGTTGCTGAGCTTGAGGTGAGACTGGCCGAGTATTCGGGTGCCAAGTTCTGCATCTCGGTAGCCAACGGCACCGATGCGCTGCAGATCGCCTTGATGACGCTGGGCGTCGGTCCGGGTGATGAGGTCATCGTGCCTGGTTTCACCCATATCTCGACGGCCGAGGTCGTCGTACTGCTTGGGGCTAAGCCTGTCTACGCGGACATCGATCCGCGAACCTACAACATCGACCCCAAGCTGCTCGGGACGCTGATCACAGCGAAAACGCGGGCCATCATCGCAGTTTCACTGTACGGCCAATGCCCGGATTTCGACGCCATTCACGACGCGGCCGTCGCCCATGGCATACCCGTCATTGAGGATGCCGCCCAGAGTTTTGGGGCGACCTACAAAGGCAAGAAGAGCTGCAATCTGAGCGTCATGGCTTGCACGAGTTTCTTCCCGAGCAAACCCCTGGGGTGCTACGGCGATGGTGGAGCGATATTCACGAGCGATCCCGAGCTGGAACGGGTTGCCAGGCAGATTGCGCGTCACGGGCAGGACCGTCGCTACCACCACGCTCGTATTGGCGTGAACAGCCGGTTGGATACCCTGCAGGCGGCCATCCTTCTACTCAAACTTGAGATCCTCGACAGTGAGATGGATCGTCGAGCAGAGGTGGCGAAGCGATACGAGAATTTCTTCGCAGGGCACGGTTCCATCGGCGTTCCGCGCATCGAAGATCACAATACCAGTGCCTGGGCTCAGTACACCATTCGTGTCGATAAGCGTGACGTCGTTCGCGGCCATCTTGAAGCGTCCGGGGTACCGACGGCTGTGCACTATCCCATACCGCTGAACAGGCAACCCGCACTGCTGAACGGCGATGGTCGGTTGGCGATGTGCGACGAGGCGGCGGCAGAGGTGCTCAGTTTGCCCATGTCACCGTACTTGGATGAATCCCAGCAGGACTTCATTGCCGCTGCGCTGATAGCGGGTGTTTCAAGATGAATTCGCTTTCCTGGCCCGGCCTATGAAGAAGCTCATCTTTGGAAAGTGCTATTCATTCTCCAGCGATGCAGATCATCAGATCTGGCTTGCCGAATGCCTGGCGCTTTATGCGGATGCGGATGAACTCGAGCCTCAGGTTGAAGTGTGCATCTCCGGAGAAGAGGCATCGGGCGCGCCATTGGCCGCCAATCCGCGCTTCCATCGTATGCTCGAAGACGGGATGCTGACGTCTTTCCCTGCCGCTGACATTACCTGGCGGTGGGCTGGGAATGGATGCTTGTTGGTTCATGTCGTCTTCAAGACAAGGGATGGCATCAAGCACCGAGTCAAGAAACTGTTGTCGATGGAGTACGCCAACGATGTGGAGTACTTCGAACAGCTGTTGCACGAGTTTGTGCTTGTCCCATCCACCTACTTCTTCGGCGATCTTGCTCCGGTGCACGCGTCCTGTATGACCATGGATGGCGCTGCCTTCCTGCTTGCGGGGACGGGTGGCGCGGGCAAGTCGGCCGCCATGCTGGCCATGAGAAGCGACGCGCGCATCGGTTTTGTTTGCGATGACATCGCCATCATGTCAACAAGCGCGTCGTCACGCTCGATGGTTCACGCCAATATGGCCTGGCCCAAGATCTATGGCTACGACTGTTTTG
Organism: Dyella sp. ASV24; assembly: GCF_016428905.1. Taxonomy (GTDB): domain Bacteria; phylum Pseudomonadota; class Gammaproteobacteria; order Xanthomonadales; family Rhodanobacteraceae; genus Dyella. The sequence continues at coordinate 5,672 of NZ_JAELTQ010000023.1, read as the reverse complement.
GCAACGAGCTGGGTGACCTGATCCTGGAAGGACGAGGTTGGCTGGATCGAACGCATTTCCGAGTCAAAAATTGGATCGACCCTGCGATCGTTCGTCGTAAGATCCGGCCGGATCATTTGTATCGAGCGATTGAGCCGATGGCGGCGCCGGCATCACGCCTTTACTACGTCGTCCGCGAAGGCATCGCTGACATTCGCCTGTCGAGTCTACGCGTCGACAATGCCGTTGAGATGACGTTGGCCGTGGTCGGTGCGGAGTACAGCATATTTCATGATCATCTCTATTGGGAGAAGTACAACGCCCTGGCAACGGGTCGCAACGCGATGCTAACTATGGATGACGTGGTGGCTAACTGGCGACATGTGTTGTCTACATGCCTTTCCACCGTTTCCTGCTTCAAGCTGAGTGTTCCGTTTGACATGGACCACGTTACATACCGCCGCAGCATGGTCGAGATACTGACGGGCGAGGTGGCGTGCTCATGATGAGGGTCGTGATACTTACCAATGCCTATCCTTACCTGCCGGGCGAGCAGTTCATCGACGACGAGATTGGTTATTGGGCCGAGCAGGGGGAAGCGCACGTCACATTGATGCCTGCGATTGCCCATGGCGAACCTCGCAACATACCGCAAGGTATGACGATCGATACAGTGTTGACCTCCGGTCGACTGTTCGGGCGACTGGTGGCCGTCATGGGGGCGCTATTCAGCGGCATGCTTCGTAGCGAACTGGTTCATCTCTGGCGTACAAGTAAGCTCGAATGGAGGACCGCCTTACGGGCCATTCTCCATTGCTCCAAGGTCCTCCAACAGGCTCATCAGATCACCCGATACACCGACAGAAACGGTGATATCGACGTGGCGTACTGCTACTGGAACGACACGCAGTCCTACGCGGCGATTCTGGCCAAGCTTCGCGGTCGGGTGCGCCGAGTCGTTACCCGTGTGCATGGCGTGGATCTCTATGAGCCGCGACGGTACCGGGAGTACATGCCGCTGAAGCGGCAGTTCATTCAAGGCTACGATCGGATCTACGTGCTCTCGTCGCATGCAGCTGCGTACATGGAGGCGACTTATGGCGCGCCGCCCGAGAAGATGCAGCTGATTCCCTTGGGTGTGCCTGTTGAGGAGAGCGTGGCTCGTCCGAGTCCTGAGGGTGCTGTCCATATTGTTTCTGTCTCGTTCTGTGTGCCTGTTAAACATCTTGAGCGGATCGTGGATGGGCTGGCAGTTTTTGCCCGCGAGAATCCGGAGGTGAAGGCCAAGTGGACACATGTGGGTGGTGGACCGCTTCTCGAGGAAACACGCGCGCTGGCGCAGAAGCGATTGGATGGTGTGCCCAATCTCTCCTTTGAATTTTTGGGCTACGTACCGCATGAAGATGTCAGGCGAGTCTTTCTGGATGCTCCGGTCGACGTACTGGTGAACACCAGCGAATCGGAGGGAACGCCGGTTTCCATGATGGAGGCGATGAGCAAGAGCGTGCCGGTGGTCGCTCCCGACGTAGGTGGTATCTCTTACGTGGTGTCTAACCGTTGCGGGGCCTTGATGAGCAGTCGCCCTGACGGCCGGGAGATCTCCGCGGCCATCGCCAGGGTTGTGTTGGGGCCCGAGCGATCCTCGTTGCGATCAAATGCGCGCAGCGTCATAGAGACAAGGTTCGACGCGGCGCGTAATTACAGGGACTTCGTTGCCAATGTCATCGGCCTTGGTGCGAGATGATGACTTTCAACTTCGTCCTTCCATCAAACGATGATGTGTACTTGTTCCTGCAAGACAGAAGCGCGTTATGGTGAAGGTCAAGACCATCTTGGCGTTCGCCATGGGGCCTGTCGCGAGTGCAGCGATCGGACTCATAACGGTGCCCGCTATCGCGTGGATATTTCCACCGAAAGATGTGGGTCGACTAAATCTAGTTCAGGTCGCGGTGTCGTTCGGCGTACTACTATTCAACCTCGGTCTCGATCGCGCTTATGTGCGCGAGTATCACGAATGGAGCGACCGAGGCGCTCTGCTCAAAGCATGCTTTGCGCCGGGTTTCGCGCTGATGCTGCTGGTGGTGATGATCAGCATTCCGTTTGACGAACGTATCGCGGATTGGCTGTTTGGCGTGGGCCATGTGGCGTACTACTGGATACTCGTCGCTTGCATCGCCGTGAGCTTCGTGTCGCGATTTCTATCGCTTATTTTGCGAATGCAGGATCGAGGCGTTGCCTTTTCGCTAAGCCAGATCTTGCCAAAGATCATTCTTCTGGCGGTGATAGGCGTGTTCCTCTTGCCCATATTCGAAAGATCATTTGGAGAGCTCGAGGTGGCGTACTTGCTGTCGCTGATCTCGGTGCTGATCATTTATGGATGGAATACTAGGCGGGAATGGGGTCCTGCCGTCATGTCGTCTGTTTCCAGGAGCCAGGCCAACCATCTGCTCGCCTACGGTGTGCCGCTGATCTTTGCTGGTGTGGCTTATTGGGGGCTGGATGCAACCAGCTCGATTGCGCTTCGAAGCCTGTCCACGCTTTCGGAATTAGCCATCTATTCCGTATCCATGAGTTTTGCTGGCGTCGGAGTGGTGTTTCAAACGATCTTTACCGTGCTTTGGGCCCCCATGGTCTACAAATGGGTGGCTGGCGGCGTGGACATGAAACGCGTCGACGATATAGCCCAGCAGGCCTTGGCCGTTGTCTGTGTACTATGGACGCTCACCGGATGCTTCTCCTGGTTGACGGACTTTGTACTCCCTGAGCACTACGTGCAGGTGAAGTACATGATGTTGTGCAGCATCGGGCAGCCCTTGCTGTATACGCTTTCTGAAATCACCTGTGTTGGCATCGGCATCACGCGCCGTTCCATGTTGTCGCTGTGGTCGACCGTCGCCGCCTTGCTGGTCAATGTTGCCGGTAGCATCTTGCTAGTGCCGACATACGGCGCAGCCGGTGCTGTGGCAGCCAATACCATCGCGTTCCTTATGTTCTTTGTCGCCAGAACGGAGGCGTCCGCCCATGTATGGCGACCCTTTCCGAGGGCGCGCCTGTATGTGTTTATCACTTTGGCAGTCTTGCTATCCATCGCGACATTGGCGTTCGGTCCGGATAGCCGAGTCCACGTTGGGTTGATCTGGCTCGCCTTGTTGCCGGTCGTCGTCTGGTGCTTCCGTACCGAATGGGCGGGCATGTATCGCTCATTGCACGGAGCCATCAGATCTGAGTTTTTCTCTGCCGAACCAGGAAGCGGGTCGGGAACGGTTTCATGATTGCCATGGCTGGCCTAACCATCAACCGCGCGCACCTGTTGGAGCAAGACGTTTAGCGGGATTGCGCGTTCGAATGCGTTGTTGACCCTGCACCAAGGTGTGCTTTGGGCAACCACGCATCCAGATCGAGGGCTAGTATGTGAGCAAGATCAATCTGTTTGTTTTTGCCGCACATCACTTATCGAGCAACATCGCAGCCCAGCGCTTCAAAGGGCTGCTGAAGTATCTCGATCCGTGGAAGTATCGAGTATTCGTGTTCGCGCGTGGCTCCGGGATGCCACACCCGGACATCGGAGAAGTAGGTGATGACGACGTCAGCGTCTACGCGATTCCAGGCCACTGCGTGGGCAGTGAATCGCCAACGGCAGCGGCAGTGCCCATTCTCGCGGCTGCATTCATTCGGTCGCTGCCTTTTACGCTGGCACGTAGCTATCGGTCGCCCCGCCAATGGTTGGTATCGGCGTTATCGGAGGCGGATCGACTGTGCCGCCAGAAGCTGGACGCAGGAGAGCGTTGCGTCGCCATCGGCACCTATTCACCCGTCGATTCGTTGATCGCAGCAGCATGCTTGTCCGCGAGACATGACATTCCTTGCGTCCAGGATTTCAGAGATGGGCTGGTTTTTGAATCGCTGGGGCGCCCTGGTTGGTTGCCAGGGCTTGCCCGCGGAATCATCGAGCGCAGGGTGGTGGGGACTCGTGGCTTGATCACATCCGTGAGTGAGCCGTTGGTAGACGACTTCAAACGCCGCTATCCCGACAAGGCGGTGGCGGTCATCCCCAATGGCTATGACCCGGCCGACTTTGCTGCGCTCGATGACGACGCCGACAGCGGGAGCGAGGCCGAGTCGTTGTTGGCTACCCGTGTGCCTGAGGGATCGCTGTTGATCGGTCATTTTGGCCGGATAGGGGCGAGCGACAGTTCAGCCTCCCGAAGTCTCGAATACTTCGTTGACGCCATGAATGGCGGTGACACGGTATCCGCCCAGGAGCGCGTGGTGTTGTTCGTCGGTGAGCTCACGCCAGAGGAGCGCGCCGTACTGGATCGCGCGCGATTCCCTGTAGTGATTCTTGGACAAGTTGACCGTGCGCTGGCGCTTCAGCTGATGAAGCGTTGCGACAAGTTGCTTTTGCTCACGGGTTCCCGCGCGAGTTGCGCGACTGGCAAGCTATTCGAATACCTCGCCGTCGGAGCTGATGTCGTTTGCGTCTCCGGTATACGCAACGCAGCCACGACGATTCTCTCCGAGACCAGGGCAGGGCAGACGGTGCTTGTCAGCCAAGGTGCGCAGGGGGCGATCACTTTGCGACAAGCATGTGCAGCAAGCTACGTTATGGATCGCCGTGACGTGGGCGCCTACAGCAAGATCGAGCAGGCGCGCGTACTCGACCACTGGCTTTCCCTGGCGGTGGCGGCATGAGTTCGGGGGACGGCCCGATGACGCGGCACACGATGCAGCCGACAACGCCGCCTCAGTTGCCGATGGTGAGTATGTATCGGCTTACGGTAAGGCACCTGTTTCTTGGCTCGGCCTTCGTGCTTCTTCTGTTGGCGGTGGTGATACCCAACTCGTTGCCGGTTCCCACCGCCGTCATGATCGCCTTGAGCTGCCTGCTGTCCTTTCCGGGACTTCGCATGGGGCTTGGTCTCAGGAATCTACTGACGCTGTATATCTATAGCGTCATCGTGACGCTGATCTACATGATCGTCGGTGGCTTGCATGATGCAACCATGGTCGCTCAGTCCCAGGTGGCCGCTGTCTATATCCTTTCTCCCCTGGCCTGGGTGTTCATCGCCGATGCGCTGTGCAGGTATCTGGACATGGAGCGCCTGGTCGACTGGTTTGCCGGACTCAGCATCCTTTGCTGTGCGAGCGTCGCGGTCTTTTTCTATCTGTTCCTGACCCGCGGCGCCGCCGCTGTTTCGTTCTTTTTCGAAGGGGCGAACGTCAACCTCGCGGAGGGGTTCTCGGGCGCAACGATGCATGTCTACGGCTCGATGATCTTTCTCTGTGGTGGATTCTTCAGCTCACCGGAAGTGATCAAGCGCCGGTCGTTGCGCTTCGGGCTGTTGGCCATGCTTCTGGTCTGTGCACTGACATCCGGTCGTTCGGCCTTGATTCTTTCGGTGCCTACCGGCCTTCTACTTGGGTGGGTCTTTGCGTCGCGAACCGTCGGTCACGCGAAGACCTCAGTGATCACTCGCACGGTGCGTTATGGTCTTCCATTGGCGATTGCGATCATCGCCGTGCTCTTTCTTTTGCAGTCTTACACCAAGATCAGTCTGTCCGTGGTGCTCAACGCTGTATCGACCAAGCTTGCGTCGGGCGGTGGTATGGAGCGTTCGCAGATGGCGAAATCGTTGTATGCGGGCATTCTGGAGAACGGGGGGCTCGGTTCTGGCCACGGGATCGGTGTTGGC
>NZ_JAELTQ010000239.1 GCF_016428905.1 Dyella sp. ASV24 | reverse complement strand
CCCCCCCCCCCCCCCCCCCCCCCCCCCCCCCCCCCCCCCCCCCCCCCCCCCCCCCCCCCCCCCCCCCCCCCCCCCCCCCCCCCCCCCCCCCCCCCCCCCCCCCCCCCCCCCACATTTTTTTTTCCAGCTTCGTCGGCAGCGTCAGATGTGTATAAGAGACAGGACTGGTGGTCAGGTCAAGCTGCGGACCGCTCGCTGGGCGCTTGGGGTAAACAACCCTTCGGGCCGGGTCTGTTTGCCCACAGGCCGGCGTCATCACTCAGTCGTGTACGGACGTACACTCCTTCGTTCTTCCTTGTCCTGCGCGCAAACAGATGCCGGCGCGGGCCACGTGGAGACATTAAACAGGCTCTAACGGGAGACACCGATGCAACTGGATCTGACCGGACGCCACGCGCTGGTATGCGGTGCCTCTCAAGGTATTGGCCGCGCCAGCGCCATCGAGCTGGCCGAACTGGGCGCCAGCGTCACCCTGCTTTCGCGTTCGGCGGATACGTTGAAAACCGTTGCGGAAGCCCTGCCCCGCAAACACGAGCAACACCATCGATGGTTTGCGGTGGACATGGCCCAGACGGACAACCTGCGCGACGCGCTGGCTGACATCGTGGCGGACCATCCGGTCGAGATTCTGATCAACAACACGGGCGGCCCGCCGGGTGGTCCGGCCCATACCGCCACAGCCGATGCCTTCGAGACGGCCTTCCGCCAACACCTCCTGGCGGGTCAGACGCTCGTGCAGGGCTTGCTTCCCGGTATGCGCGCCAGCGGTTACGGCCGCATCGTCAATGTCATCTCCACGTCGGTGAAAGAGCCGATTGCCGGCTTGGGCGTATCCAATACCGTGCGCGCCGCCGTGGCCAGCTGGGCCAAGACCTTGTCTGGCGAGCTGGCCGCCGATGGCATCACAGTCAACAACGTACTCCCTGGCTATACGCGCACCGCGCGCCTGGATGGACTACTTACCGCGCAGGCGCGCAGCAGCGGACGCAGCGAGGAGGACATCGCGCTGGGCATGCTGTCCACGGTACCTGCCCGTCGATTTGGCGACGCCGCCGAAGTAGCCGCCGTCATCGCCTTCCTGTGCACGCCGGCCGCGGCCTACGTGAACGGTGTGAGCATTGCGGTGGATGGCGGTAGGACCCGCGCCCTGAGCTGACGGCGACCTCATACTGTTGGGCATACATCGTCACGCGACGCATACGCCCGCGTCCGGTGCAATTGGAGGCCCCAGGCCTTAAGCTTTTGCAGATGCCTACCTTGCGCCTCGCCAACCTGATCGACGGTCGCCTCCAGGCGCCACGCAACGATCGCTGGCTGGACGTGTTCGAGCCGGCCACTGGTCAGGTCTTCGCGCACTGTCCCGATTCTGCCGCTGACGACGTCGCCGATGCCGTAGCCGCCGCCCGACAGGCCGCTCCCGGCTGGGCGACGACGCCGGCCGAGCAACGCGCCCGCCTGCTGCATCGGCTCGCCGATCTGGTCGAGGCACGCATGGACGAATTCGTCGCACTGGAATCGCGCGACAGCGGCAAGCCCTTGGTCCAGGCGCGCCATCTCGATATTCCTCGTGCGGTTTCCAACCTGCGCTTCTTCGCCGCCACCATCATGGGCTGGAGCAGCGAATCGCATGCCATGGAAACCGGGGCGATCAATTACACACTGCGCCAGCCATTGGGCGTGGTGGGCTGTATCAGTCCGTGGAATCTTCCGCTGTATCTATTTACCTGGAAGATCGCCCCTGCGCTGGCCGCGGGCAACACGGTGGTTTCCAAGCCATCGGAAATCACCCCATGCACGGCCGCACTACTCGGCGAGCTGAGCATCGAGGCAGGATTCCCGCCTGGTGTGTTTAACATCGTGCAGGGGCGCGGCCCCACCGTAGGCCAAGCCATCGTCGAACACATGGCGGTAAAGGCCGTGTCGTTCACGGGAAGCACCCGCACCGGTGCGCAGATCGCTGCTGTTGCTGCCCCACAGTTCAAGAAAGTATCACTGGAACTGGGCGGCAAGAATCCAGCCGTGGTGTTCGAGGACGCGGACCTCAGCGACGCCAATCTCGACACCATCGTGCGCTCAGGCTTCGCTAACCAAGGCGAGATCTGCCTGTGTGGGTCACGCCTGCTGGTACAGCGCTCCATCTACGAGACGTTTCGCGAGCGCTATCTCGCACGCGTCAAGGCACTACACGTTGGCGACCCCCATGAAAGCGGCAGCGACCTCGGCGCGCTGGTTTCCCGCGAGCATTTCGACAAAGTGATGGGTTGCATCGCCACGGCGCGTGAGGAAGGTGGCCGCATTCTGTGCGGCGGCGAAGCCGTGACGGTGGCCGGGCGCTGCGCTAGCGGCTGGTTCATCGCCCCCACGGTCATCGACGGCCTGGGCAGCGATGCTGTCACCAACCAGCACGAGATCTTCGGGCCGGTGGTGAGCCTGATTCCCTTCGAGGATGAGGCGGAAGCTCTCGCCATTGCCAACGGTACCGGCTACGGACTCGCAGCATCGGTATGGACGCGCGATCTGTCGCGCGCGCATCGCTTCGCCGCCCAGTTGGATGTCGGCATCGTGTGGACCAACTGCTGGCTGCTGCGCGATCTGCGCACACCTTTTGGCGGCACCAAACAATCCGGCCTCGGCCGCGAAGGCGGCGCGGAAGCGTTGCGCTTCTTCACCGAGCCCAAAAATATTTGCATACGCTACTGAGAAGGCTGCCGTGAAAAGTCCCCTCCAAAATCTCCTCGACAGCAATCGCGTGTGGTCCGCCACCATGGTGGAACAGGACCCGCGATTCTTCGAACGTCTGGCCCAGCAGCAAGCGCCCAAGTATTTGTGGATCGGTTGCTCCGACTCCCGCGTGCCGGCCACACAGATCGTGGACCTGCCGCCGGGCGAGATCTTCGTGCAGCGCAACGTCGCCAACGTCGTGTCGCACACCGATCTCAACTGCCTCAGCACCATCCAGTTCGCCGTCGACGTACTCAAAGTCGAGCACATCCTGGTGGTGGGCCACTACGGGTGCGGCGGCGTGCAGGCCGTGCTGGACGAGCGCCGCATGGGCCTGGTGGACAACTGGCTGCGTCACGTAGGCGATGTGGCGCAGAAGCATTCGAAGCTGCTTACCTCCATCGACCTGATGAACCTGCGCAATGCCCGCCTGTGCGAGCTCAATGCGATGGAACAGGCCGTCAATGTCTGCCACACCACCATGGTGATGGACGCATGGGAGCGCGGCCAGAAGCTCTCGGTGCACGCGTGGTGCTACAGCCTGTTCGACGGCCATGTGAACGACATGGGCATGCACGTAAGTTCGCGTGATGACCTAAGGCCCGCCTACGAGCGCGCTCTACAGCGACTCGGAACCATCCCCGAGTTCAACCGATGAGCGACATCGTCCGCACGGAACAGGCGCCGGCACCGGTCGGGGCGTATCCACACGCGCGTCGCGTGGGTGACCTGCTGTTCCTTTCCGGCGTAGGTCCGCGCACGCCTGGCAGCAATGTCATTCCCGGCAACGTCTACGACAGTGAAGGCAAACTCGTCGGCTACG
>NZ_JAELTQ010000238.1 GCF_016428905.1 Dyella sp. ASV24 | reverse complement strand
AGGTTTCGAGCCGGGAAGGAATGACTTCTTCTGGGTGGCCGCCCAGGGCGGTTACGGCATTCAGACCTCGGCCGCCATGGGTGAGGCCTGCGCCAACCTCGCGCTGGGGCGCACGCTGCCCAGTCATGTGCAGGATGCCGGGGTGACCGCTGCGATGCTTGATCCCGCACGCCTGAAGGGCTGATTCCGGGCTATAGAGGCTCCGGAGATGGCTGGCACTTGGCCCGCCAACTGAAAAGTTTCCGTCGTTACTTTCGCCGATCGGCCAGTTGATGCCTGTCTCCCACGGCAGTCATGCTGCACCGCGGCGACGCTGGCCGCTACAATCGGTGTCACCAGCGGCCCAGCCGGTGGTCCTCCACCCCCGGCACGAGACTCGCAGGTTCCGCCGCTTATGCTTCTGATGATCGACAACTACGACAGCTTCACCTTCAACCTCGTGCAGTACCTGGGCGAGTTGGGGCAGGCAGTGAAAGTGGTGCGCAACGATGCACTGGATGTGGCGGGTATCCGGGCCCTGAGGCCTTCCCACATCATGATTTCCCCGGGTCCCGGCACGCCGGACGATGCGGGTGTGTCGCTGGATGTGCTGAGCGAGCTGGCGGGTGAGATCCCGGTGTTCGGCGTTTGCCTGGGTCATCAGGCCATTGGCCAGGTGTTTGGCGGCAAGGTGATCCGTGCCAAGCAGATCATGCATGGCAAGACCTCGCCGGTGCGTCATCGCGGGCAGGGTGTGTTTGCCGGGCTGCCCGATCCGTTCGAGGCTACGCGCTATCATTCGCTGGTGGTGGAGCAGGCGTCGCTGCCTGATTGCCTCGAAGTGACGGCATGGACGGAGAACCCGGACGGCAGCATCGACGAGATCATGGGCCTGCGGCACAAGACGCTGCCGGTCGAGGGCGTGCAGTTCCATCCGGAGTCGATCCTCACGCAGTACGGTCATGACCTGCTGCGCAACTTCCTGGGCCTGCCGCTGAAGCTCGCTGCATGAACAGCGCAGGGAGCGTGGGACGCCGCGTCACCATCACGCCGCAGGAAGCGCTTCAGCGCACCATTGAGCATCGCGAGATCTTCCATGACGAGATGATCGAGCTGATGGGTCAGATCATGCGTGGTGAAGTGAGCCCGCTGATGACCGCGGCGATCATCACCGGCCTGCGCGTGAAGAAGGAGACCGTGGGCGAGATTACGGGCGCGGCGCGCGTGATGCGCGAGCTGTCCGCCAAGGTAGATCTGCCGCCGCACGAGCATTTCGTCGACATCGTGGGTACCGGCGGCGACGGTGCTTCCAGCTTCAATATCTCCACGGCATCCATGTTTGTTGCTGCCGCGGCGGGTGCGCGCATCGCCAAGCATGGCGGTCGCAGCGTGTCGTCCAAGTCGGGCAGCGCGGATGTACTGGAAGCACTCGGTGCAGTGATCGACCTGCCCCCCGTCCAGGTGGCGCAATGCATGGAAGATGTGGGCATCGGCTTCATGTTCGCGCCTAACCATCATCCGGCCATGAAGGTGGTGGCGCCGGTGCGCAAGGAAATGGGCGTACGCACGCTGTTCAATATCCTGGGGCCGCTGACCAATCCCGCGGGCGCGCCGAATATCCTGATGGGCGTGTTCCATCCCGACCTGGTGGGTATCCAGGTGCGCGTATTGCAGCAGCTGGGCGCGAAGCACGCGCTGGTGGTCTGGGGGCGCGATGGCATGGACGAGATTTCGCTGGGCGCCGCCACCCTTGTGGGTGAGCTGCGCGATGGCCAGGTACGCGAGTACGAGGTGGAGCCCGAAGATTTCGGCCTTGCCATGGCGTCCAGCCGGAACCTGCGCGTGGAAAACGCGGACGAGTCGCGAGCCATGCTGCTGGAGGCCCTGGAAGGCCGTCGCGGCGTGCCGCACGATATCGTGTGCCTCAACGCGGGCGCCGCGATTTACGCGGCCAACGTGGTGGATTCCATTGCGGCAGGCATCGAACTCGCACGTGCCACCATTGCCAGTGGTGCGGCTCGTGCAAAAATGGATGCGTTCGTCGCTGCGACACGGCGTCTGGCCGGTGCGGCCTGACGCTCACGCCCTCTTCATGCACTGACCCATCAAGCTTTTGCCATGACTGACATTCTCCAGCGCATCCTGACCCGCAAGACCGAAGAAGTTGCCGAGCGCAGCGCTCGGTTGCCGCTGGCAGAACTCTCCGCGCGCGTGGCGGACCTGCCAGAAACCCGCGGCTTCTCAGCGGCTATCGAGGCCAAGATCGACGCCGGCCTGCCGGCGGTGATTGCCGAAGTAAAGCGCGCCAGCCCGAGCAAGGGCGTGATTCGTCCGGACTTCGACCCGGCCGCGATCGCACGCAGCTACGAGAAGGGCGGCGCGGCCTGCCTTTCCGTGCTCACGGACAAGGATTTTTTCCACGGCAGCGAGGACTTCCTGCAGCAGGCTCGCGCAGCATGCTCGCTGCCAGTGCTGCGCAAGGATTTCGTGATCGATCCCTACCAGGTGTACGAGGCCCGCGTGATCGGCGCCGACTGCATCCTGCTGATCGTGGCTGCTCTGGGCGACGCGGCGCTGCTCGAGCTTTCGCTGCTCGCCGCTGACCTCGACCTCGACGTGCTCTGCGAAGTGCACGACGCAGAGGAGCTGGAGCGTGCACTGGCGCTTCCGGTGCCTCTGATCGGCGTCAACAACCGCAACCTGCGCACCTTCCACACTTCGCTGGATACGTCGTTGGAGTTGCAGCAGCTGATGGAATACGACCGCATCCTGGTCAGCGAATCGGGCATCCACACGCCGGACGACGTGGCCACGCTGCGCGATGCCGGCATCAATGCTTTCCTGGTCGGCGAGGCCTTCATGCGCGCCAATGACCCCGGCGCGGAATTGCAGCGCCTGTTCGCCTCGACGTAAACACCCGCCAGATACCGACGTATGACCACAGGGGAAACCAGTCTCGGGCCGGCAGCGGCCGAAGCGGCCGTGGCCTCGCCGCGCACGGTGCTGTTCGATTTCGATGGCGTGCTGATCCATGGCGACGCCTTCTACATGTTCATGCGCGATCGCTACCAGCGCTCGTGGCTGCGGAAGCTGGGCGCCCTGTGCGCGCTGCCGTGGATGCTCATCGTGTCGCCGTTCTCTCGCCGACAGGCGGAGCGGGCGCTGGTTCACGTGGGTCTGATCGGCCTCAATGAACAGCGTTACCGGACGGCGGCCGAAGCGTTCGGCGCCAGCCTGGTGCGGCGGCCGAAACAGTTCTGCCGCGATGGCCTGAATGCCTTGCGCCGCCATCAGGCGGCCGGCGACCGGGTGATTGTGGTGACCGGCTGTGAGCACGTGCTGGTCAGCCACATCCTGGCCCAGTTGGGTCTGGGCGGCATCGAGGTGCTGGCGTCGCATTTGCGTCCGGGCCTGCTGGGCATGCGCGTGAAGCTGCATAACGTGGGGCGTCGCAAGCCCGCACAGCTGGCGGCTTTTGGGGTTAGCGAGTGGCATGTGGCCTATAGCGACTCGCTGGTCGATGCCCCCATGCTGAAGCCTGCGGCGGAGGCTGTGCTGGTCAATGGCACGCCCAAGCTCTGCAAGAAGCTGGAAAAGGCCCTCGGGCGCACGAT
>NZ_JAELTQ010000237.1 GCF_016428905.1 Dyella sp. ASV24 | reverse complement strand
CGGCAGCTTCGACCTGATCTTCTACGGCCAGGACGGCAAGCCTGGCGGCGACGGTTACAACGCCGACGTCGGCAACTGGCAGTGATGAAAAGGGAATGGGAAATCGGGAATAGGGCATCGGTGCGCGGCGACGCGCCCGGTTCTTTCTATTCGCCATTCTCGATTCCCTCTTCCCGTGAAACCAAAGGGTTCACCTTGCTGGAAATGCTGGCGGTGATCCTGCTGATCGGCATCGCGGCGGCGGCCGTGGCGGTGTCGGTCACGCAGGGGCTGGCCAGTGCGCGCGTGAGTGCGGCGAGTGGCGAGCTGGCCGCGGCGCTGCGTGGGGTGCGCACGCAGGCCATCGTGCACGGCAACGAGCACACCTTTGATGTGGATACGCGCGACAACACTTATCGCGCTGATAACGGTCCCTCGGTGCGGCTGCCTACGGGCATGCGCATCGGCATCACCAGCGCGAAGGAAGATCAGGTCAACAGCTATACGGGGCGGATTCGGTTTTTCCCGGACGGTAGCTCCACCGGCGGGCACATCACGCTGCAGCGCGAACGGCGGCAGTGGCGGGTGAATGTGTCGTGGTTGACCGGGGCGGTGAGTGTGGCGGACGTGAGTGCGAAGCGATGAGGCGCGCACGCGGCTTTAGTTTGCTGGAGGTGGTGGCGGCGACGCTGCTGCTCGCCATTGCCTTTGCCGCACTGTTGAAAGTGGCCGGTGGTTCCATCCAACTCACACGCAATGCGGACGATCATAGTCAGGCTGCGCTGTGGGCTCGCTCGCTGCTGGATACGGTGGATATCACCACGCCGCTGCAGCCGGGCCACACGGAAGGGCGTTTTGACGCCAACTATCGTTGGCGACTGGCGGTGACGCCGTGGAGCGGGGCGCAAGCAGGGCAGAACATACCCATGCGCGTGATGAAGCTCGACCTCGATGTGATCTGGGGGCCGCGACTGCACGAACGTTCGGCGCACTTCAGCACGTTGCGTGTGCTTGGCCCGGTGAAGACATCGTGAAGTACGCCGCGTCCCATCGCATGCAAGGCTTCACGTTGCTTGAAGTGCTGGGCGCGCTTGCCTTGTTCGCCATTCTGTTGGTCGGTGTGTATTCCGGCGTGCGCACGGCGACGCATACGGTGCGCTCGGGCGAGGCCGCCATCGAGAGGGTGGATCAGGTGCGTTCCGCCCAGCAGTTCTTGCGCCGCGAGTTGGCGCAGGCGCGTGCGGTGCCGTTGGCGCATACCGACAAGGGCGATCCGATTTACTTCAAGGGCGATGCGCACGAGCTGCGTTTCGTCGCGCCATTGCCTGGCTATCTGGGCAGGCTGGGTCCGCAGTTGCAGGCATTGAAGTTGGTGTCCAATGGCGATGGCACATCGCGCTTGGAAGCAAGCTTTGCGCTGATGCCACCGGATGGTTCTGCGCCGAAATCGCTGGGTGATCCCGAAGTGCTGGTCGATCACGTGCGTGACGGTACCTTCAGTTATCGCTCGCCGGATACCGCTGATCGAGCGGGCGACTGGCATAACGCATGGGATGACGTGCGCGCCATGCCGCGCATTGTGCGCATTGCGTTGCAGCTGGATGGCACCACGACATGGCCGGAACTCGACGCGCCATTGCGTGTGGACGCCGCGGCGATACAGGGGCAGCCAGCCGACTTGTTGCAAGGTCTGCAACGGAGAACCGTGCAATGAGTGCGGTCGTGCATCGCCAGCGTGGCGTCGCCCTGCTCGTGGTGCTGTGGGCATGCACGCTGCTGGCGATCCTGGTGGGCGGCTATGCGGTGTTGGCGCGCACGGAAGGATTACAGGCGCGTTACCAATTTGCGCAGACCCAGGCGCACTACGCGGCCGAGGCCGGCCTGATGCGTGCTATCTACGCCCTGCAGGATCCGCAGACCGATCAGCGCTGGATTCCCGATGGTCGCAGCTATCCGTTCGCGTTCGATGGCGCCAAGGTCAGCATCAGCATCATCAGTGAAACCGGCAAGGTCGATCTCAATGCCGCCTCGCCCGACGTTCTGAAGAACCTGTTCCGCGCAGCGGGAATGTCCGACATGGATGCGCAATCACTGGCAGGCAATATCGTGGACTGGCGCAGTTTTTCCTATTCACCGGCGGGTACGGTGCCCAACGCGGCCTACGCCAACGCCGGTCTGGACTACGGTCCCCGGCACGGCCCGTTTGGCACCGTAGAGGAATTGCAGATGGTGCTGGGCATGAATCCCAAGGTTTACCGGGCCGTGGCGTCGCAAGTCACGCTGTGGTCGGGGCGTCCCACGCCTGATCCGAACGTGGCGCCGCCGCTGGCGCTGGCCGCCGTTCCCGGCATGACGCCGACGCAGGCGCAAGCGATTGCCGCCTCCCGTACGGGCGCTCCGCAGCAGCCGGGCCTAGGCGCGATACAGGGAGTAACGCATAGTATCCGTTCGGAGGCTACGCTGGCTGACGGTACGCGCGCGATCTTGCGCGCGACGGTGCGATTACAGGGCATTCGCCCGGGCGCATTGCCGTACACCGTGCTGCGTTGGCAGGAGGGAGAGGGCGAATGAGTACCGCACAGCCGCTGCAGTTGCAGCTCGACCGCGCGCGCCGCGCATGGAGCAGTTCGCCCATGCCGCGCTTCTTTGCGTGGTGGGGTGGCGAATTGCTGGCGCTGGTGCCGGCGCGCTGGCGTGAGCGCTTCGGTGGCGGTGCCGCCTGGTATCTCCTCCAGTTGGACGGTGACGACTGGACGCTGCGCAAGGCCGGCGCTGTGCCCGTGATGGCGCGCTGGAGCAGCCAGCTCGATGCGGCAGGTCAGCAGGTTGCACTGACCGACGCGTTGCGCGGCGTCGATGCCGAAGATCTGCGCTTGGCCTTGTGCCTGGATGGTACGAACGTGCTTCGTCCTCGCCTCAACTTGCCGTTGGCGGCGCGCGACAATCTCGCCCAGATCGGTGCATTCGAGATGGATCGGCAGACGCCGTTCCGTGTCGAGCAGGTGCGCTATGACGTGCGTGAACTACGCGTATCGGCACCGGCGGGCCGCTTCGCAGCAGAGTTGGTTGTGGTGCCTCGCAACGCGTTGGATCCGGTGCTGGCGAAACTGGCTGCATCGGGTCTACAAGTGGACGCAGTGGATGTGGCATCCGGCGCGGATCGTCTCGGCGCCAATCTGTTGCCTGCCGAACTTGCGCCACGCCGCAAGCATCCGCGGCAACGTTTGAATCTGGCGCTGGGCGTAGCCGCCATCGTTCTATTGTTACTGTCATTGCTGCAGTTTCTGCACAACCGCGAGAGCGCGTTGGATCAGATGCGTACCGATGTCGATGGCATGCGCGCCGATGCGCAGAAGGTCACGGCATTGCGGCAGCAACTGCAGGACAACGCGGGTGCGGCCGGCTTCCTCGCTGCACGCAAGCAGCGCACGGTATCGGCGTTGGCGGTACTGCAGGACATCAGCCAGCGCTTGCCGACTACGGCATGGCTGGAGCGCCTGAGCATCGATAACAGCGGACAAGTGGGCTTCCAGGGTCAGAGCCCGCAGGCGGCGCGTCTGGTTGATGCGCTGAAGGGCTCGACTGTCATCACCGATGCGAACTTCCAGGGCACGATCCAGGTGGATCCTGCGACCGGCAAGGAACGCTTCTACATGGTGGCGCAGCTGCGCAAGCCCAACGACACCAAACCGAAGGCCACACCCGCGGCCGCAGGTAGCGCGCCATGAAGTTGGCCGCCCTTAAACCACGCGACAGCC
>NZ_JAELTQ010000236.1 GCF_016428905.1 Dyella sp. ASV24 | reverse complement strand
GATCCTGCACGAAGCCGCCCAGAGCGATCTGGGCACCTATATGCGCGGCGGCGCCACGCACGGCTGGACCGATCGCCTGCGCTTGCTTTTCATCAGCGCCATGCAGGTGGATCGCGCGGTGCTGTTCTCCTCGGCGATCACGGTGGCGGCCTTCATCCCCCTCTTCACCATGCAGGGCGTGGAAGGCCAGATCTTCAACCCGATGGCGCGCACCTATGCCTACGCATTGACTGGCGCACTGATCGCCACCTTTACCATCTCGCCGGTGCTGGCCTCGCTTCTGTTGCCCAAGCACGTGAAGGAAACCGAGACGGTATTCGTGCGGGCCATCCGCCGCGTCTATACGCCGGTACTGCGCTGGGCGCTGGAACGCCGCCGTACCACCGTGGGGCTAGGCGTGGGTTTCCTGCTGCTGGCCGCACTGCTGTTGACGCGCGTGGGCACCGAGTTCCTGCCCGCACTGGAGGAAGGCAACCTATGGATACGCGCCTCCATGCCGCCCACCATTTCGCTGGAGGCCGGCCAGGACAAGGTGAATGAGCTACGCCGCATCCTGCTCAAGCATCCGGAGGTAGTGACGGTGGTGTCGCAGCACGGCCGCCCTGACGACGGCAGTGATGCCTCCGGCTTCTACAACGTAGAGCTGTTCGTCCCGCTCAAGGCACAGGACGATTGGCCCAGCGGCCACACCAAGGAAAAACTGGTGGCCGATCTGCAGCGTGAGTTCGAGAACGCGCTCCCCGGCGTCGAGTTCAACTTCTCGCAGTACATCCAGGACAACATCGAGGAAGGCCTGTCCGGCGTGAAGGGCGCCAACTCGGTGAAGATCGTCGGGCCCGAATTGCCCGAACTGGAACGCCTTGCCGACGAAGTCATGCACCAGATGCAGCAGGTACGCGGCATACAAGACCTTGGCGTATTCCACGTACTGGGTCAGCCCAACCTCAACATCACGATCGACCGCGCCAAAGCCGCGCGCTACGGGCTCAATACCGGTGACATCAATACCGTGGTGCAAGCGGCAGCCGGTGGCACGTCGGCCAGCACCGTGCTGGAAGGAGATCGCCAGTTCGACCTGGTGGTGCGCCTTGCGCCACAGTACCGTCGCAGTATCGAGGACATCGGCAATATCCAGGTGGGCTATAGCCTTCCCAACGGCGGCACCGGCTACGTACCGCTGCGCGATGTCGCCAAGATCAGCCTCGACACCGGCGCTTCGTACATCTACCACGAACGCAACGAGCGCTTCGTGCCGGTGAAATTCAGTGTGCGTGGGCGCGATCTCGGCGGCACCGTGGCCGAGGCGCAGCAGCGCATCGCCGAGCACGTCACCTTGCCACCGGGCTACCACCTGGCATGGGCGGGCGAGTTCAACGACCTGCAGCAGGCCAAGCAGCGCCTTGCCGTGGTGTTGCCGATTGCCATGGGTTTGATCCTCGCCCTGCTCTTCGCCCTGTTCAACTCGCTGCGCGACAGTCTGCTCACCCTGGCGGCCATCCCCTTCTCCATCGCCGGCGGCATCATCTCGCTGTACTTCTCAGGGTTGGATTTCAGCATCTCCGCTGCCATCGGCTTTGTATCGTTGTTCGGCGTATCCGTGATGAACGGCATTCTCGTCATCACCTACTTCAACCACCTGATATTCACCGGCTTGTCTCCGCTGGAAGCGATGGCGCAAGCGGCCGAACAACGCATGCGCCCGATGCTGATGACCGCCTTGTCCGCCTGCATCGGCCTGCTGCCTGCAGCGTTGTCCACTGGTATCGGCAGCCAGGTGCAGCGTCCGCTCGCCACCGTCGTGGTCGGCGGCATGCTGATCGGTCCGGTCATGCTGCTCGTCGTCGCCCCCGCGTTGCAGGTGCTGGTGGTGGAGTGGTCGCATAAGCGGCGGAAGCGTCGACACGCAGGAGGCACGCCATGATCCGCGCCGGAAAGACGCCGCGCTGGTATGTGCTCGCAGCTGCATTGACGGCTTGCGCTGGCTGCGCCGTCGGCCCCAACTACCAACGCCCCACGACACCAACGCCAACACAGGTCACACGCCAGCCGCAGGCATCCACAGTGGGGAGCACAAGCGGTGCATCCCAGCAGTGGTCCAGCAACGAGGCTATTGCGAAAACCTGGTGGGAGGTCTTCGGGTCGGACGCGCTCAACCGTCGCGTCCAGCGCGCGCTTGCGCACAATCCCGATCTCGACGCCGCCACCGCAGCGCTGAAGCAGGCACAGGAGAACGTAGCGGCACAGCGTGCCACGTTCTTTCCGTCCGCCCAGCTCAGTTACTCGCCATCCCGTCAACGCGATGCCGTAGGCACACTTTCGCCCACGCTCACGTCGAACGCGACCTACTACACACTGCACACCGCCCAGCTCAACATCAGTTATGCGCCCGACGTATTCGGACTCAACCGACGCACGGTGGAATCGCTGCAAGCGCAAGCCGACAACCAGCGCTACCAACTGGAAGCCGCACGCCTGACGTTGGCGGCCAACGTCGTGAACGCAGCCATCCAGGAAGCCTCACTGCGTTCACAGATCGAAGCCACACAGGCCGTCATCGACGCACAAACGAAGGCGCTGACTATCCTGCATGATCAGGCAAGGCTGGGCTATGCCTCCGGGTTGGATGTCGCCGCCCAGGAAAGCGCGCTTGCCCAGGCACGCCAATCGCTTCCACCACTCGAAAAACAGCTGGAGCAGAATCGCGACCTGCTCGCCGTGTTGTGTGGCGACATGCCTGACCAGGCCGGCGCACCCGAATTCGAGCTCGAACATCTCACCTTGCCGGTATCACTTCCGCAGGCCGTGCCCTCACAACTTGTCACGCAACGCCCCGACGTGCGCGCTGCCGAGGAAAACGTGCACGACGCCAGCGCGCAGGTTGGCGTGGCGCTGGCCAACCGCCTGCCACAGTTCACACTGTCAGGCGCCTACGGCAGCAGTTCCACTTCGTTTACGCGGATGTTCACCGACGACAACGTGTTCTGGTCGCTGGCCGGCAGCGTCAGCCAGACCGTATTCGACTTCGGCGCGCTCAAGCACAAGCAACGTGCTGCAGAAGCAGCCCTTCAGCAGTCCGCCGCGCAGTATCGGGGCGTGGTGCTTGGTGCATTCCAGAATGTGGCTGACACGCTCTACGCCATCGACAGCGATGCGCGCGCCCTCGCCGCCGCCGATGATGCGGAGAAGGCAGCTGAGCGCACGCTGGCGCTTACGCAGAAACAGCAGCAGCTGGGCTACGTCAATGTGCTGGCGTTGATTAATGCGCAGCAGGCGTATCAGCAGGCGCGCATGTCACGGGTGCAGGCGCAGGCGGCGCGGCTCAGTGATACGGCGGCGTTGATTCAGGCGTTAGGGGGTGGGTGGCAGGGTTCAGTGGTGTCGAACTGAGTGTTTTGCGCCTTTTGGCGTTGGCGCTCTCGATTTCTTGCTGGCTTGGGGTGCAATTCCTGTGCTCGGGACGCCTTAGTACTGCTCTCTCCCCCCTTCGGGGAGAGAGTTGGTGTAGGGGGCTCGTCGTATCGTTTCATCTAGATCGTCATCCCGGCGCAGGCCGGGATCCAGAGCCTCGGTATTTGGTTTTAGCGATCGCGACCGGGCCGCCTACGCGGCGGGCGTTTCGCCCTCCTGCCGGAGGCCGAGTCACTTTTCTTTGCTTGCCCAAAGAAAAGTAACCCAAAGAAAGGGCACCCCCGTCGCGTCGCCGGCCGATAAAGCTGGCCGGTCCGTGAGGGTCGGCCGGGCTTTTCG
>NZ_JAELTQ010000235.1 GCF_016428905.1 Dyella sp. ASV24 | reverse complement strand
GGTGCCGACATGGTGAGCACGGTTGCCCAATCGCGGAGATTGATCATCGCCACGTCGTAGGATTCACGTGCGAGCACGAAATGCGCGATGTTGCTGCGGTTGATAGCCTCGCTTGTGCTGATACGCTGATTGAGGAAATCCTCGTTGAGCCGCGCCACTGTGCTGGTGCCGGTATAGGCATCTGCCATCACGACATAAGGGATTTTTTCCTTCAACGGCAACATGTAGAAATAGCCACCCGCGAGGATCAGCGACATGCCGATCGCGGAGAAAGCCACCCACCACGCTCGGCGCTCGCTACGTCGCGCGATGTCGGCGACGGTCAGCTCGTAGTTGACGGACTTGGCGACCGCCTCATCGATCTTGGTGGAAGTCTTTTTCTTTAGCATTTGCGAAAGCCCTGCGCGGTCATCTCAACGGTTCCTGGTCGACGTCATTTGGCCTGTGCAGGCGGCGTGTTCTGCGGAGCGGGGGTGTTCGGTTGTGTTCCGCTGGCAGGTGCTCCCGTAGTGCCAGTGCTATCCGACATGCGAGCAGCACTGACGCGTATTTCATGGCCGTCGGTGGTAACCGACACACCCTGCGCTGCATAAATGGACGAAAGCTCGGACGTCGCCGAATAGACGTCCGTGGTGTGGATCTGTGTGACCGCCTTGTACAAGGTGTAGTCCGACTGCAGCTGATAAGAGAACTGCAGGCCGGCGTCCTTGGTCCAGCGCCTGAGCATGGTGCGGAGCGTTTCGTCCATTGGCGCGGCGTAATAGGTGTACGCCTGATTGAGCGGGATCTCCGAAGGAGCGTCTTGGAAATGGTTCACTGGTTTCCACGAGCCGCCGAAGTCCTTGGCCGGCGGTGTACCGCAGCCGGCGAGACTTGCCGCGGCCAGCAGCACGCAGCACGAGAGGGCACGCTTGGAGAATTCCTTTTTCACGACGTACTCGCAGACTGAATAGAGGGGTGGTTACGTTGAAAGACTTCGGTGGCGTAATGTTTCGGCCACGCACATCGGTACGCGCCAGCCTTGATGGGTGGCGTGGAAAAGCGATGGACTCAGCGTTGTGGCTGTATGCGTGGCGAGGAATCACGTGCCAAGTGAGCACGTATGCGATCGGCAGCAGCCGATGAGCGCATGGGGTTTGACGCAGCAGCGGGCAGCAAGCGTGTCCGCAAGATGATGATCGTAGATTCCATTCCGAGCTCCCTGTTCCTTAAGTCCAGTGACGCCTTGGGCGACCTGGAATTCCGGACGATGCCTGCGATATCGCCGCGCGATAGCGGTAGGCACCTTTTTTTAGTAGATCGCACCCATTCCGCTCATGACTACCGCAGACACCGAAAAATGTGACGGAGTCTGCTTACTTTTTCTCGTATGTCGCTTCTGTTGCCGAATATGTGCAGCGGCATGACGCTCCGCTACGTGTGCAGGCCTTCACATTCAAACGTTTGGATGGCCGGCGCCCTTGTTCAGAAACAAGCAAGGGAAACACTTTTCAACTTTAAAGACACATGCCTGCTTTGCAAAAGAGGTTGACGCCTCGAGGCAATGTCCGGGAACAACAGTTTCACTTGTAAGAAAGCAACGACATTTGTGTTGCTGACTATTGTGCTGAGAAAACTCTAAAAGTGTGTCAGCAACGAAACGATTGACGTGTAGGGTTTTGACTACACGTGATGACAGGATTCGTATCCCGTCGTGTCAGATTCTTGATGAACCTGAATCTGGCGGCGCGTTGCGTTCATATTGGCGCATGCTGCCGTGATGCTGAAGCACCAAGTGCTCAGCAGCTTTCGAACGCGTTGCGCCAGTGGTTCATGCGCG
Source organism: Dyella sp. ASV24 (assembly GCF_016428905.1). Lineage (GTDB taxonomy): Bacteria > Pseudomonadota > Gammaproteobacteria > Xanthomonadales > Rhodanobacteraceae > Dyella. The sequence goes on along the minus strand of NZ_JAELTQ010000235.1, from coordinate 2,002 downwards.
CGTTGGCGATGGGGCCGTCGTAACTAATTACGTCGAAACGGCAGGGGTGTTGCGCGCGTTTCGGATGGGCAGCCAGCCAGAGTCCCGCAGCGGCGATGATGCGAGCCTGCTTGCTCGCGGTGACGGAGATGGCGGCGCCGCCGTGGGTGGCGTGGAGTCGGTGACGTACTTCCACGAAGACGACTGTGCCGCCGTCGAGCATCACCAGATCGAGTTCGCCATAACGTGTGGTGTAGTTGCGATCCAGCACAACGAAGCCTGCGCGTTGGAGTTCCGCACAGGCGCGTTGTTCAAAGGCGGCGCCAGCCGCGCGCATCAATGCTGCGTGGCGGGCTGTTCGGTCTGCGGTTGCTGCGTGCCGGTCGCATCGGTCGGCGGCGCCAGTGCGGGCTCGGTGTCCATCTGCAGGCTGCCATTGATCGGATGGGCAAGGCCATCCTGGAACTTGGCCCACACTAATACGCGTCGGATGCGTCCGAACTGGTCCGAGGTCAGCTGCCCACTTGCGCCCGGCAGATAGCTGCCCGCGTGTGCACGCAGCCAGTCGAGGTAGGGGGCGAGGTTCCACGCATCCATGCCAAACGCGAACAGGCGTGCGGAGGTGCCTCGTGCAGCGGGCAGCTGCGAGGCGACGTCGGCGTGGTTGGGTAGGCCGGGTTGCGCATCGAACATCCAGGGCGCATCGCAAAACTCTACGCCTTCGAGGTCGCGATTGGCGCTGGCGTCATCGGTACCGGCATAGATATGTGAGGTGCCGAACACCGGCAGGTTCACGCGGGCAAGCTTGATCTGCGGCAGCAGCAGGCGAGCCTGCTGGGGGCGCATGCTGATGAACAGGCCTGTGTTGCTACTGGTGCTGGCGTCGCCGTTGTCGGTGGGCATGCCGAGGCCGGAAATGGTGGAGGCAAAGTTGACACCACTGCCAGCCAGGTTGCCGGTGCCGGCGACTTTCCCGCCACGCGCTTCAAACTCGGCCTTGAACGATTTGGCTGCACGTTGCGCGAAATCGTCGTTGCTCACGATGACAAAGGCGTTGGTGATACCGCCTTCTGACATGTGGTCGGCGGCTTGCGCACCTTCGGTTTCCGGTAGCAGGCCAAATTCGCTGACACCGTTGGCGGGTAGGCTCTTATCGTCGGGATGGTTGAGAGCAAGCAGAGGCACGGGCAACTCGGGCAGGCTGAACAGTGCGGACACCTCGCCGCGTGTCAGTGGGCCAATGACAAGTTGCGCACCATCGGTCACCGCCTGCTGGTAGGCCTTCACTGCGCCAGTGGTGGTGCCGCCGCTGTCGTAGACGCGTACTGGCGGACGCGGTGTGTGGTTACGCGCGGAATCGGCATAGGCTGCGAAAAATCCTTCCCGGATTGCCGTGCCCGCCACCGCGAGATTGCCGCTGGTGGGAAGCAGCAAGGCGATATGGGCGGGCATTTTGAAGCCCTCGCGCACATTGGCGCCTTCGCCCGGGATCATGGTGCCCACTTCCTGTTCCAGCGCGGGCGCCGGGTGTGCCACGGCCACGCCGAGCTGCGTCAGCGCTTCGTTGACCCAGGGCAGCATGCGATCGCTGGCCTGCATGGCCGCAGCCCGCTGCTTGAGCGGGTCGACACCGAGTTTGCTGAGCAGCGACACGATCTCTTTGCGGTTCTGGGCCTGGTCCAGGCCGCTCAGTTGCGCGTCCATCTCCACGCGTGACCGCGCTGCGCCCCACAGGTCGCCGGTTTGCTGCATGGCCTGAGAGCGTAGTTCCAGCAGTCGCAGCTGAAGCGCTGGGGGGACGCTGATGTTGGGCTGGGTAGTGAGTTGCAGAGCGCGCGGCGCGTTGTGTTGCTTCAACGCCCACTCGGCCTGCAGCAGATCGAGTCGAGAAGGTTCATCACCGGTGAGCCGCTGGCGGCGGATGCCGTCGAGCAGTGGGGCGGCGCGATCAAGCTGGCCTTCCTGACGGTAGGCCTCGGCGGCAAGCAGCTGGTAGTGATCGCGGTTGCCCCCGGTCTGGGCC